>JAABTM010000240.1 GCA_011389855.1 Desulfobacteraceae bacterium
CCAATTCCGGCAAGACCCGCCAGGCCCTTTCCAAGCTCGACTGGATGGTCAACGTCAACCTTTTCGACAACGAAACCGGTTCGTTCTGGAAAGGCCCCGGCGTCGATCCCAAGGCGACCCAGACCGAGGTCTTCATGCTGCCCGCCGCCGCATTCGTGGAGAAAGAAGGCAGCATCACCAACAGCGGCCGATGGATGCAGTGGCGGTATCGCGGCCCCAAACCCATGGGCAACAGCCGTCCCGACGGCGACATCATCATGGAGCTGGGCCGGAAGATCAAGGCGATCTACGAGCCCGGCGGGGAATTCGCCGAACCCATCCGCAACCTGAAATGGGATTACGCGACAGACGGCGAATACGACGCCCACAAGGTGGCCAAAGAGATCAACGGCTATTTCCTCAGGGACGTCGAGATCAAGGGGAAAACCTACAAAAAAGGAACCCTGGTCCCCAGCTTCGCCTTTCTCCAAGACGACGGGTCCACCTCCTCGGCCAACTGGCTCTACTGCAACTCCTACACGGAAAAGGGGAACATGGCGGCCCGGCGCGGACAGGAGGACGCCCCCAACAAGATCGGTCTTTATCCCGAATTCTCCTGGTGCTGGCCGGTCAACCGGCGGATCATCTACAACCGGGCGTCGGTTGATCCTTACGGGAAGCCCTGGGACGAAAAGGATCCGGTCATCTCCTGGAACGGGTCCAAATGGGTGGGCGATGTGCCCGACGGCGGGTGGCCGCCCCTGCTCAACGCGGACGGCGCGCCCAACCCCAAGAGCAAGCACCCCTTCATCATGCGGAAGCACGGCCACGGCCAGATCTTCGGTCCGGGGCGGGCGGACGGGCCTTTCCCGGAACATTACGAACCCCTGGAATGCCCTGTCGAGAAAAACCTGCTGAACCCCAAAATCATCAATCCCGCGGCGCCCCTCTACGAAACCAAGATGGATCTCCACGCCTCCTGCGACCCCCGGTTCCCCTATGTGGGCACCACCTACCGGGTGGTGGAGCACTGGCAGACGGGCCTCATGACCCGCACCCAGCCCTGGCTCATGGAGATGCAGCCCCAGGTCTTCGTGGAGATGAGCGAGCAACTGGCCGGACTGAAGGGGATCAAAAACGGCGAACGGGTGAAGGTGGCGTCGGCCCGGGGCGGACTGGAGGCCACGGCCATCGTGACCAAACGCTTCCAGCCCTTCCAGATGGGCGACACCGTCGTCCACCAGGTGGGCCTGCCCTGGCATTACGGATGGCGATGGCCCGAGAGCGGCGCCGAAGACAGCGCCAATCTGCTGACCCCGTCCACGGGCGATCCCAATACGCGGATCCCCGAGACCAAGGCCTTTATGGTCAACGTGGTCAAACTGTAGAGAGGAGGAGATCCCATGAGCAAATCATTTTTGATCGATACCACCCGCTGCACGGCGTGCCGGGGGTGTCAGGTCGCCTGCAAGCAATGGCACGGCCTGCCCGCCGAACACACGACCAACCGCGGCGGCTACCAGAACCCGCCGGATCTCTCCTTCGACACCTACAAACTGGTGCGGATGAAAGAAGAGGTCATCGGCGACCGGCTGCAATGGCTCTTTTTCCCGGACCAGTGCCGCCACTGCATCGACGCGCCCTGCCAGGCGACAGCGGACGAGCCGGACGCCATCTACACCGACGAGATGACCGGGGCCGTCCTCTACACCCTCCGGACCCGCACGCTTTTCCCGGACGAGGTCGTGGCCTCCTGTCCCTACAACATCCCCAGGGCGGCCCAGGACGGGACCATCGCCAAGTGCGACATGTGCAACGACCGGGTCCACAACGGGCTGGAACCGGCCTGCGTCAAGACCTGCCCCACCGGGGCCATGAACTTCGGGGATCGGAACGAGATCCTCGATCTGGCCGAGAGACGGCTGAAGACGGTGCAGAAGAAGTACCCCGGCGCCGCGCTCCTGGACCCGGACGCGGTGCGGGTGATCTTCCTGGTGGCCTTCGATCCGCTGCTTTACCATGAATCGGCCATTGCCTCGCGAAGCCCCGTGGGGATGACCCGGGCCATGGCCCTGCGCCAGATGGCCAAACCGTTTACAAACCTGATGCGGCTGTAAGGCGTTGACGCGGTTCGCATCGTGAGAATTGAGAAGGGGGTGGGCCGGGCGGCTCGCCCCCTTTTCATGTAGGGGCGAAAAATTTTTCGCCCCTGCAAATTCTGGCCTTGATCATCGTTTCGGCCGGCTCCGCGCCCAGACCTACGAGGTTTCTAAAACCTCGCAGGTCTTCGTCCATATGAATGGCCGGAATGATGATCAAGGCCCAAATTCTGAATCCCCTATCGCTTTGTGAAAGGACTGTAAAAAACGACATGCCCCAGACCCACGCCAAATCCTCCCCGGAAGCCATCGAAACCGCCGTTTCCCAGCTCAAATCCGCACGGCCCGTTTACAAAGCCATGCTCGGCTTTTACGGCAACGTCTTCATCGCCCAGGAAAAATCGGATCCGATCATCGACCCCATCGTCATCCCCGACGACATCCGCTCCGCCAAGCGGAAGGAAGGGTTGCCGCTGATCGACAAAACCGAATTCCGGATCGATCCGGCCGCGGCCCGGGATCTCTTCCTGACCCTCCGCGACATCGCCGCCCTGCCGGAGGGGGGATTGCCGGTGAATGTCGCGCCCCTGAAAAACGCCGTCCTCGAAGAGGGCATCGACCTGGAAAAGCTGTCCTCCGCCGTGCTCCGGGACGATGAGGCGCCCTTCGCCGAGGCGGCCCGGAAGGCCGGGGTGGAAACGTCCCTCCTGGAATTCCTGGTCTACAACAGCGTCAAGCCCTCCCTGACCGCCTGCCGGGACGGCCTGATCGCCCACCTCGACCCGGACGGCCGATGGGACAAAGGCTACTGCCCGGTCTGCGGCGGCCTGCCGGTTCTCTCGTCCCTGTCGGGCGACGCGGGCCGGCGCCGCCTCTTCTGCGCCGTCTGCTGGCACGACTGGTCCGTCCCGCGAATGATGTGTCCGTCCTGCGGCCGGACCGATCCCAAGAACCACCCCTACCTGCATGTGGAAGGGGAGCCGGAATACCGGGTGGACCTCTGCGATGGGTGCGGGTCCTATATCAAGACGGTGGATCTCCGACAGTTGAACCGCCCTTTTCATCCCCCCCTGGAGGCCCTGGCCACCCTCCACCTGGACATGACGGCCCGGGAGAAGGGATACGGGAGCGGCGTCTCGCCGGACATCGATTCCTGACCCATAATCACTCGAACTCATACCCGTCGATCTCCTCGATCACGAAGAGTTCCCATAAACTAAATTTAATTTACTTTATGATATCCATTATTCAATTACAGCTTTATTAAATCATTTGAATTTGCTATAAACAGACGGCATATCGCCCGGCATCCCCGCATGGGCGTCAAGGACCCGGAACCATTCAGAGGAGGTGTCAATGGAAAAGGAACAAAAAGAATTTTACGAAAAGTTAGAAAGCAAAGGGGTGTCGCGCCGGGCGTTCATGAAGTACTGCACATTCGTGACCACGACCCTGGGGCTGTCGTCCTCCTTTGTCCCGAAAGTGGCGGAGGTGTTCGCCGCTCCGAAAAAAAGGCCCCCCGTGGTCTGGCTCCATTTCGGCGAATGCACCGGCTGTTCCGAAGCGATGCTGCGCTCCACCTACCCCTACCCCGACGATCTGGTGCTGGAGATCCTTTCGGTGGAGTACCACGAAACCATCATGGCCGCCGCCGGACAGCAGGCCGAAGACAATCTCCACGCCGCGGTCAAAAAGTACAAGGACAAATTCGTCTGCGTCGTGGAAGGGGCCATCGCCACCAAGGACAACGGCATTTACGGCCGCATCGGCGGCAGAACCTTCCTGGAGATCGCCCGGGAGGTCGTGCCCAAGGCCGCGGCGGTGATCGCCATCGGCAACTGCGCCACCTTCGGCGGCATCCAGGCGGCCAAGCCGAACCCCGGCGGCTACAAGGGCGTCTCCGACGCCGTCGGGGTCCAGCCGGTCAACCTTCCCGGATGCCCCTACAACCCCATCAACCTGGTGGGGACGGTGGTCAACTACATCCTGATGGGAAAAGTTCCCGCCCTGGACGCCTACGGCCGTCCCCTTTTCGCCTACGGAAAGACCATCCACGACCAATGCCCGAGGCGCTCCCACTTCGAACTGGGCGAATTCGTCACGGAATTCGGCTCCGAAGAAGCCGCGCTGGGCTACTGCCTCTACGAAATGGGCTGCAAAGGACCCGAGACCTACAACAACTGCCCGGTGGCCAAATACAACGACGGCACCAACTGGCCGGTGGAAGCGGGGCATCCCTGCATCGGGTGCAGCGAGCCGGGCTTCTGGGACAATATGACGCCCTTTTTCGAGCCGCTTTAAGCATCCCTGAACGACCGGAGCGGGCTCATCCATCCAAAAAAAGACCTTATTTTTAAGGAGAGAATCATATGGGGAAGCGCATCATTGTCGACCCGATCACCAGAATAGAAGGCCACCTTCGCATCGAGGTGGAAGTGGAAGGGGGAAAGGTTAAAAACGCCTGGAGTTCGGCCAACATGTTCCGCGGCATCGAACTCATCCTCCAGGGCCGGGACCCCCGGGACGCGCCGCTGTTCACCCAGCGGTCCTGCGGCGTCTGCACCTATGTCCATTACCTGTCCTCGGTCAGGGCCGTGGAGGCCGCCATCGGAGTCCGGATACCGGACAACGCCCGGCTGATCCGGAACCTGCTCCACGGGGCTCAGTTCCAGCACGACCACATCGTCCATTTCTACCATCTCCACGCCCTGGACTGGGTGGACATCGTCAGCGCCCTGAAAGCCGACCCCAAAAAAACCGCCACCCTCTCGGAAAACAGCAACAACGGCAAGTGGGGCGGATCGGCGTATTTCAAAGGGGTCCAGGAGCGCCTTCAGACCTTCGTGGACAGCGGACAGTTGGGGCCCATCAACAACGCCTACTGGGGCCATTCGGCCTACAAGCTGCCGCCCGAAGGCAACCTCATGGCCTCGGCCCATTATATCGAGGCCCTGCGGCTCCAGTCCCGAACCGCCCGGATGCACGCGCTGTTCGGCGCCAAAAACCCCCACCTGCAATCCCTGGTGGCGGGGGGCGTCACCTGCGTCCGGAGCCTCACCGCGGACAAACTGGCCGAGTTCCTCCACCTCTGGAAAGAGACCCAGGCGTTCATCGAGAACGTCTACATCCCCGATCTTCTTACCGTCGCATCGTTTTACAAGGACTGGGGCGCCATCGGCGGCGCCACCAATTTCCTCTGCTGGGGCGACCTGCCCCAGAGCGAAAAAGAACCCGAAGACCTCTTTCTCCCCAGAGGGTGGATCGCCAACCGGGATTTCCAGAACGTCCAGATGCCCGATCAGGAGAAGGTCACCGAGCACGTGGTCCACGCCTGGTACGAGGACGGCTCGCCCAAACACCCCTACCAGGGCGAGACCAAGCCCCGGCCCGGCGACTACGAAACCGGCGGCGACAAATCCACCTGGAAGTTCGGCAAGCCCCAGACCGGCAAATACAGTTGGTTCAAGGCGCCGCGCTACGACGGCGAATCCTGCGAGGTGGGCCCCCTGGCCCGGGTTCTGGTGGGCTACGGACTGGGCAAAAAGGAGTTCAAGGACGTGGTGGACAGCACCCTGAAAAAGCTGGACATCCCGGCCGCCGCTCTCTTCTCGACCCTGGGACGGACTGCGGCCCGGGGCCTGGAGACGATGGTCATCGGCTCGGCCATGGAAGGCTGGATCACGGAGCTGGTGGAAAACGTCAAGAACGGCGACACCAAGACCTACGAGCCCTGGGAGATGCCGGACAAGGGCATGGGGCACGGGCTCAACGACGTGGCCCGGGGCGCCCTGGGCCACTGGATCGAAATCGAGGACAAGAAGATCAAAAACTACCAGATGGTGGTCCCCTCCACCTGGAATCTGGGTCCCCGGTGCGAAGGGGGCAAGCTGGGGCCGGTGGAGGAAGCCCTCATCGGGACCCCCATCGCCGATCCCAAACGGCCCCTGGAGATCCTGCGGACCGTCCATTCCTTCGACCCCTGCATCGCCTGCGGGGTTCATGTGATCGATCCGGACTCCAACCAAGTGTACGACATCAAGGTGCTGTAGCGTAAAACCACGCAGGGACGAAAACGTAGGGGCGAAAAATTTTTCGCCCCTACGGCCCCACGACCTCAACCCGGCCACGGAGGCCCGATGCCCGGCCCGTTTTCCATCTCATCTTTCTACCGCGCGCTGCTGAGATGGATCATCTATCGCCCTCGAACGGTCATCGTTCTTATCGCCCTCGTCTCCCTCTTTTTCGCCGCCTTCATCCCCCGCCTCTTTTTCAAATCCGCCATCACCGATTTCATGATCGAAGATCTCCCGGAAACCCGCCAGTACCGGACGTTCCAGAAGCTGTTCGGTTCCGACGACCTCATCCGGATCGTCCTCAAGGCCGACGACATCTTCGATCCCGGGGCCTTCGCCCAGGTCCGGAGGGTCTCCGAAGGGGCCGCCGGGATCCCGGGCGTCGACCGGGTGATCGGCCTGCCGGAAATCCGGGAAACGGTGGAGTTGGGCGGCGAAGCGGATCTCGACGCCTTCGCCGATCTGATCGAACCGGTCACCCTGTTCCGGCGAAACCTCATTTCAGAGGATCGGCGGACCACCGCCCTCAACCTGGTGCTGTCCCCCGACGCCGACCACGAGGCCGTCATCCGGGCGGTCTCGGACCTGATCGCCGACGCCGCCCCCCTGTCCGGCTACGGGATCGGCATGCCGGTGGTTTCCAGGGCGCTGGAGACCTTTTCCAGAAAAGATTTCCTCCGGCTGCCCCCGGTCTGCTTTCTCGTCATCGCGCTTCTGCTCTACGGGCTGTTCCGGAACCGCGTCTGTTTGATCCTGCCGGTTCTCTGCGTGGCCCTGTCCCTGGTCTGGACCTTCGGCGCCATGGGCATGTCCGGAACCCCGCTCTCCATGCTCACCATGATCGTGCCGGTCTTTCTCATCGCCGTGGGCGCCGCCTATTCCCTCTATATCTGCTCCGAATACCTCCGCCAGGCCCGGACCGCCCCCTCCCCGGCCGAATGCGCCTTCTCGACCTTCATGACCATGTCCCTGCCCACGGTCCTGGCCGTTTTCACCACCGCCGTCGGGGTCGGTTCTCTTCTGGTCAACCGGATTCCGGCCATCCAGGCCTTCGCCGCCTTTTCCTGCATCGGGATCATCAGTCTCCTGATCCTCCTGCTGATTCTGTTCCCCGCCGCCCTGGCCCTCGCGCCCCTGCCCGCCGAAAGGAAGGAGGGCCTCCGGTTCCGGACCGCCGACCGCATCCTGAAGCGGCTCGTCCACATCAACCTCTACAAACAGCGCGTCGCCCTGCCGGCCCTTCTGGCGGTTCTCCTTCTCTGCGGGCTCGGCATTTTCCGGCTCCAGGCGGAAACCAATCCCATCGATTATTTCGAGTCGGGCACCGAAGTCCGCCGCCATTTCCGGGACATCCACCGGGAATTGTCGGGCAGCTTCCCCCTCAACGTGGCCGTCGACAGCGATCAGCCCGATTTCTTTTTCGATACGCCCGAACACCTGGAGGCGATCCTCCGGCTGGCGCGTTTTCTGGAGACGCTGCCCGGCGTGGACAAGGCCGTCTCCTACGCGGACTACCTGAAGCTGGTCAACTACACCCTCAACGAGTTCGACCCGGCGGCCTACCGTATCCCCGAAGAAGGCTGGGAGCTGCGAATGGCGGTCAACAACGCCAAAACCCTGCTGGGGGAGGACCTTCTCTCCCGGTTCATCTCCCCCGATTTTTCACAAACAACGGTGCTCCTGTTCACCCACATCGCCAGTTCCCGGAAATTTTTGGAGACCCGGGACGCGATTCTCGATCATCTGCGACACACTTTCCCGCCGTCCATGACCTGGGACGTGACCGGCATCGGCGTCGCCGTTTCCGCCAGCAGCCAGCTTCTGGTATCCGGACAGGTCCGGAGCCTGGGGCTGACCCTGTCGGCCGTCTTCGTCATCCTGTTTTTCCTCTTTCTTTCAGGACGGGTCGGGCTGGTGGGCGTGGCGACGTGCGCCTTTCCCATCGTGGTCAATTTCGGGGTCATGGGCTGGCTGGGGATCCGGCTCTCGGTGGCCACCAGCCTCATCGCCAGCATCGCCACC
>JAABTM010000535.1 GCA_011389855.1 Desulfobacteraceae bacterium
CGATGGTTGTGCTTTGCGGTCAGAACACGGCAAAAGCGATTCAGCAATGGGATCAATAGCGATGGGTATTCTCTGCCTGGCTTGCCTCTGGGCCGGCTGGCAAGTCATGGGGCGCCCCTACCCTGCCCGGAATGTGCGGGAAGAGGATCTTCCCGATGCGATCCTGCCGCTTTCGGTGATTATACCCGCTCGCAATGAGGAAAATAACCTATCCGCCCTGCTGGACGCTTTGAGCGGAGCACGTCCACCTCCCGCCGAAATCCTGGTCGTGGATGACGGATCGACGGACGAAACCGCGGCGATTGCCCGGCAGCGGGGGATTCGCGTTGTTCCGCCGGGCGACGTGCCGCCGGGATGGCGGGGGAAGACCTGGGCCTGCTGGAAGGGCGCCCAGGCGGCCGCCCAACCTTGGCTGTGCTTTATGGACGCCGACACACGACCCTCCCCCCCGGGACTGGCCGTTGCCTGGCATCTGGCCGGCCGGTTGAATGCGGCGGTATCGGTGGCCGCCTACCAGCGAGTCGGCCGTGTCCATGAAAACCTTTCCGCTTTTTTCGTACTGGCCATGTCGGGCGGGGTCGGCGGTTTTTCCCGGATACGCCGCCGGGTGAAACAGGGCCTGTTTGGACCGTTTCTGCTGGTTTCGCGCCAGCACTATGAACGGGTCGGGGGACATAAGGCCGTAAAAGCTGAAATTCTGGAACATTTTTTCATGGCGAGGCGATTTTTGGAAACCGGAGTCAGAACGGAAATCCTTCCGGGACGGGGAATCCTGGACATCCGAATGTATCCCGGCCGCCTTCAGAATTTGATCTCAGGATGGCGCAAGGCCTTTTCCGCCGGCGCGCAAGGTTCCGACCCACGGCTGCTTTTTCTGACCGTGCTGTGGATGTCCGGGGGTGTCATGGCAGTCTTCCTGTGCTTCGGCGCGACAGGCCTTGTCCATCCGGCGGTGGCGTACGGAGGCTATCCCCTTTTTGCCGTTTCCTATGGACTGGCGTTGCGCCGTGTCGGAAAGTTTGCCGTTTGGTGCTGGCTTGTGTACCCGATCCCCTTGTTCTTTTTTTTGCTGGTCTACAGCGGGGTGATCGGCAGACGGCAGCCCGCCACCTGGAAAGGTCGATCCGTCGAGGAGTGATTCTGAGGAGTGATTCTATGGTATGGGAACCGCCGGTCTGGGCGATTGTAACGCTGAATATCTTTGGCTGGCTGCTGCTGCATCTGGCGATTGCCTACGGAGGGTTGCGTCTTCCGGTCCGATTGTTTGCAAACGATGGGCGCTGGACACGGCTGCGCTCCTGGGAGGCGGACGGCCGGGTTTATGAACGGCATTTTCAGGTGCGCCGCTGGAAGGGGTTGCTGCCGGACGGAGCCACCTGGTTTGCCGGGGGGTTCCCGAAACGCACACGGGCAAGCCGTGACCCGGCCTACCTCGAAAGATTTGCCGCCGAGACCCGACGGGGAGAGATGGTGCACTGGATCGTCCTTGCCGCCGTACCCTTGTTCTTCTTGTGGAATCCTATATGGGCCTGGGGAATCCACGGGCTGTATGCCCTGATGGCAAACTTGCCCTGCATTCTCGTGCAACGCTATAATCGTGCCCGACTTGCGGTTCTGGCCCAACGGGCCCGCGAAAAACATCAACCCCACTCCGGCAAACCCCAGGAGACACCATGCGGCATATCCCTTCCTTGATCCATCATCCGGCCTTTCCTGCCCTCCTGGCCCTGGCGCTTTGCGGAGGCTGCGCCCTTTTCCGCCCGGCCCGGCCCGAACGCTTCCAAGTCGAAAGCTCCGCCCTGGACACGCTGGATATCCTCTATATCCCCGATACCGAAACCCCGCGCTTCAAATTTCCCGCGCGCCTGACGTTCTTCGGTTCGGGACAAATCCGCCTGCGCAGCGGTCTGAGCCCGCAGGTGATGGACAGTTTCGCTTCCGACCCCACACATCCACACTGGAACCACTACCACGAAGACAATGCCGGGGTTCGGCCCGAGGAAATCACGGTTATTTTCCAACGCCTGGTCGACGCCGGCATGGTCTACGCAAATATTACCGGTCCGAAAAACCCGGACCCGCTCGGGCTGCCCCGCCTTCAGATCGCCGGAAAGATCAACGGACACAAAATCATACGCACCACCGAAAACCCCGAAATGATTGCCATCGTGGAACATATCCTGGACTGGTTTGCGCGCTGAAGCGGGGCATACCCGGGTTCTGGTAACTGGAGGTGCCTGCCGGTCAAATCCCGGGGTCTTCCGCAGAATCTATGGGTGAATTGTAGCCTTCTCCCGTACTCAAGAGCGACGAAGCGGGTGGTTTAAGCGTAACCAAGCAAGTGTGAGCTCAAGAGTGCGATG
>JAABTM010000241.1 GCA_011389855.1 Desulfobacteraceae bacterium
ATAGGGAACGAAGAAGATCCATCGCGAAATGCTGCCTAAAGGCTCAGCTCATATAGGCCCGCGATACAATGAAGTGCTGTGCGACTTTGTGGAAAGCGACTCAGGAGATGACGCCCACCGATGCCAGGTAAACCGTCCCCCCGCCAGGCGGACCGGTTCTTCCACCGGATGCAGAACCCGTTTTCCATCCCCATCTTCCATCACCACGGACGGAAACCGATCCAGCGTGTAGATCGTCATCTCAACCGCCCCATAGCCTTCGGCGAGGCGCCGCGTCGTCGCATGAAGAACTCCCTTTTTCAAGCAGACCGCCAGTTCGATGGTCGTTCGCCCGCCCTTCCGATAATCCAGACTGAGCCCGTCATCCGCGCTGTACCGGCAACGCGATTCGCCTTGATATTCAGGCGGGATGCAGCACAGCAAACCGATCCGGTTCAATTCCTTGCGATTGTCCTTGATGTCGCCCGGCTGGAACGGGATGAGCCCCCCTTCCCGGAAAAACAGCGGCGTGGTTTCGGTCCGCCGTCTGACGGTGATCCGCTGCCCGCCGTCGAGCCACTTGCCGGCATCCGCCCGGAACCAGCGTCCTTTGGGCAAAAAGATTCTCCGTTCCTTGCCGTCCTCGTCTAAAAACGGCGCCTGCATGATCCAGGGGCCGATCATGAACTGATCGTCGATCTCGCTCAGGGACGCCGCCTCATCGGGAAAATCGTAGCACAGGGGCCGGAGGATGGCTTCCCCGGTTTCTTCCTGCCGGATGAACAGGTTATACAAGTAGGGAAGCAGACGATACCGAAGGCGCACGAACAGGCGGACAATCTCCAGGGCGCGGGGCGAATAGGCCCAGGGTTCCTGGTCCCGGCTGCCCCGCATGGTGTGGTTGCGGAAAAACGGGAAGAGGAACGCCGCTTTGACCCAGTCGATCAAGAGGGCTTCGGTGCAGTGGCCCCCGAAGCCGCCCACGTCCGGACCGTTGAAGGGAAAGCCGGACATCGCCAGGTTGAGGGATTTGCCGATGGACCTGCGGAGGTGGTGGTAGTTGGAGAAATTGTCGCCGGTCCAGTGGGCCGCGTATTTCTGGGACCCGGTGCAGCCCGACCGGGAGAGGATAAAGGGCCGCTGGTTGGGGTGAGCGGCTTCCAATCCTTTCCGGGTGGCCCGGGCCATGAGCAGGGCGTACTGGTTGTGGAAGGCGGCGTGATCGGTCCCGCCGTTTTCGAACCGCATGGTCATGGGGTCCACCGGTCCGGTGGAGGGATCGTTCATGTCGATCCAGGCGCCGTCAAAGCCGGTTTGGAAGAATCGTTTGGCATATCCGGCCCACCATTTCCGGGTTTCGGCCAAAGTGAAATCCGGGAAGACCGTCCATCCCGGCCAGACGATGCCCATGAATTCGGTCCCGGCCGGGTTTTGGCAGAAGACCCGGCGGGAGGCGCCGGTATCGTAGACATCGTAGCCCGGATCACGCTTGACGCCGGGGTCGAGGATGGGCACAACCCGAAATCCCCTTTCTTTCAGGGCGGCCACCGTCCCGGCGGGGTCGGGCAGGCTGTCGGGGTCGAAGGTGAAGACCCGGAAGCCGTCCATGTAATCGATGTCCAGCCACAGGCCGTCGGCGGGGAATTCGTGTTCTTCAAATCGATCCGCCAACGCTTCCAGGTCCTCCCGGCTCCGGTACCCCCAGCGGCTCTGGTGATAGCCCAGGGCCCACAGCGGCGGCAGGGGCGTGGTTCCGATCAGCCGCTGGAATTTCCGGGTCAGTTCCGACAGGGTTGGGCCGTAAATGCAATAGAGGGAAGGAATCCCGTTTTCCGCCCCCATGACGATCGACGGCGGGTAATCGAGGTCGATGCCCAGCCCCTGGGCGGCCTGTTTTTCCGGATCGGTGGCGATCACCCCGGGCCAGGGATTGTCCATGAGCAGCCCGATGAACGTCTCCCCCTGCTGGATGATGAGATAGGGCACGGAAAGGTAATCGGGATCATAATCGCCATGGGTCACGTCGATCATGGGATGATCGGCCCAGACATCGACGTTCCAGAACCGGAAGGCCCGACCGGACCGCTCATACGGCATATGCTTCTCGCCGAGGCCGAAAAACCGCATGTCGACGGTCCGATGGAACTGAAACAGCCAGGCCGCCCCGCTGACGCCGAACCACTGGGACGGCTCGGCGCTCAGCAGGATGTCGCCCCCATCCGCCGTCAGCGTCATGCCGGAGTCGGCGGAAATCGTCAACTCAGTGCGGCCGCCGACGGCCGTCCCGCCTTTCCATGACCGTCCCTGGGACAGAACCGGGGTTTCGCTCCGCCCATCCCGGGACCAGCGCCTTTCATTGCGCATCTCGATGTGATACAGATCGTCGGACGTCGAGGCGATATGAAGGGCGAACCCGTCATCCGTCGCGGCCAGCGTTTTCCCCTCGCATCGATTCGCGAAAACGAAATTGACGGGGTGGAAGTGCTTGTTGAAATGATACATAGGCCCTCCGCTCGAGCATGGTCGTTTGCGATAAAAATAAGGTCTTCATGTTCCTCATATACCAAAAACGGTGTATTGTAAATTTGTACGCATATTCCTTAAGATGATGGATTATCGGCCCGGCGCCCCGGGCGATCCGCAACGATCACCACAAACATTAAGAACAGGTCATCATGAAAGCCATACAGAAACGCGTCATCATCGAAAACGTAAAGCCGGAAGTCGACGGCGGGCGGTTTCCCGCAAAACGGGCCGTCGGTGAAACCGTGGCGGTGGAAGCCGACATCTTCGTGGACGGCCACGATGCGCTGTCCGCCCGGCTGCTGCACCGGAAGGCGGGCGAACCGGAATGGCGAATCCAGCCCATGTCGTTCCTGGTCAACGACCTGTGGCGGGCGTCCTTTACGGCGGATGAATTGGGACATTATGAATTCACCGTTGTCGCCTGGATCGACCGGTTCGAAACCTGGCGGAACCAGTTGGAAAAAAAGGCCGTCGCGGGCCAGGATGTCTCCGTGGAACTCATGGAAGGCGCCGGGCTGGTGCAATCGGCGGCGGACCGGGCCGGGGGCGAGGATGCCGACCGCCTGAAAGAGACGGCCGATTTTCTGACCTCCGAGGCGCCGTTGCCGGAGCGGACCCGGAAAGCCCTGGGCAGGGATCTCCTCCGCCTCATGGCGGCATCCCCGGATCTGAGCGCTCTGACCGAATACGGCAAGATCCTGCCCCTGCGGGCGGAACCCGTCAAGGCCCTCTTCAGCGCCTGGTACGAAATGTTTCCCCGATCCTGCGCCGACGACGATCCCGGCCGTCACGGAACTTTCAGGGACTGCATCGAACGCCTTCCCTACGTCGCCGACATGGGGTTCGACGTGCTATACCTGCCGCCCATTCATCCCATCGGCCGGAGCCATCGAAAAGGGCGGAACAACACCACCAAGCCGGGGCCCGACGATCCCGGCAGCCCCTGGGCCATCGGCGCTGGGGAGGGCGGCCACAAGGCGATTCATCCGGAACTGGGAACACTGGAAGACTTCCGCGAACTCGTCTCCGAAGCCAAAAAGCTCGACATCGACATCGCCATGGACATCGCCTTCCAGTGCAGCCCCGACCATCCATATGTAGGGGAACACCCCGAATGGTTCCGGCAACGACCCGACGGTTCGATTCAATACGCCGAGAACCCCCCAAAGAAATACCAGGACATCTACCCCTTCGATTTCGAGTCGGAACACGCCGAAAGCCTCCGGCAAGAACTCCTGAGCGTCGTTCAATACTGGATCGACCAGGGCATCCGGATCTTCCGGGTGGACAACCCCCACACCAAACCGCTCCGGTTCTGGGAATGGCTCATCGCCGAGTGCAAGCGGGAGCATCCCGATACGGTCTTTCTGGCGGAGGCATTCACCCGGCCCAAGACCATGTACCGGCTGGCCAAGGCCGGGTTCACCCAGTCCTACACCTATTTTACCTGGCGCAACCTGAAATGGGAGATCGAACAGTACTTCGAAGAGCTGACCCAGACCCGGGTCAAGGAGTTCTTCTGGCCCAACCTGTGGCCCAACACCCCGGACATCCTCCCGGAATTTTTACAGATCGGCGAACGGCCGGCGTTCATTCTCCGGCTGATGCTCGCCGCGACCCTTTCCTCCAATTACGGCATCTACGGACCGGCTTTTGAACTCTGCGTCAACGAGCCCAGGGAGCCCCTGAGCGAGGAATACCGCGATTCGGAAAAATACGAGATCGCCCACTGGAATCTGAATGAACCCCACTCCCTCCGCCCGTTCATCAAACGGATCAATCGCATCCGGCGGGAAAACCCGGCCCTGCAAGGGACCCGAAATTTGATGTTTCACCCAGTGGAGCGGGAGGAGATTCTCTGCTTCAGCAAATACACCGACGATTTCTCCAACATCATCCTGGTGGCGGCCAACCTCGACCCCCATCACACCCACAGCGCGTGGGTCAAACTCCCCTTCGAGGAAATGGGATTTGAAGCGGAGCCCACCTTTCAGATGCACGATCTGGTGAGCGACGCCCGGTACCTGTGGCACGGCGATTACAATTATGTGGAACTCGACCCCAGGGTCGTCCCGGTTCAGATCTTCCGGCTCCGCCGGCGGATGCGGACCGAAAGCGATTTCGATTACTTCATGTAGAGGCGGGCCCCATGCGGAAAAACAAACCCAATGCAGTGACGAATGATCCGCTCTGGTACAAGGATGCGGTCATCTACCAGCTCCACGTCAAAACCTTCTGCGACAGCAACGGCGACGGCATCGGCGACTTCCGGGGCCTCACCTCCAAGCTGGACTATCTCCAGGAACTGGGCGTGACAGCACTCTGGCTGCTGCCGTTTTATCCCTCCCCCTTGCGGGACGACGGCTACGACATCGCAGATTTCAAGAGTATCCACCCGGCCTACGGAACCCTGGCCGATTTCAAGGCCTTCATGCGGGAAGCCCACAAGCGGGGAATGCGGATCATCACCGAGCTGGTGATCAATCATACTTCGGATCAGCACCCCTGGTTCCAGCGGGCCCGCCGGGCCAAACCGGGCAGCGTCTATCGAAATTTCTACGTCTGGAGCGACACCCACGACAAATACGCCGACGCCCGGATCATTTTCCAGGATTTCGAATCCAGCAACTGGACCTGGGATCCGGTGGCCAACGCCTATTTCTGGCACCGGTTTTATTCCCATCAGCCCGACCTCAACTACGACAATCCCAAGGTCCACGACGCGATCTTCAAGGCCCTCGATTTCTGGATGGACATGGGGGTGGACGGCCTCCGCCTGGACGCCATCCCCTACCTTTACCAGCGGGAAGGGACCAACTGCGAGAACCTCCCCGAGACCCACGCCTTTCTCAAGCGGCTCCGGGCCCGGATGGACGAAAAATACAAAAACCGGATGTTCCTGGCCGAGGCCAACCAGTGGCCCGAAGACGCCGTGGAGTACTTCGGCGACGGCGACGAGTGTCACATGAGTTTCCATTTTCCCCTCATGCCCCGGCTCTACATGGCGCTCCACATGGAAAGCCGGTTTCCGGTCACCGACATCCTTGACAGCACGCCGGCCATACCGGAATCCTGCCAGTGGGCCATCTTCCTCCGGAACCACGACGAATTGACCCTGGAGATGGTCACCGACGAGGAACGGGACTACATGTACCGGGCCTATGCCCGGGACCCCCGGATGCGCGTCAACCTGGGGATCCGCCGCCGCCTGGCGCCCCTGGTGGGCAACCACCGCCGCCGGATCGAGCTGATGAACGCGCTGCTCCTCTCCCTGCCGGGAACCCCCATCATCTACTACGGCGACGAGATCGGCATGGGCGACAACATCTACCTGGGGGACCGGAACGGGGTTCGCACGCCCATGCAGTGGAGCCCGGACCGCAACGCCGGCTTCTCGCAGGTCAACCCCCAAAAGCTCTACCTGCCGGTGATCATCGACCCGGAATACCATTACGAGGTGCTCAACGTCGAATCCCAGAAGAAAAACCGCCACTCGCTGTTCTGGTGGATGCGGCGGCTGCTCACCCTCCGCAGCCGGATCCCCGCCTTCAGCCGGGGGGACCTGACCTTTCTGGAGCCGGAAAACCCCAAGATCCTGGCCTTTATCCGCCGGCACGAAGACCAGTCGATCCTGGTGGTGGTCAACCTCTCCCGGTTCGTCCAGTTCGTGGAGCTGGATCTGGAAGGCTATGAGGGCGCGATCCCCGTTGAGGTTTTCGGCAACACCCCCTTTCCCCGGATCACGGAAAATCCGTATTTCCTGACCCTCAGCCCCCACGCTTTCTACTGGTTTCTTCTGGCCCCGGAAGAGGCCGTCAAGCAGACCCATGAAGCGGCCGTTTCCCCGGACCGACTGCCGGTCTTCGAGGTGGAGACAGGGTGGGAGGAGATCTTCGAAGGCGGCGTTCCCGCCCGCCTGGAAAAACAACTCCCCGCCTTCATCGCCGGCCAGCGCTGGTTCGGCGCCAAGAGCCTGCGGATCAAGTCCTGCGCCATACGGGAGCGGCTGCCGGTGCGAAACCATGTCCTCGCCGGCGTGATCCTCTTTGTGGATCTGGCCTACACCGATGGGACCGCGGAATCCTACATTCTCCCCATAACTTATCTGGACGCGGCCAACGCCGGGCCGATCCTGGAGGACCATCCCCTTGCGGCCATGGCCCGGGTCCGAACGGCTGCCGGCGACGTGGACGGGTTTCTCATGGATGGTCTGGCGCGGCACGATTTCTGTGCGGCGCTTTTGGAGATGATCGCGCGGCGAAGCGGCGTCAAGGGAACTCTCGGCCGTCTCAACGCCACCCCGGAAAGCGCGTTCAAAAAGCGGCGCCGCCCGGAAGACGTCCCTTACGAAACCAAAGTGATGAAGGCGGAGCAGAGCAACACCTCCATCGTCTACGGCGACCGGTTTATCCTCAAACTTTTCCGCCGCCTCCAGGAGGGGACCAATCCGGACCTGGAGATCGGCCGCTTCCTGACCCGCAAGGGATTCGCCAACCTGCCGGCGGTGGCCGGCTACCTGGAGTACACCCGGCCCGGCGAAGCGCCCAACACCCTGGCCATCCTTCAAGCCTACGTCCGGAACCAGGGGGACGCCTGGACCTACACCCTCAACAGCCTGTCGGGCTATTTCGAACAGATCCTGGAAAGGCACGACGAGCCGCCCCCGCGGCCGCCCCGGAAGCACTCCCTGGCGCTGAGCCGGATGCCGATCCCGGAGGAGACCGTGGAAAGGATCGGTTTCTTCATGGAATCGGCCCGTCTGCTGGCGGAGCGCACCGCCGAGATGCACCAGGCACTGGCGTCGGATCCCATCGATCCCCTGTTCGCGCCGGAAGCGTTTTCCAAGCTCTACCAGAGGTCGTTGTTTCAGTCCATGAGTTCCCAGGCGGGACAGGTCTTGAAGCAGTTTCAAAAGGCGCTCAAAAAACGACCGGACGGCATGGACGCCCCCACGACATCGCTCGGAGAAACGATTCTTGGCCGCCAGGGGGAGGTCGTCTCCCATTTCCGGGCCCTGACCGAAAAAAAAATCACCGCCAAACGGCTCCGATGCCACGGGGATTTCCACCTCGGGCAAGTCCTTTACACGGGCAAGGATTTTGTCATCATCGACTTCGAAGGGGAGCCGGCCCGGCCCGTCAGCGAGCGGCGAATCAAACGCTCGCCCCTGCGGGACGTGGCGGGAATGCTGCGCTCTTTCCATTACGCCGCCTATTCGGCCCTGCTGGCCGAGGAGGCACGGGGGAGTTTCCAGCCCGAGGGACGGCCCGTCATGGAAGCCTGGGCCGAGGAGTGGCGTCGATGGGTCTGCGCGGAATATCTGCGCGTCTATCTCGACCGGAGCGCCGACAGCGGGTTCCTGCCCGACACCGATACGGAGATCCGGACGCTGCTGGACGCCTATCTGATGGAAAAAGCCGTCTACGAACTCGGCTACGAAATGAACAATCGACCCGACTGGGTCCGGATCCCGCTCATGGGGATCGAACAATTACTGGATGAAAAATAACGGTACGGAGGCCGATATGCCCCATCAAGATCACCCAACGCCGGTGCGATACGACGTCAGTCTGCTGACCCAAGACGATGTGTTTCTTTTCAACGAAGGCAGCCATTTCCGCCTG
>JAABTM010000536.1 GCA_011389855.1 Desulfobacteraceae bacterium
CCGGGTGACGCCAAAGGGGGGTCATCCGGCCTGGGGTTGAAACCCCAGGACACGCGATGGCGCGGATTCTGAAAGACATCCACAACCCCCTTGACCCGCCCTGAAAACCTGGACTATACCCAAAAATGGCTTTCTCAAGTGGTGAGAAGCATCTTTCCGACGAATTAAAGACAACAGGGGGGCTCTGAATGCCGGATGCCTATCAAATTTTGAAAGACGCCATCGCCGCCGTCCCGGCGGTTAAGTACGCCCTGGGGGTGGCGGGGATCGCGGCGGTGCTGGCCATCGTCCGGACGGTGTTCCGGATCGGCTGGAAGGAGGCGGTTTTCGGCACGGTGATCATGCTGGGGATGATGGTGCTGCTGGTCGTCTTCGCGCGGTATACCGAAATGGCCGATCCGTCCATGCGCTACGCCATCGTGGTGTTGACGTGGTCGATGCTGATTTTATTCGTGGCTATGGCGTTTTTACTGTTTACCTCCGCTTTTTTCCGGTGGCCGGTGGATTTGGGCGTTTTCGCCTCGACGCAAAAAAAAACGGCTGAAAAAGCGGTCGTAAAAGGCGACTCGCCCTTCGACGGAGAGATCCGGAAATACTGCGACAGCGCCAAGTCGTTCCACAAAGACCTGCCCCTGATGGGGTTCCGCACCAAGCTCCGGACGGACATCCGGATCGAGGACGTCTATGTGCCGCTGCACGCCGTGCTTGACCTGCGAGCCACGGGCATGGATTGCTACGGCGATGCCGAGGAGGCCCGTGAGCGCCTGAAGGAAACCGGGGAGGGCCGCGAGATTTCGGTGCCCGATGCGTTCAGGGCCTGCGGCAAGATGGAACGGCGCGGCATCGTCATCCTGGGCGACCCGGGCTCGGGCAAGACCACCCACCTGCGGCGGCTGCTGCTCTGGTGCATCGGGGGCGAGGCGGAACAATTCGGGCTGCCCAGGGGCATCGTGCCGGTGTTTTTGCCCCTTCGGGAGCTGCGGGATTTGAACGCCGGACTTGACGCCTTCATCCAGAACCAGCTCGATCAACCCCATCTTGATACGGCGGAAGGTTTCGGCAAGCGGTTGTTGGAACACAAACGCCTCCTGTTTCTGCTGGACGGCCTGGACGAGGTGGCGGACCCCGAACAGCGGGCCCGGGTCTCCCGCTGGATCGACGATGCGCTTAAAGCGTCTTCTGAAAACTGGTTTGTCGTTACCTCCCGGTTCGCCGGGTACACCCCCGAAGTTCACCTGAGCGGGGCATTCCTGGTCATGCACATCCGGCCCCTGACAACCGAACAGGCCGAAACCTTCATCCGGAACTGGTACCGCAGCGTGGAGACCGGCCTCAGCGAAGACCGGAAACAGGCGGAAGTTATTGCCGACCGCGGTGCAGGGAACTTGATCCAGAGCCTAAGAAGACCCGAGTTCCGCGCCCGCCGCGTCTTTTCCATGACCCGGAATCCCCTGCTGCTGACCAACCTCTGCCTGGTCCACCGGGACCGGGCCACCCTGCCCGACAACCGCGCCCGGCTCTATGAAGAATGCATCGACGTGCTGCTGGAACTTTGGCGCGAGGCCATCGGGTTCAAATCCCGGGTGACGGCCCTGGACGGCCGTCGGGCGCTCCAGCCCGCCGCGCTCTGGATGCACGGCGAGGAAGAGCGGACCCGGGCGACGGCCGCTGAACTGGCGCCGGTGATGGACCCGGCCCTGCGGGCCGTGGAATGGCCCCATGGGACCGCCGAGGATTTTTTACGGATCGTGCGGGACGAAAGCGGGTTGCTGACCGGCTGGAGCGGCGAGCAATACGGATTCATCCATCTCGGGTTCCAGGAATATCTGGCCGCCAGGGAAATCCGCCGGGCCTATTATGAGGACGACGATCCGGCGGTTCTCCGGGAACTGGCCGGACAGTTCGGGAAAGGCTGGTGGCAGGAGGTGATCCTGCTGATGCTTTCTCTTCGGGACGAACCGTCCATTTTCGTTCCGTTCATGCGCGAGGTGGTCAAACAATCAGCATTTTCTGATGATTCAGTTCTAATGGAGATATGTCTTGACGAAGCGGCAGCGAAATCGCCGAAGCCGTTTATCGAACTGTTGGACGAAGACCCCGGATCGGATAAGTCATTGTGGCTGCGGCAGGCGACGGCATTGTTTTTTCTGACGCGCCTCGATAAACAGGCATTGAAAAAACGCCTGGATAAACTTAAAAATCATCCTTTTTTCCAAATCAGGGAATGGGTCGAGCGTGAAATGGCAGAGTCCAAGCAAAACGTGATCCATTTGGAAAAAGGCGGATGTGAGCTGGTGTTCATTTCCGGGGGGTCTTTCCTGATGGGCTCGCCGGTAGCGGAGGGAGGCCGC
>JAABTM010000242.1 GCA_011389855.1 Desulfobacteraceae bacterium
AGGTTTAGATGGAAGCACTAGCCTGAAACAGAACACGGCGATGTAGCTCAGGTGGTCAGAGCATACGGCTCATATCCGTAGTGTCCGGGGTTCAAATCCCTGCATCGCCACCATAAACAAACAAAAGGCGCAATCTCAAGAGGTTGCGCCTTTAGCAATGCCAGGCGCAAGCAGTTTGCCATAACGCCCTGTGATGGAACAAAACCTCCTGATCTTTGTTATCCATTCGGGCATCTCATCGGCCGTGCTACCCGCTCGATCAGCCCCAGATACAAACCATTGTCCGCAGTTTCACCGGAGACGACTTTTGGGTCGCCAAAGGCGACCCCAGCGGTTCCAACGAGGCCGCCGACACCTTCCGATGATAGCCGTCCATCCCCAGCTCATTTTCCGTTACTTGCCGTGCCGGGGTATATGGTTGTCTAACACCTCCGGCAGACCCATTTTAATCTTATGCCCGATCAACAAGGCAACGACCATGTCTTCATTTTCAATCAGTTGCGGCATATTGTTGTTTAACTCCTCTTTCTCAAGAGACTTCTTCCAAATGGGGAAACGCCATGACAAGATGCATTATGACCTTCTTTGTTCTTATCTGTTTTGTCGCTTCATGCGCAGCCTTCCAGGCAAAAAACGACATTGAAGAAGCCAATGCCCCTGTTATCCTGCAAGACGAGAATATCTCCGATCCGAAACATGTAATAGATGACAAACCCCAAAATGTTGAATCTGTTAAACAGGAACAAAACTCTGACGCAGAAGATGCGCTTGCCAAGCTTGAAAAAATGAAAAAAGACGCCGAAAATGGAAGCCTTGAGGCGCAGCTTTCCTTGGGCAGAATGTATATGTTCGGTGAAGGTGTGATTAGAGACTTCTCCGAGTCAGCCAAATGGTATCGAATGGCCGCCGAAAAAGGGAACGATAAAGCACAGCTACAATTAGGCGGTTTATATTATAACGGAAACGGCGTCGATAGAGATTACTCTGAAGCCTTTAAGTGGTTTAAATTAGCTGCCGAACAAAGGGATGCTAAAGCACAGGTTATATTGGGCCATATGTATAAAGAGGGCATCGGCGCGTCCCAAAATATTGAGAAAGCCATCAAATGGTACAAAATAGCCGCTGAACAGGGAAATGCCGATGCACAATCTGCTTTAGGCGGCATTTTTTCTTTTGCTGATCCAGCCGCCAGTCCTTCAAAAGATCCTGCATCTCCTCAATGCCGATCCGAAGCATTTCCGCGCCGCGGCCCATCGATATCTTGTCTTTCTCCACCGCTTCCCTTGCCAGGCGTCTAAAACGATCTTCATAGAAATTGAATCGATGCATCCCGAACGGTTCGGCCGGATCGACGCCCATCGGTTCTTCTTTAAATGAAAGACTGCGGTTAAAGCGCCGTTTATATGCAATGTTGAAGTTTTTCCAGATGGACTTGTCCACAACCCCATGTTCCAATAGGCGCGATAGGACGGTTTTATAACTGATCCGGAAAATGCCCTTGACCTTGAAAACTCTGTCAACAAAATGCAATCCGGCCGCTTCATCCCATTCATTGCGGAACCCTTCGTTCGGCATCAGGAAATGCCCGGCGAAACAGTTGGCTTCGGTTTCCTCTTCCTTGCTTTCCCCGGTCTGGCCAACATCAAAGGCGTCGGGGTGCAGCATGAGATGGCCGAGTTCATGGGCGGCGCTGAATATCTGTCTTTCCACTGAAATCCGCTCCCATACGTTCACAACCACCGCCGGCCCGCCGTCCTCATCTCCGACGGACAAGCCGAAAAAACCATCGGAAGTCGTGGAAACGGGGAAAACTTTGACCCCCGAGTTTTCCAGCAAACCGCAAATGTCATGGATGGGTTCGGTTGGTTTCAGCTTCAGTTTTTTTCGGCATATTTCGGCCGACTCGATGACGCGGTCTCTGGAGCATCGCGCCCTGACAGCATCGAGACGAAACGGCTTCTTCCGGTTAAGAATCTTTTCCAGATAATTGAAATCATCGAGATGCCTTGCCACTTCGGCAAGAAGGTTTTCCCGGTTCTTCATCCGTTTTGCCGAACGAAATCTTACAGTGCGCAGTTGCCGGTCAGGCTGGAAAAGATCCTGGATCTTCACATCGAGCGCCTTGGCGATTGCCTGCAAGGTTTTCATTCGGGGTTCGCTTTTTGCAAGCTCAAGGTTCTTGATTGCCGGCAAGGAGAGCCCAGCGGCATCCGCCAATGCAGGCTGGCTGAAACTTCTTCCAACCCTCAGTCGTCTAACGTTTTTGGAAAGTCCTTGAAGGTCCATGGCCTCCTCCTTTGATTGCCCTAAAATATACGATACAGCAAAAATATATCAGATCGTATAGTTTATCAAGGAAAAACCCTCCAGAGCCTCGGGCCGACCGTATCCCTTCCACCTCCTGTAACGGCATTGCCCGCCTTGGTCATGGAGGCAATGGCCATGTCAGCCTCCTCCTTTCCCCCATTCGGCGTCCTTCAGACGGGCGCCGCGCAGATACGCGCCGTTCAGATCGGCGTTTTCAAGGGTCGCCCAGCTGAGATCGGCCCGTTCCAGGTAGGCGCCCCGAAGGTCGGCCCGGTCGAGTTTGGCCCCGATCAAACAGGCCCGGTACAGGTCCGCCCCTTTGAGTCGGGCGTTTCGAAGGATCAGTAACAAACTTCGCCAGGACACGGCCCGTCATCCCTCTTTCAGGATGGATCGAAGCGTATCGCACACGTCCCGGCTGGCGTCGTCTGACGGGACCAGGTCTATATCGTCCGGCCCGCCCGCGCCAAGGCCCAGGGCGGCGGCCCGGGCGATCTGGCGTTGCCGGAAAATGGGCGGGTCCATTATGGCGCGGTTGGACCCCAGGGATTTCAGCATGGCCACGCCCACGGCATCCAGGGCCACCCGGTCAGCGGCGGCCAGGAAGACGTTTCCCCTGGCCCGTTTTCCGGTCATGGGACCGCCGTCCACAAAGGCGTCGATGCCGTCCAGAACGATCAGGTCCGGCGAAAAGGGCGCGTTGATTTCAGCGATCATCTCCTGCTGGTGGGGCGATCCGTGGAGCTGGTTCATGTAAGGAAAGCCGTTCCGGGTGGTGGGGACCACCCCCACATGGAGTTTGAGGGACATGGTGAAGACGCCGCCGAACTGGTGGGTTTTCAGGCAGCAGGTGGAGACCAGGCATTCGGCATCCAGGACCGGCCTGGCCACCCGGAATCCCTTGGGCCAGTGGGAATCTTCGGGCGTGAATTCGACCCATTCCGACTTGGAGAGATCGTCGAAATTGATGACCGCGACCTCCTTTTCCGCCAGGAGGTCCAGAACCCCCTTGTCTTCCATCACGGAACGGGTGGGCGGATAGCTTCGTTCGCCCAGAGTGATCCTCTTCGCGCCCATGTCCCACAGGGTGTCGATCAGGGCCATGAGCGTGGCGTTGTCGGTGGAGCCGGGGACCGGATCGGCCGTGTTGAAATTGGGTTTTATGAGCACCCCCTTTCCCTTGACCGGATTGATGCCCAGTGTTTTGACGGAAGATCGAACCCCGGTTTCCCGATTCTCGGTTTTGACGACTGCGACCTTTGACATGACTGCGACCTCCGTTATTAAAGGGTGAACGTGAATGCGATGTATTCCAGTTTATACGAGACGGGCCGTTTATGCAATCTCCAGGCCCCAGAAATGCTTTGACCTCGTCTAAACCAGTGGACTATGATGCGGCGGATTACAGGGCTGAATTGAATTCGAATCGATCTCTGGATCGGCGGTTGAGAGGAGGAAAGCGCATGACCGAAGAAAAAAGTCGACACATGACCCCGGATGAATTTCGGAAATACGGACGGGCCGTGGTGG
This sequence comes from Desulfobacteraceae bacterium, assembly GCA_011389855.1. GTDB lineage: Bacteria > Desulfobacterota > Desulfobacteria > Desulfobacterales > JAABSP01 > JAABTD01. The sequence continues at coordinate 3,838 of JAABTM010000242.1, forward strand.
ATTGGATCGCGGATTATCAGGAGCGGGTCGAATCGCTGCCGGTGGCGGCCCAGACGCCGCCGGGAGAGATCCGGGCCTCGCTGCCCCCGGCGCCGCCGGAAACGGGCGAGCCTTTCGAGGCGATGTTAAAGGACGTGGAGGAGAAGATCCTGCCGGGGATCACCCACTGGCAGTCTCCCAATTTTTTCGCCTTTTTCCCGGCCAACACATCGGGGCCGTCCATTTTAGGGGAACTGCTCTCCGCCGGTCTCGGGGTTCAGGGGATGCTCTGGGCCACCAGCCCGGCCTGCACGGAACTGGAGACCCATGTCATGGACTGGCTCGTCTCCATGCTCGACCTGCCGGAAACATTCCGGTCCGATGGGCCGGGGGGCGGGGTGATCCAGGATTCCGCCTCCGGCGCGACCCTCTGCGCCCTGCTGGCGGCCCGGGAGCGGGCCTCCGACTATTCCGGAAACACGGTGGGCGCCGACGGGCGGCTGATCGTCTACGCCTCTTCCCAGACCCATTCGTCCCTGGAAAAAGCGGTGAAGATCGCCGGACTGGGGAAAAACGCGCTGCGCCTGGTTCCGGTGGACGACAACTATGCCATGCGGCCCGACGCGCTTTCCGAGATGATCCAGAAGGATCTGGTGGACGGGTTGAAGCCCTGCATGGTCTGCGCGACGGTGGGGACGACCTCTTCCAACGCCATGGATCCCCTGCCCCAGATCGGCCGCATCTGCCGAACCGAGGGCGTCTGGCTCCATGTGGACGCGGCCATGGCCGGCACGGCGGCGGTCTGCCCGGAATTTCGTCACATCCACGAGGGGCTGGGCGCGGCCGATTCCTACTGCTTCAACCCCCACAAGTGGATGTTCACCAACTTTGACTGCGATTGCTTTTTCGTGGCCGACCGGGCGGCCCTGATCCAGACCCTGAGCATCCTGCCCGAATATCTGAAGAACCAGGCCACCGAGTCGGGGGCGGTGATCGATTACCGGGACTGGCAGGTGCCCCTGGGCCGGCGGTTCCGGGCCCTCAAACTCTGGTTCGTGATTCGGCATTACGGGGTGGAAGGACTGCGCCGCCACATCCGCCGGCATGTGGCGCTGGCCCAGGAATTCGTGGGATGGGTCGAAGCGTCGGGTGACTTCGAACTGGCGGCCCCGGCGCCCCTGAACCTGGTCTGTTTCCGGCACAAGGGCGGGGATGCGGTCAACCAGGAGACCATGGCCCGGGTCAATGGGAGCGGCCGCCTCTACCTGACCCACACCATGCTCGATGAACGGTTCACCCTCCGCCTCTGCGTGGGGCAGACCCATACGGAAGCCCGCCACGTCCGGGGCGCCTGGGAGATCCTGCAAGAGACCGCCCGCGAGGTCGCGGAAAGCCGTTAGGACGGCGGCGGGTTACTCCACCGCCCGCCGGGCCTTGTCCCGTCCCGAAGGTTCGGGAAAGGCCTGGAAGATGAGGAAGCTCTTGGCGTCGCGGATCACGGAGGAGATGTTGCTCACCACGGTGTAGGCGAGTTCTTTTTTTCCGTCGTTGTCGGCGTCGGCCAGGGCCAGATCGCTGAGATACCCGCTGATCTCCCGGGTGGACCAGTTGCGGTAACGGCCCATCTTGTCGAAGGAGAGAGCTGCCACTTGCCCGTTCTTGAACATGCGCAGCCGGGTGAAGATCCGCTTGGTCCGGTCTTCGTTCCGCGCCACTACCAGTTCTTTGCTTCCGTCTCCGGTGGTGTCGGCCACGAAGATCCGCTGGGGCATGTAATGGCGCTCCAGCTCGTAGTCGACCCGCTTGGCCGGGACTACGTCCGGAACCTGGTCCAGATAGGTCATGCTGCCGCCGTAGGCGTCTTCGCTGGTCCACTCCACGCCATTGCCGTCCGCTTCCATGATCCGGATCTGGTCCCGGTTCGTAAAGCCGATGAGCCGGGGGCGCCCGTCGTTGAAGACATCCCCGTAGGTGAAGTTGAAGACGTTGGCCCAGGCAGGCAGCGGCTTTTCGCCGGCGGCCCGGTACTCGCCGCCGGTCCAGGTCATTTCATGCACCCCGCCCACGAAAAGGTTCCGGATGCCGCGCCGCTGCCCAAGGAGGATCTTTCCCCGGTCGGGCATGTCGATCACCCGGTAATACCACTGGGCGCCGGTCACGATCTTTGCGAATTTCGAACCGTCCCATTCCAGAACAAAGGATTTGAGGGTCCCGCTGTCGTAGTTCATGGCGGTGACGAAGATTTCTTCCTTGCCGTTGGCGTTGATGTCGGCCGTGTCCACGCTGACGAGATCGGTGGTGCGGTCGGTTTCCACTTCGCCCAGGCGAGCCATGCGGCCGCTGGCGTGGCGGTAGATGAAAACGGTGTCCTTGCCGATGAAGACCGTTTCGTTCAGGTCGTCGCCGTCCACATCCCCGACGGCGAGGCCGATGAGGTGGGCGGAATAGTTCCGGCTCTTCCAGACGCTGCCGGCGGCCGTGGGCCGGTCCCCCATTTTATAGCCGCCCGTGCCGCTCCCCTCGGCGCCGCCTTCCTCGAATCCGGACCCCATATCTTCGCGCCAGATGGCCTCGGGGTGCCGGCGGCTGTCCGACACCTGGGGCGCGGCGGGCGTCGCGGCGGCGGGCGCGGGTTCAGCGTCGCGGCCAAAGACGTTCTGGTTGATCTTCCGGGCGAACTGATCCACGTGGGAGATGATTTCCCCCTGCCGGGCGCCGGTGGCGCTGAAGGCGACCGCCGTCTCGTCCGTCCGCGGGTCGATCATGCGGGCGTCGGTGCTGAGGCTGTCGCCGATCAGGGTGAGGCTGCCCAGGACCACGTAATCCGCGCCCACCCGAACGGCGATCTCCTTTGCCTGTCGGTCGGTGATCTCGCCGGGGATGTCCTGAAGAAAGGCGTTCATCTCCTCACGGGTGTAGGGTCGCACCGCGCCCTCCCGGCCCAGCCGGGTGGCGAGCATGTCCTGGATGCCCTCTTTCAGAAATGAGAGGTCTTCCGACGAGTGGATGTTAAAGGGCAGAATCAGCAAACGGGCCGGATCGTCGGCTCCGAAGGCCGGGCAGGCGCCGGCCAGAAGAATGACGAGGGTTGCGGCGAACGCCGTCAAAGACGTCCGGATGGATCGTTGGGTTTTCAATGATGCAATGCTCCTTTTCAAAAAAAAGATCGGGCCCTAAAAAATAGACGTATAGCCGGTGGATCCAGCATCGAACCCGTTCCTTGCTATCACGAATGGATCGCTATGGAAAGCGGTTTTCTTATCCGGCCTCGGCGGACCTGAGCATCTCAAGGGCCTGGGCCCAGGTGAGACCGTCATGGACGATGCCGCAGGCCGCCTTGACGAACATCGCCGGATTGCTGTGCTGGAACACGTTCCGGCCGATGGACAGGCCCCTGGCGCCGGCCTGCATGGCCGCTTCGATGGACCGGAACATGTCTTCCGCACCCAGTTTGCTTCCGCCCGCGATCAACACGGGGGCGGGGCATCCCTGCACCACTTCGGCGAAGGATTCGGGATCGCCGGTGTAGTTGGTCTTGACAAAGTCGGCGCCCAGTTCCGCGCCGATCCGGGCGGCGATCTTGACCGCATCGAGGTCTTTCTCGTCGTCGATCATGGGTCCACGGGGATACATCATGGCCACCAGGGGCATGCCCCAGTAGCTGCACTCCACGGCGATTTTGCCGAAATCCTTGAGCATGTCGGCTTCATCTTCATCCCCCACGTTGATGTGGATGGAGACCCCGTCGGCGCCCATTCTCAGGGCGTTTTCAACGGTGTTGACCAGCACCTTTTTATTGGGCTTGGGAGACAGGGAGCTGGAGGCGGACAGGTGGAGGATCAGGCCGATATCTTTTCCACTGCGTCGGTGGCCGTACCGCGGCAGCCCGATGTGGCCGATGACGGCGTTGGCGCCGCCCTCGGCCACCATGTCGACGGTTCTGGACATGTCGATGAGTCCGTCGATAGGGCCCACGCTCACCCCGTGATCCATGGGGACGATGACGGTTTTCCCGGTGTTCCGATTGATGATCCGTTCCATGCGAACGGCTTTGCCCACGGTGTTGAACATCTGTATCCCTCCTGAAGTAGCGGCCGCCCTGGGGCGGGCCTGGTTTCCCGGTTGCGATAACGCCTTTTTATTACATCTGAATTCAGGGTGTTGTCAAGGTGTATCCGGGGGGGGCGAGTTGCGGGTTGCGAGTTGCGGGTTGCGGGTTGCGGGTTGCGGGTGGGAAAAGCCGGGGGCCGGGCCGGTGATGGGCCCGGCGCTCCGGCTTTTCTGTGTTCGGGCGGGAAGGGGGC
>JAABTM010000243.1 GCA_011389855.1 Desulfobacteraceae bacterium
CAATCGCCGGTCTTCTCGCCGAAGCCGTCGGGCCGGTCGATGGTCTCTTGCCGATCCGTCCGGAAGGCCATCTCAAGAAACGTCATGGAATGGGATTGAAGAAAATCGGTCTCTTCCTCGGTCATGGCTCTCACCTCTGAACACTGTCGATTGGGTCGATCCGGCAAATCTCAAAAAGGGGGCAGTCTATCGTTTTTTGTGCTGAATGCAATAAAAAGTTTTGTAAGCGGGGAGGGGATAGGATAGAGAAGGGGCTTTTCCAATCAAAACGGCCAGCCGGGTTGCCCCGACTGGCCGCTTGAGAAGGAAAGAAGATGAAGATATTAGGTTTGGTATTTTTAAATGCAATCGCCTTGCCAAAGCTCAAACATTTTGGAAAAAATTTTTATAATTGTATATATTTAACTTATTTTATTATAAATTTCATTAAATGCCCCATCCTTTATTAGATCCAAAACGCCGAAGTTCAGGTTCATTTGTGGCGTCGGAACGGGGGCTGAAGTTCAATTTTTTGAACCTAAGCGCATTGAGTCAATCTTAAATATCTGTTTTTAAATTCAATTACTATATGAGGCTCGAGTTCTCGTTTTTGAACTCGAACGCAAGATCAAGCGTTATTTGTAGATATATAGCTGTTTTTATTACATTTGCCCCTATTTTCGATTCTAAACCCGGAAAAATTACAGGTCGCCACCATAATCAAAACGGCCAGCCGGGTTGCCCCGACTGGCCGCTTGAGAAGGAAAGAAGATGAAGAATTATTAGGTTCGGTATTTTTATATGCAAGCTTTTTGCCAAAGCGTTATGACGACAGGATTCAAAGCCCATGTAACGCCATATTATCCTTTTATTTTAGGTGTTTATTTCTTTTATTTTTCTATTCCAGCTCGCATTCGCGCCACAATGTCCGGCCCAAACCGGGGATCGAAAGCCCCGTAGGGGTTCAATTTTTTGAACCCGGCTGAGCCGTATTATCCTAACTAAATGTTTTTTAATCTATTTTATTTGGTCACTCAAATTCGATCTCTTGAACCCGAGAGGGCCGACGCATTTTCCGCACCCATAACCCATCGGATTGTTAGGCCATTATCATGTTTAAACTTGTAAACCGCCGGAGAAATCCCAAGCTCGAAGCCATGGAAGCCGTCACGTCGGATCCCATGTACCGATATCTGCTGGTGCTGACCATCTGCTCCGCCGTCGGCCTGCAGACCTGGCGCACCTTGTTCGACAACTTCGCGGTCAATGCCGCCGGGCTGGAAGGCCGGCATGTGGGGGTCATCCAGTCGGTCCGGGAGATCCCGGGGTTCCTGACCCTGCTGGCGGTCTATGTGACCCTGGTCATCCGCGAGCACAAGCTGTCGGCCCTGTCGATTCTGATCCTGGGCCTCGGGGTGGGCATCACCGGATTCTTCCCCTCCTATCCCGGTTTGATGCTGACCACCCTGGCCATGAGTTTCGGTTTCCATTATTACGAGACCACCAACCAGTCGTTGACCCTCCAGTATTTCGACCGGACCACGTCGCCCTGGGTTTTCGGCCGGCTCCGGAGCTTCGCCGCGGCCTCCAACATCGCCATCGGGCTGCTGATATGGATCATGGCGGCCCTGGTCTCCTACAGCGTCATCTATTTCGTCGCGGGCGCCGCCATCGGGGCGTCCGGCCTGTGGGCCTTCCGGCAAAACCCGACCCGGATGGATCTGGCCCCGCAACACCGACACATGGTCCTGCGGCGGCGCTACTGGCTCTTTTATTTTCTGACCTTCATGGCCGGGGCCCGTCGGCAGATCTTCATCGCCTTCGCGGTCTTCCTCCTGGTCAAAAAGTTCGGCTTCACGGTTCAGTGGATCACGGCCCTGTTCGTCATTAACAACATCGTCAACTATTTCCTGAGCCCGGCCATCGGCAAGGCCATCATCCGGTTCGGAGAGCGGAAGGTGCTGAGCCTGGAATACGGCAGCCTGATCGTCATCTTCATCCTCTATGCGGTGGTGGATTCCAAATGGTTGGCGGGATTTCTCTACATCCTGGATCACGTCTTCTTCAATTTCGCCATCGCGATCCGGACCTATTTCCAGAAGGTGGCCAATTCCCGGGACATCGCGCCAAGCATGGCGGTGGGATTCACCATCAATCACATCGCGGCCGTGGCGCTCCCGGCCCTGGGCGGCATGCTCTGGATGGTGGATTATCGGATTCCCTTCATGTGCGGCGCGGCCATGAGCCTGGTTTCCCTGGTGGCGGTCCAGTCGATCCGGACGCCGGAAAAACCGGGCCATCCCCACACACCGCCTCGGACCGCCAAGGCGTGAAATTTCGGGCAGGGCTTTCGCTAACCTCGATATTCTTGCAAATTGCTAACGATTGGATTATTCTGTTTTCCAGAAAAAGAGGCCCCTTTTGGCATCAAGGGGAGCTTTGACTGTGCTTTAGAAGAATGAAAATCTGTCAGTATTCGGACTGAATTTTGAAAGATAATTATGAAAGAAAACGATTACAAAATTCTTTGCGAGCTTAAAAGGAAATTGTCAGATAAAATCAAATTGCTGGACATTAGGATCTTTGGTTCCAGGTCGCGGGGAGACGCCGATGAATTTTCTGACTTTGATGTTTTCATTGAAACGGAAACACTTGATAAAGCGACTAAAGAGACAATAAAAGATGTAACGTGGTCCGTCGGATTTGAAAACAAAGTGGTCATATCCCCACTCATATTCTCCAGAAGCGAACTGACCAACTCGCCGCTTAGATGTTCCCCCGTTGTGGAAAATATTATAAAGGAAGGAATCAAAATTTGACTGACAAACAGGCTTTGTTTGAATACCGTTTGCAACAGGCATTGACCACGCTTGACGATGCCAGAAAGATGTTGCGCGCTGAAATCAGTCATCGTTCCGTAGTCAACAGAGCGTATTATTCTATGTTTTACATGGTTATGGCGCTTTTTCTGAAAATGAATGTGAACGCCAAGACATCCAAGCATACCGGACTGATAAGCTTATTCGACAGAGAATTTGTGATTCCGGGAAAAATCGATAAAAAATATTCAAAATTATTGCATTCAATGTTTGATGACAGGCAGGAGTCTGATTACAAAGAATTTGTTGAAGTTCCAAAAGATGACGCTGTGAACGGGGTGAGATATGCGGAAGAATTCATAAGCGCCGTAAATCAATTTATCCGTGAATCCGAAGATTCCTGATGACACGGCGCCAATCGCCAGTTTTCAGGGTCAAATGACCCTTTCAGGCCGTCCCGCACCGCCCAGACATGAAATTCCGGTCTGGGTTTGTGCCCCACCCCAACGGGACCATCCTTTAAATAGAGGGTCCAGGCATAGGACGGATCATAGATGCTGGTGGAGGAGGACCAGTAGGCGTCGGACGCCCCGCTGAACGGATGGCCCGGGGGCAGGGCCGGCGAATGACGGCCCATGTCGATCAGGCTGGCCAGCTCCCGGATGTTGGGCAGCCGCCACCCGTCCGCGCCGTCGAAGCCACGCTCGTTCATGGATTGGACCGCCGACAGGGCCGCGCCCCAGGAGACCGGCCCGTTGGTCAGATCCGCGCCCCGCGTCCACGCCAGCCCGGTCAGCCGGTCCAGGACCGTCTCCCCCGACGCCTTGAAACGGGGATCGGGCGGGACGGCGCCGGCCCGGATCTCCCCATCCTGCCCGGCGCCGTCGCAGGGGATGGGCTCTCCCCGGCTGTTCCAGCACCCCCGCTGGCCGGTTCGGGGCAATCGAACGACGCCCTCCCGCCCGTCCCTGACCGGCCAGACCATATAGGAGCCGTGCTTCATGCCCTTAAACAGGCGGGCCCCGCCCAGATGGACGTACCACGCCTGGTTCGGGAGCCGCGCGCAGGTGGTGGAGGTCCAGTAATATCCGGGGAACACGCCTTCGAAAGGCGCATCCGGTCCGAGGCAGGGGTTGATGTGGACGTGGCTGATCAGGCTGAACAATTCGTTGCGGTTGGGCAGCCGCCAGTCATCGTGGCCGGCGCCGTTTTCCATATTGAACTCGCCGATAAAATCGAGGGCTTCTTCCCAGGAGAGGGGAAACTCAGACGGGGCCGCGTCCAGGGTCCACATGAGGCCGGTGAGTCGGTCCAGCACCGCGGCTCCCCGGATCTCAAACCGTGGGGCGGGCCAGTGGACGCCCGCCTGATGCCGGCCATCCTGGCCCGTGCCGTCGCAGGGGATCGCTTCGCCGGTTTCATTGTAGCATCGCATTTGACCGGTTGCCGGGGGCGGTAGGGGCGTCATCCGTTTTCCTTGCTTCCGAAGTCCGTCTTTCATCGCCCTTCCCATTCCGGGAGGACGATCATCGTGTCCCTTTTTCCGGGATGCTCGCCCTTTTGTGCTTGAAATGCAAGGATAAAATCTTCCGCTTCCGTATTCGCCCCATTCCTAAATGGCAAAAATCTACCCCCCGATTACCCTCCGCTACCCATTGATCCACCGGGAGGACTGTGGAATAAAATGGTAAAAAATAGGGCAATTGTTCCAGACCATCGGCCCTTTTGACAGCAGGCAAAAAATATGGAACTGATTTTAACTTCTCTGATTTGTTTGATTATCGGATTGTGGCTGGGCATCCGGGCGACGGACAACAAATGGCGTTCCAATGCCACGGAGCCCTACCACCTGGTTTACGGCAACTGGCTTTACAAAGTGCGCCGGGAAAAACGCCCCCGTGTGAACGGCTTTTGATGGACGTTTCGGAAAGGATGTCGGCGGGCCGGTCAAGCCGGGAGCGACGCCCTTCCGGGCCGAAACGCTCGGACAGGGCATCGGAGAATACAGATCAGGCGGCGCCTTTTTGATCCACGGGCTTGACCCGGTGGAGTTCCGCCTGATAGGTCGATTTGTCGAACCAGCCCTCGAACAGGATGGCTTCCGGATGTCCCTCGAATGAATCGTAATCCCTCGCCTTTACCCCTTTGGCGTCGGCATCGTTGAGGTCGAACACCCGCACGTCGAATATCGTCTTCTTTCCCTCCCGCTGACGGACCACGCACCGCAGACTCCACACCCAGTCCGGGTCCTGTTTCAAATTCACCACCAGAAATCGGCCCACGGACGACGGCAGTTCCTTGGGCCGGGGCAACTTTTTGACCTTGGTCCCCCCGCTTTTTTTCTCCCAAAATTTCCAGCTCATTCTGTTCTCCTTGTTGTTTGAAGATACCTCAGAACTACAGGAAGCACCTTCGCACAGCAAAAGTTATGCCGTTTATTTATCATACTGTTTTTATTCAGATATGCAAAACGAAGAACGGAACTTGGAATTCCGATTTTCATGCGATCGCCGCGGACGGCGAAACCATTCGGCGACGGTTTGCTTTGTAACACTTTATAATCTTAGCATATTATTTATAGCGAATTCCCATGTCCTGAAAATTCAAAATCGGTCCCGCGAGTTCTCTATTCCGTGGGAAAACCCCGCTAACCTTCATTTTTTTGTCAGCCGCCCGAAGGGGATGATACAATGGATGAAAAACGAAAACGGGAGGAAAGATGATACAGGAAAAAGCCACGCCCACGGCCCGCGACATCATGGAACATTTTGCGGAAAGCACCGGCCTGACGTCGCCGGACATCCCCCCGCGCCGCTATCTCTGGACAGATGCCTTCGCCGTCTGCAACTTCCTCGCGCTGTACGACCAGACATCCGAGCAAAGGTACCATGATCTGGCGCTCCGCCTCGTCGATCAGGTTCATCAGGTGCTGGGCAAACACCGGGAAGACGATCCGAGGACCGGATGGATCAGCGGCCTGGGCGAAGTCGAAGGAAAACGACATCCCACCAGGGGCGGGCTCCGCATCGGAAAGAAGCGGCCCGAACGGGGGCGGACAGATCCATTCGACAATCGGGCCGAATGGGATCGCGACGGCCAGTATTTCCATTACCTGACCAAATGGATGCACGCCCTGGATCAGGTGAGCGGGGCCACCGGCGACGCCGATTACAACCGATGGGCCCGGGAACTGGCCGAGGCGGTCCATGAACGGTTCACCTACGCGCCCCCCTCCGGAGGCCCGAAGCGGATGCACTGGAAAATGAGCATCGACCTTTCCTACCCGCTGGTCCCCTCCATGGGCCATCATGATCCCCTGGACGGCTTCATCACCTATCAACAGCTCCAGGCAAGGGAAGCCGGCGACGCTGAAGGCCCGAACCTCCATACGGAAATCGCCGACATGGCCGACCTCTGCCGGGGGAGGGACTGGACCACCGACGATCCGTTAGGGTTGGGCGGTCTGTTGAGCGACGCCTACCGGCTGGCCCAACTCATCATCGGCGGGCATCTCAAGGGGACGGACCTTTTTGAAGACCTGCTCACGGCATCCAGCCGGGGCCTCGGCGCCTATTCCGGAAGCGGTCACCTGAACCTTCCGGCGGACTACCGGCTCGCCTTCCGGGAGCTGGGGCTGTCCATCGGATTGCAGGGCGCGCGGAAATTGAAGGACCTCGTGGAACGCCGACCGGACCCCTTCAACGCCGATCATCCCGTCCATTCCAAAATCGGGTCGTTGATGCAGCACACCCCGCTTATTCAGAAAATCGAATCCTTCTGGCTGGACCCCGATCATCGAAAAGCCGACAGCTGGACAGCCCATGAAGACATCAACGGGGTGATGCTGGCGACCAGTCTGATGCCGGGGGGTTATCTGGAAATCTAAGGTGAATTGCTGGAATCAATATACCAAATATGATCCCGCGCGGCAAATGGCGAGCGGCGCCGTTGAATTCGCCTTGTTGGGATATTCATTTCCGCGATTCGCCTAAGGGATTATCGGACGCCGTGACAAACGGATCAAAACCCCCAAATACGCCCCCCCTCACTTTCGGGACCGCCTCCAGATCCTTTCCCGTCCCCTCCTGAAAGATCCGCCCGTTCTCAGGGACCTAACATAAATCGGCTATATATTTTATATCCCGGATAAATCTTTGATCATGCAAGTCCCTCGCCGCGCTGTTCCCTGATCACGCATAATTTTTAATTGATTTCACAAATTGACCCGCGACGGACAGCGCCGAGGTCCGGCCCCCCTTGTCGTATAATACCCGGCTTAATTCGCACCCATATTGAAAAATATTTTTTAATATAAATCGAAGGTTATGTCGACAATATGATTTTTTTTCATTTTCCCCCTTGACATTTATGATATTAGCGAGGTACTAAACAATTATTTCATACTTCCAAAAGGAACACACTTTGACAACAATAGTGTTTCTAATACTGGCTTTTCCAAGTTTCAGATGGAAGCCCTATTTATACGCCATCGTCGACGTTATTGTAAGATGCGACCCTGGTCGCTTCGGCTTGCCAAAATATCCGCAAAGTATCGCCTTCACCATCTATCCACCAAAAATCAGGAACCGGCATGAAACTGGGATAGTTCCGATTATTGAATCATGCCGGGTCATGTCCCTGATATCTGCTTTTTCTCATTGCAGCCCCAGCCGCGTTTTGCTGTTTACATATCTGGCAATCACATTCAACCAGCAGATTACTCAAGCGATGGAGGAGTCATGAGAAAAGTCAAATTGTTTTGTTTCGTTTCATTGGTTGCGGTTTTTGGAATGTTCGTGATGGGCGCGGTGGATGCGAATGCGCAAGAAAACTTACTTTGGGGGTCTTGGGGGCCGGGATATAATCCGGGTGACGGGAGCATATTAAATGTCACATTTTATCCCGATGGGTACTATTTCCATTATCAAACGGGTAATGATGTAGAAGCTTGCGGTAACGGCGGTGGTGTCGAGTATGGAACATACGCATATAATTCAACCACTCAACAGATGACGATGACGCCGACCGTTGATCAGAATGGATGCATTGGGTTTGGCGACGAAGGCAACCCCGGCGCATACACGGTGTATGTCGACGAAGCAAACGATCAATTGGTCGTAGTTGATGATGGCGAGAATAGAATAAACAGAGTGGCGGGGGCCAGTCCGATCGTCGGAAGCTGGGGGCCGGGATATTATCAACCCGAAGACTACTGGATACATATTACATTTTATCCAAATGGGTATTACTTTCATTGGGAGCCGGACGGTGATGATGATTGCGACGAAGGCGGCGGCGCCGAGTATG
>JAABTM010000244.1 GCA_011389855.1 Desulfobacteraceae bacterium
TTGCTTGGAGAGGCCGGTATGGGCCAGGGCCACCGTGGCGATGCGCGTGACCAGAATGGAGATGGTGAGGACTGTCAGCAGGGTGATGATGGAGAGCATGGTCCTTTTTCTTCTAAATTCCTTTTAACGCCTTCCTCGCCGCAATCACCATCGGATCCCAAACGCCGGCGAAGGGCGGGGCGTAACTCAGATCCAGATAGAGCATCTCGTCCAGCGTAAACCCGGCATGGAGGGCCGTGGCCGCCACGTCGATCCGTTTGGCCGATCCCTTGCCGCCGACGATCTGGGCGCCCAGGAGTTTTCCCGAGCCTTTTTCCGCCAGCACTTTGACGGTAATGGGGGCCGATCCCGGATAATAATGGGGAAGGGTCGCGGCGTCGATCTTGCCGACCGCATATTGCCATCCGAGGGCGTCGATTTCCCGTTCACTCAAGCCGGTGCGGGAGCATTCCGTCTCCATGTACTTGGTGATGGCCGTCCCCACGGCGCCGGGAAAAGTGGCGTAGCCGCCGCCCAGGTTGATGCCGGCCACCCGGCCCTGTTTGTTGGCCACCGTGCCCAGGGCCACGTAAAAGGGACGTCGGCTGACGATGTGATGGGTCTGGACGCAGTCGCCTGCGGACCAGACGCCGTCGGTTTCGGTCTGCTGGAGTTCGTTGACCTTGATGCCGTCTTTGACTCCCACGGGGATCGCCGCATCTTTGGCCAGCCCGGAATTGGGACCGACGCCGAGCCCGAGGACCACGATGTCGGCCGGGAGGGTCCGCTGGTCGGTGACCACCCCCCGGACCTGCCCATTATCGACGTCGAAGCCCTTCACGGTCTCCTTCCGGTAGAGATGAACGCCGTCTTCCATCAGGGCGTCGGAGACCTGTTCGCCCATGTCCGGGTCCAGCGTCCCCATGACTTGGGCGGCCATCTCCACAAGGGAGACGTCCAGGCCGCGCATCTTGAGCGCTTCGGCCATCTCCAGGCCGATGTAGCCGCCGCCCACCACCACGGCTTTTTTGGGGGCCGATTCATCCATGACCTTTTTGAAATGAATGCCCTGGCCGAGGGTATTGACGTCGAGGATGCCCCCTGCGTCGATGCCGTCGATGGGCGGCCGAATCGGCCTGGCGCCGGTAGCGATCATCAACTGGTCGTATGGTTCCCAAAACTCTTTCTTCGCTTCGAGATCCCGCACCTGCACTTTCCGGGCGTCCGTATCGATGCCGATCACCTCGTGACGGGTGCGGACATCGATGTTATGCTTTTCCCGGAAAGTTTCAGGCTTCCGGGCCACCAATGCGTCTGCTTTATCGACCAGCCTGGCGATATAGTAGGGGATGCCTCAGGCGGCGTAGGAGGTGTGACGGCCCAGCTCGAAGGCCAGGATCTCCATGTCGGGTTTCCGGCGGCGGACCTGGGAGGCCGCGCTCATGCCCGCCGCATCTCCGCCGATCACCACCAGTCGTTCCTTTGCCATCTGTCGCCTCCTTGTCTCGAGTACTAATGTGTGGGCCGTGGTTTTTTCTTGCCTTGAATATACAGTTTAAAACAATCGGGCCCCGATTTCAAAATGAAATCCATCGTCCTGGAGATCCCAGTCGGAGGAATCTTCTACGTCTTCCCATGCGTATCCCCAGTAAATCCGGGCGTAAACGTCCTCCCGAAGATCCCATCGAAGGCCCAGGCCGGTTCCCAGGAGGGTGTCCGGATCAGGATCATCGCCCCCGGCGTTCCACCCCGAGCCGACATCCACGAAGGGACACGCCCGGAGCCATCCGTCGGTGGGGCGGGCGCTGATCAGGGGGATCCGGAGCTGAACCACCGGTATCCGCCACTCCAGGGAGGCGACCACGCCGCCGTCGGTAGTGACCTGGTTCTCCCGGTATCCCCGAACCGTGTCGGCGCCGCCGATGGCGAATTTTTCCATGGGCAGCAGCGGGTCGTCCGACAGCCGCAGATCGACCCGGAAAAGGGTCTGGCTGTCGAGGAAATCGTACCGGCGGAGCCACTGGAACTGGCCCAGCCAGGTGAAGAACTCTCCGTCGGGACGGTCGTCGTCGTGGATCGTGGCGCCCATGGCGTCCAGGCCGAAGCTGAAAGTGGAGCGGGCCGCGATGACCTGGGTCAGGGTCCGGTCGATCCATTCCTGGGCGAACCGGAGCACCGCGATCTCGCTCTCCCCGTCCGGCGGCACCCCTTCGGAAAAAGAGAACCCTTCCCCCAGAAGCGAGGTTTCGCCCTGGCGGTTCTCGAACTCCAGGGACATGGCGAACTCCCGGGTCACGGTCCGGTAAAACGGATGGCGCACGGCCACATGCCAGGTGTCGGTCTCGCTCCGGATGTCGAACGGTCCGAAGGGATCGGCCACCACCTTCGACTCGGACCGGTCAAAGCCGCCGGACAACGTCGTGTCCCAGCGGGTCGCGGGGATGGCGTACCGGACCGAAAAATCGTCCAGCCCCTCGGTGATGCCGTACTCGGCGTCCAGGGAGTCGCCCCATCCGGTGATGTTGAGCAGCCCCGCCCGGATCTCCCCCCGGTAGGCGCCGATGCTGGGGGACTGGTGGTTGTTGAACCCGACTTCAAGGTAGTAGGGCCGGGCCTCGTCGATCTCCACGTCGAGGGTCGCCTCCCCCAGGACAAGGCCGGGCCGGAGTTCCGCGTTGACGTTGTCGACGAGGGTATCCTGCTTGAGCAGTTTCAGGAACCCCTGGAGAGGGTAGACATTGACCGGGGCGTCGGGATCGGTCCCCCGCTCCAGACGGCTTTTGACATATCGGGTTTGGAGCCAGTCGTTGCCGGTGACGGTGATTTCGGTGAGTTTCCCCTCCACGATCTCGACGGTGACGACCCCGTTTTCCACCTTCTGGTCCGGTATCCGGGCGCCGGACGTGCGGTACCCGTTGGCGATGTAGTACTTGGTCAGCCGGTCCCGGACCTCCTGGAGATCCTCGAAGGTGATCTCCCGGTTTTCATACGGGGCCGTCAGCTCCGCCAGTTCATCGTCGGTGAAGACCGTGTTGCCTTCCAGGTTGAAGGAAGAGACCTGGACCTTTTGGAGGGTGGAGAGCCGGTCTTTGTCCGATTCCAGAGCCTCCAGCGGCGGCAGTTCAAAAGCCGCCGTCCCCGCCGCCGCCAATGCGAGCAGTCCGCTCGCCACAGCCGTTAAAAAAGACGTTCGCTTCAATTTTCCAGGCTCCTTTTCCCATCGGAGGGCGTCGCCCCCGGCGCCAGAAGGGTCGGATAGTCCCAGCCCCCGTCGGTGTTGTAGGTGTAGTGACGGGTCCGGTGATCGTCGAATCGCTCGCCGTCCCACATCCGCACCCGGAGCGTCACCCGTGCATTGTGGATGTGGATCAGATTGTAGGCGTTGCCTTCGGTCCGCATGCGGCTGGAGGCGGCCGTGCCCGCCTGGATCACCAGCACGGAACGGGCCAGGGTCCGGTATGCCGAATGGGAGCCCCCGGCGTAGCTCATGTGGAAATGGCCGGCCAGGAGCAGGTCCAGGTTGCACGCCTCCACCATCCGGAGGATCTTGCCGGCCCGCCGCACCAGGGGCAGTTTCAGGTTCTCGGGCGGCGGAAGAAACGGGTGGTGGGTGACCAGGATCTTAAAGATGTTGTCGGGAATGGGGCAAAACCGCTCCCGGATCAGTTCGATCTGGTTTTCGGAAATCCGGCCATTGGTAAACGTGAGGGACCGGGCCGTGTTGATGCCCAGCACCGCGATCTCGTCATCCTGGTAAAAGGGGGCCATGTCCCGGGTGATGTACCGGCGGTACCGGGTCAGGGGGCGCAGAAACCGGCGCGCCACGTTGTAAAGGGGGACGTCGTGGTTCCCCGGAACGACGATCTTGGGAAACTGGATTCGGTTTAAAAAATCCCGGGCCATCCGGTACTGGCCGCGCCGGGCCCGCTGGGTCAGGTCGCCGCTGATCACCACCAGATCGGGCGCGTCCGCCTCCAGGGCCGCCAGCAGAGCCTCGGCCACCGACGGGATCACCCGCCCGAAATGGATGTCCGATATGTGAACCAGGGTTCTCATGCGGCCCGGGGCGGGAGGATCGCCCTCAGATGGCCGGGCCGCACCCGGCAGACCAGGGGCGCCTGAAGCGGGACAATCTCGCCGTCCGCCACCACCTTCACCTTGTGCTTCCGGCTTCTGAGGGTCATCATATCCGTCAACAGACACTCCAGATCCGGCACGTCCCTGATCCGCCGGCTCAAAAGGGTTCTGAACGCCATTTTCAACAGGTTCTCCGGTTCCATCTGGTGAAGGTCAACGGCATCGGTTCATCGGCGTCCGCGCCGGGTGTTCTCCTCGATTTTGAACACGATGATGGACAGTTCCGCGTAGACACGGGTGAGCAGGACCATCAGCAGATAGCCGAGGATGCTCCCCGCCGCCGCCTTGACGGCGCCGGCCCGGACGGCGAAAAAAGCCGTCGCCAGCGCGATGATCCCGCCCAGGCCTAAGGCGAGGATGTACAGGGCTTTGACCAGTTCCGGGGTGATCATCCGCTTGAAGCGAAAGTCGATGAGCCCGGAAAAGACCTCCCAGATCCGGATCGGCGGGTCGGCCGCGACCCGTTCCGCCTTGTCCAGAAATTCGCCGCAGTGCTTGCACTTTTTGGCCTTTTCCCGGATGGGCTCGTCGCAGTAGGGGCAGGGAAGGGTGCCCGGCGCCGCTTCGGCCCCGTCGCCGACTGAGATGGGAAAGATCGCCGGTTTCGGGTTGATCCGCTCCGATTCTTTCTTCCCGGGCGAGGGGATCGGGGCCGGTTTGGCGTCCGACATCCCCTTTTCCGTCGGTTTGGGGGGCGCTCCCTGGAACTGGGGAAAGGGATTGCCGCAGTAGACGCAGGCCCGGGACGGATGCTGCTTGTGCCTGCATTTTTCGCAGGTATAGACCTCGGGTTCCGGGGATCCGGAATCGGCGGCAGGCGCCGGGACCGGTTTCGATACCGGTTTCGATACCGGTTTCGATACCGGGGGCTCGATGGGCGCGGCTCCGGTCTGGGCCTTGGGCGCCGGTTTTGTGGCCTTTTTCGGCCCGACCGCGCCTTCCCGGGTGAGGGTAAATCGATTGTCGCACTTGCGGCACTTGGTCCGGACCCCTTTTTCCGGGATCTTCGACCCGTCCACCTGGGAGGCGTGGCCGCAGCTGGGGCATGTCACTTTCATGGAACCGTCCTTGGTTCGCTATTCGTACTGGTATTCTTTCACCTTGAGCACCCCGCCTCCGGGCACGGCGATCTCCCGCTCGATGACGCGGACCGGCTGTTCAGTCTGGCCGGGGATGACGGGGTGCTCCATTTTTGTGGGCGGCTTTGTAGGCGGCGCCGTCTCATTTACAGGCCCTGCCGTCTCGGCGGACGCCGCGGGTTCCGGAATCGTGCGCCGCGCGGGCTCCGGGGCCGGTCGGGGAGCCGGGGCCGCCATCCGCTCCATGCACCGGGTGAACGCCTGGTGGTCCGATGTCGTTGCCAGGCATCGCTGTCGGCGTTGCCCTATCTCCCGGTAGGCTCTTTCGGAGATGGGGTTGCCGTCGGCGTCATAGTAAGTTTTGCCGCCGGCCCGACCCTGGGGAACGGACAGGCAGAATATCAAAAGCAGGGTCAGGAGAGACGGGGCGACCATCGCTTTCCACAAGGGGGAACCTCCTCTGTCGCGTTTCAATGGCATCCGTCGGATCATCCCCTCTTCACTACGAAAATTCGAGGGGTATTGCAACCGCTTTTGTGAGCATGCCTTTCCCTTTTTACTCTTTGGCGATGGCGTCGATATATCGAAATTTATAGTCGTATTCGCCGTCTGGACCGGCCACTGCGTCGATGGCGGTCAGGTAGACGGCGTCCATGCCCCGGTGGTCGGCCGGGCCGAAAGAGATGTCGACGCCGCCGAGATCGGCGTCGGACATGGCTTCGACGGCCGTTTTCAGGGCGGCGAAATCGAGCCGGCCGCCGATGTCGCCGATGGCGCGGTGGAGGGCCTTGGCGGCGATGTACCCCTCCAGACTCACGAACCCGTAGCGGCTGCCGCCGATGGCCGCCTGGTACTCCCGGATCAAAGGGGTCCGGGCGTTCCAGGGATCGGGCACGACCTGGCTGATCAGGACGTTCCTGGTGTCGCCCCGGAGGGATTCGGCCAGGGCCTTGCTGCCCACAAAGGAGATGTTGAAGAAGACGGCGTCGAATTCCAGCCGTTTCCAGAGATTGATGGCCGCGGCGCAGGGCCGGTAGGCCCCCACCATGATAACCGCTTCCACCCGGCTGCCGGAGACCAGACGGGCGCCGCGGCCCACCTGGACGGTATTGCGGGGGTAGTTGGGCACCGACGACCAGAACCGGTCCCATTCCGCCCTGGAGGCGTCCTCTTCGGGGATGGGCGGCACGGGAGGCATGATCCGGACCCCGCCCACGGCTTCCACCGCCTTGAGGGCGCCGGTCACCCCGGCCAGGCCGAAGGCGTCCCGCTGGACAAAGAGGCCGATGCGGCTGACGTCCAGGTCGGTTTTGAGCCGGCGGACCATGTTTTCGATCTCGGCGTCGTAGCCGGCCCGGATGCTGAAGGCGTGGGGGTTGAGGCGGTGATCGCTCAGAAAGCCGGCCCCGGTGAAGGCGCCGAAAAAGACCGTGTTCTTTTCCCGGGCCAGGGGGACGGCCACTTTGGACGTGGGGGTGCCCACATATCCGAACAGGACGTCCACGGGTTCGGCCAGGAAGGCGGCGGTGTTTTCGATGCACCGGGAGGGCTCGTATCCGTCGTCCTTCACCCGCAGGTCGATCTCCGGGGCATGGGCGTCAAAGTAGGCCTTGGCGCCGCGGTGCATCTCGGTCCCCAGAAACGCCGTGGGACCCGACAGGGCGCAGGACTGACCCAGCGCCACATCGGCCGCCGCCGCTCTTCCCGCCAGACCGGTCAGCGCCAGCAGGACCATCAGGACCGGCCATCTCCGTGCCAATCGTCTCATACGCAACCTTCCTTTCCGGTGAACGCCAACGGGCCGAAGCCCGTGGGCAAAGGCGAATCCTGCCTATGGATACAGAAGCGGCCCGGAATGATCAAGGAAAAATTACGACTGGGCGTCGGCGATGGCGACCTCCTCAAAGGTTTTGATTTCGGCCAGAATCCGGGTGGCGGCATCCATGAGTTGCATGGCCAGGGCCGCGCCGGTCCCCTCTCCCAGGCGAAACTGGAGGTCCAGCAGCGGCGTCAGCGCCAGGCGCTGCAGCATGAACCGGTGGCCCGCCTCCACGGAATGATGGCCGGAAAAGAGATAGGCGCGCGCGGCCGGCGCCAGTTCGCAGGCGATGAGGGCCCCGGCCGTGGAGATGAGCCCGTCGCAGATCACGGGGATGCCGTACCCCGCCGCTCCGATGACGAGCCCGGCGATGCCGCCGATCTCCAGCCCGCCCACTTTGGCCAGCACGTCGATGGGATCGGCGGGGTCCGGCTTGTTGATGGCCAGTCCCCGTTCGATGACCCCGATTTTATGGGCCAGGGCTTCGTCGTCCAGCCCGGTCCCCCGGCCGGTCAGCTCCGCCGCAGGGATGCCGGAGAAGGCGGCGATGACGGCCGTGGAGGGGGTGGTGTTGCCGATGCCCATGTCGCCCGTTCCCAGAAGATGGAGGGGCTCGTCTTCGACCAGCGCCTCGACAATCTCGATGCCCGCTTCGATGCTCCGGACCGCCTCGTCCCGGGTCAGGGCCGGCCCCCGGGCGAAGTTCCGGGTCCCCCGCCGAACCTTTTTATGGAAGATGGGCAGCGCCGGGTCGAAGACCGCGTCCACCCCCAGATCCGCCGCCATCACCCGTGCGCCGGCGTGGCGGGCCAGCACGTTGATGGACGCGCCGCCGCGGACGAAATTCTGGACCATCTGGGCCGTCACCTCCGGGGGAAACAGGCTGACCCCCTCGGCGCAGACGCCGTGGTCCCCGGCGCAGGTCACCATGGCCCGTTGATCGAGATGAACGTCCAACGTAGAGAAAATACCGGCCAGCCGGGCCCCGACCTCCTCCAGGATTCCCAGACTCCCGGCCGGCCGGGCCTGGTTCCGGAGCCGCTCCCGGGCCGCCCGATAGGTCACGTCGTCGGGGGGCTTGAT
>JAABTM010000537.1 GCA_011389855.1 Desulfobacteraceae bacterium
AAAAGCTGAAACCCATGGAAAGGCCGGCGGCCAGGCCTGACCATGCCAAGGACGATGGGGCTCTTTCCAGTTCGGCTTCCCCCTCCCGGCGGATGGCCTCATAGATGACTTTAGCCTTTGGCGAGGACCGCCGCATGGCGTCTTGTTTCTCGTGTCGCTGGACTTCTTGTTCTTCCATTTGAATTTACCTCTTCATTTCTATCGCAAGGCCCACATGGCCGCGGCCAAAACCACTATAATCGCGGCAACAAACAGACCCACCGAAAACATATTCGGCAGGCCGAATGAAAACAGTAGATCATCGATTGCGTTAATCCCGCGGAGCCACCACGGCCTGTACTGCGGCAACACAGCCACCCCGGGCTCGATCACCCGCGCCGCCCGCCGGCCGCTTTCCACCGCGCCCTCGATGCTCCACACGTCGGCTTCCGTCATCGTATGGGCGCCTGCAAGCAATAGATTGGAAACCGGCGTGGCCTGTGTGGGCCGGTAAGGGCGTGTATGGGTCGAGTTGACCCATTTCGGCTGGTGGGTCTTGATCCCGTCCGGAGAAAATTCCCATTCATGCCAGACCTCGATCCGCTGAATTGGAAATGAGGTGACGCCGCGGCCGTTGTTCGCTTTCCGGATGAGTTTGTCCAGCCCGTTGCATGCAAAAAGCTGCGTTGTCGCCTCTTCAAGAAATTCTTCCTTGGTGCAATGGATGACGGGCTTTCCGTAAATGCGTCCCGGAGCGGTTCCGACGCAGGCGGTAAGGGTCCACAGCGATTTCACCTCCTTCCCCAAATCCACATCCGGCGCCCAGACTTCATCTTCCGGGAACAGTGTCAGATTGTATTCGGAGTCGGAGATGATCACCGCAGTCCGCTTGCGAGGCCATTTAATCTTTTCTAAAAATGCGATCCGGAAGGAGACCTGGGTATGGGGACCGTCCGCTACAAGGGGTTCGAGCAGGCGAAGTTGATCCTTTTCAGCGAGTTCCGGTTCCCGCCCGATGATCTCCGCGGCCGCGAACGGGTTGACGGCAAGGACATAGATATCCGCAGTCACCGCTTCGCCCGAATCTAACTGTGCGCCGGTGATTGATTGGCCATCATAGTGAAGTCGATGCAGCGGCTGCTCCCAAAAGAACCGGACCTCTTTTTCCTGAAGATAGGATACCCATTTATCAAACCAGAATTCGTTACTGGGTCCCCGCAGCAGCAGCCAGTTCGCACCCTGGCCGTGGCGCCATGCCGGCCCCTCCGCGTCGGCCTTATGGTAGTGGGAGGGTTTTGTTATCAGAAGTTTCCGATAGAAATCTCCCATGCTATGCAGTGAAACATTGGTCCAGTCCGAACCGATCCAGGGGCCGAAGGTTGCCCGCCAGGTTAGCCATGCCGACCGGCTCAGGACCGGCTTGTAGGCTTCGGAGGCATTCAGCTTTGAATAGTGCGCAAAAGTTCGCCGGTGCGCCGCCCAGGTATTGGCCATCAGCCAGCCCCATCTCAGGATGTCCAGCCCGCGCATCCGGAGCATTCTGGGCGCCGACAAAATGGGCGATGTTCTGATGAACTGAGCCTCGCCCTCGTTCGGTGCGATTCCGAAATTGATGGGTCGCGAGAGCGATTTCTCATAAAGAGTTGTGGACTCGTCAAAGGGGATCTGCTTCATGATGTCGAACACGTTGTAGTACCAGGGGCCGAATCCGTGCCATGAATATTCGGAGGGCATGTTTCCCTCGCTCCGCAATCGGGCGCTTCGGAAAAATCCTCCCGGATCCCGATTGGCTTCGTATACCGAAACCGCATATCCAAGCTGTGCGAATTCATGGGCCGCGGCCAGTCCTGAAATTCCGCCGCCGAATACCGCCACTGATCGTTTCCTGTCACCCGTCATCGCTACTCCTGTTTCGTTGTCTTCCATCAATTCATGAATACGACGGAAGTTTACAATCCAAACAAGAAAATGGAAATAGGGTCAATCCTGTATTTTTCGGACGCTGAAAGGGTATGCGAGAATTAAGCCCCTGTCCGGAATGCGTTGTCGCATCGATTCAAAGAATAGGATGTCGGCAGGAAAGTGCATGAGCGGTGTCCTGGCAAAAAAGAAAGCGAAAATTCATCCTCTTATACCGCGGCATGAAGACTGAAATAGGGTGGAATGGGTATGGTGAAACAGACCGGCTTTAGTAAAATGAAACCCAATCGACGCTGCTTCGACAGGCGAAGCAACTGGGCGGCGCCGCTGATGATGAGAACGCGAACCGGGCCATACCGACATCCGTTACTTTTTTAATCAGCAAACTTTCCACAAGCGCCGGCCCCAAGCACGGGGCCAACAATCTCCCGGAACGCACCGTTGT
>JAABTM010000245.1 GCA_011389855.1 Desulfobacteraceae bacterium
CTGTCCCTCTGTCCCTCTGTCCCTCTGTCCCTCTGTCCCTCTGTCCCTCTGTCCCTCTGTCCCTCTGTCCCTCTGTCCCTCTGTCCCTCTGTCCCTCTGTCCCTTATACCTTCACTCCTCCACCCGCATCGCATCCACCGGCTGCATCCGCGCCGCCACGAAGGCTGGATACAAAACCCCCGCCAGGCTCAACAGGCAGCCGACGCCAAGGCTGAAGGCGATGGAGATGGCTGCATCGCTCCAGGGCATGGTCCTCAACGGGGCGAAGCCATACTGGAGGGCGCTGTTGAGCAGGGCGAACAGGGCCCCGATCAGCGCGCCGGCGCCGGCGCCGACCACCCCCTGCATGCCCGCCTCCAGCAGGAAGAGCCGGAGGACGAACCGGTCCAGGGCGCCGAGGCATTTCATGGTGCCGATCTCCCGAAACCGCTCCGTCACCGCCATGAGCTGGGCGTTGACGATCCCCACGGTGCAGACCAGGAGGGACAGGATGATGATCCATCTTTGCTTGGGACTGCTGCCGGCGTGGGTGTCCTGGGGCGTTAAATCGTAGCCGGACCGAACCAGGGCCTGGCGCAGATCGGCGTCGCCGGTGGCCAGCATACCGTTGGCGGCGTCCGTGGTCACGTTGACGAAACTGAGGAAGGAGACCGCCAGCACCAGGGTCAGGGTGGTGATGAGGGACCGGAAAAACCGCACCCGGATGCTGTTGTAGGCGATGGCCACGGATGTGCTCAGGGGGAGCACCACCTGCCGTTTGACGCTGTCGCCGTCCGATCTCATGGGGTTTCCGTCTCGATCAAGTTTTTGAAGTGAACGGTCCGCACGTTCGGCTCCCGGCTCAGAATCGCCAATAGTGCGTCGAGAAAGTCCAGAGCCGCGCCGTTCATCCGCTGGTGGTGGATCATGATGCCGCAGAACCCGCTTTTCAGAGTTGCCTCCAGCTCCGTTAGCAGGTTGTCCCTGCCGGTCTCCGGAAGGGCTTCCTTGCGGGTATGGAGGTCTACGTTGACGGCAAAATCGGCCAGGCCCCGCGGCGGGGCGGGGACCGCTCCCTGGCTTCTGGATATTACATAATAACCCATCTCTTTTAATAACACAAGCGTTGTTGTGCCGCACCGGTTCCAGGGCGGCGTAAAGGCCGGAAAAAAGGCGGGTCCCATGATGTCGGCGAGCCGGTCCCGGCCCCGTTGGAGATCATGCCGGATCGCCTCGACCGGGCGGGATTGCCCGAACTCGCATTTCTTACCCTCCCTTTCATGGTTTTTATGCTGGTAGCCGTGCTGGTGCCAGCACCAGAGGGCGGGATCATCGCCGGCAACGGACCGGATCGTTTCCCATCGGGACCGGGTAAGCCAGGTGGGGACCACGGCCATGGACAGGGGAACCCGATGGCGATTGAAGACCGCGATCAATTCCGCGAACTGCTTGCCGTGAACGGCCACATCGTCGGCCCGGAAAAAGACGAGGCTGGGATAGGACGCGGGCGAGACGGCGTCATGGACCCGTTGCCGGAGATCCCGTTTGAGATCTTCGGGAGGGAGACGCCAGAGGGATGATGGGGCGTAGTGGGGCATAATCTCCTGATCGCTCAGAAAAGCAGAAGCCCGATAATAAAGCTAAAAAGGCGACGGGGTCAAGAAATTATAATCGGAAACCGTAAAATCCCCATTTGACACCGCCCCTGAGATAAGGATAAAGTCTGAGCTGTTTCCGCACCCGCTCCGTATCGCGACGGCATCGGCAGCCATGTCGTCTTCAGTCCATCACAGAGGCCAAGGGAGGACCCGCAATGAAAGAAATTCTCACGGAAGATAAAAAAAGACGGATCGACAAAGAATTCCTCGATGAATTGCGGCAACAGGTCGAAGATTTAAAAAACGGCGACCGATACGCCGACGCCCGGGAGGTGCTGAAACTGGCCCTGAAGGAGTTCAGGGACAACCTCTGGGTCAATACCGAACTGGCGCTTTGCTATTACCTGGACGAAACCCTTCCCATGGAAGACCGGGTGGCGTGGGCGCTGGAACGGCTGGTGGAGGCGGACATGGCGGAGCCCGGCGAGGAGGACCGTGAAGATCGCATGCTCCGGGGGTTTGCCGCCGCGTATTTTACCCTCGAGGAATACGACCAGGCCGGCAAACTGATCGCCATGCTGCCGGAACGGATGGCGCCGGAAACCCTGGCGGGCTTCCTCGACCATCTGATCCGCATCGCCCACGGCCAGGGAAACCCCGTCCCCGAACGCATCTGGGAGATCGACGAGCGCCCGGCCTGGCGGACCCTCACGCCCTTTTTGGGGGACGATCCCCTGGTCCGGTTCGGTTCCCACCAGGGCAAGGTGGGGCTGGCCCTGTCGGGGGGCGGGTTCCGGGCGTCCCTCTACCACATCGGGGTCATGGCCCGTCTGGCGGAAATGGACGTGCTCCGGCGCGTGGAGGTGATCTCCACCGTCTCCGGCGGCAGCATCGTGGGCGCGCTCTATTATCTCAAGGTGAAGGGGCTCCTGGAGACCAAAGCGGACGGCGACATCCGGGCGTCGGACTACATCCGGATCATCCGGGAGATTCAGACGGCCTTCATGACCGGGACCGGGGAAAACATCCGGGTCCTGGCCTTTTCCCGGCTCCGGCCCAACCTCAAGATGGTCTTTTCGGACCGGTACAGCCGGTCCCACCGCCTGGGGGAACTCTATGAATCCCTCCTTTACAAAGACGCCTTCCCCGGCTTCGAGGACGGCCGGCCCATCCACATGGACGACCTCTACATCCGGCCCCCCGGCGAAACCGCGTTTTCCCCGCGGACCGGCAACTGGCGGCGCGACGCAAAGGTTCCCATACTGCTGATCAACGCCGTCAACCTCAACACCGGCCACAACTGGCACTTCACCGCCAGCTTCATGGGCGAACCGCCGGGTCTCCTCAAATCGAAAGCCGGACCGGACAAGCACGTAGAAGTAGACAAGAACGCCAGGTACCGGCGGGTCCGATACGCGGAGGCCCCGGAACCGCTTCGAAAATACCGTCTCGGTTACGCCGTGGCCGCCAGCGCCGGCGTGCCGGGCCTGTTTCCGCCCCTGCCCATCCAGGGGCTCTATCCGGGCAAGACGGTCCGCCTCGTGGACGGCGGGGTCCACGACAACCAGGGCGCGGCGGGCCTGCTGGACGAAGGCTGCACATTCCTTTTCGTCAGCGACGCATCCGGACAGATGCACGACGAAGACTGCCCCTCGGACAGCATCTTCCCGGTGCTGATGCGCTCATCTTCCATCACCATGGACCGGGTCCGGGAGGCACAATACCAGGAGCTGTGGGCCAAGCTCACGGGACGCCGCATCAGGGGGCTCTTTTTTGTCCATCTAAAGAAGGATTTCCCGGTGAGCGAGGAAAACTGGGTCGGGTGCCAGGACCCATCCGGCCATGTGGATGAATCCGGCGCGCTTCCTTACGGCGTCACCCTGGCGCTCCAGGACAAGATCGCCCGGATGCGAACGGATCTCGACGCCTTCAGCGAAGTGGAGGCATACAGCCTGATGACCAGCGGCTACCTCATGACGAAACAGGAGGGAAGCGCCATCATGGACCGCTGCCTGGAATACGGCCAGACGGCCAAATGGGAGGGATTCGACCCGGGCGCGTCCGGCGACGAAACCCGGTGGACGTTCCTCGCCCTCGAAGACTACCTCAACCCGGAAACCAGCGCGCCGAAAATCCGCAAGGATCTCAAAAAACAACTTTCCATCGCCGCATCCCGGGTCTTCAAAGCCTGGCGGCTGGACAACCTGCTAAAGACAATCGGCGTGCTGATGATCGCCCTCATCGCCGCCCTGCTGGGGCTTATCATCCACGCCAACTGGGGACAGGTTCTCGGCGTCACGGTGGGCGGCCTCGCCATCGCCGCGGCCGTCGTGGGCGGCGCCCTGATCGTCCGGTCGCTGCTGCGCAAGCTCAAATCCCGCTGGGAAAGGTCCGGCGCCGGCCCCGAACCCGGGCTGGAAAGCGTGACCGGCCTTTTCCTCAAGATCGCCCGCACCCTCTCCATCGAAAAGGCGGTCCGGACGATTCTCTGGGACGCGCTGGTCGCGGTGGCGGGAACGATTCTCGCCCGGTTCCACCTGGACATCGTCAACCCGGCCTTCCGGGAGCGGGGCAGCCTGGACCGCCTCCTCAACCGGGAGCCCCGGGACGTATCGCCGCCCGCCGCGCCGCCCGAGGCATCCAAGCGGGACGACTGAGAAAAACCTTGCCCGGCTTCCCCGGACTCGCCTTCTACAGCCGATTCATCTTCATCGTCTGGAAAGCCAGCGTCAAGGCCAGACGGGGCCTTTACAGCGACGCGGCATGGTCCCGAAGCAGCCTCGACGCCGTTGCCGCGCTGGAGCGAACCGGCATGCGGTTTTGCGTGATCATCGGCAACCACATGAGCGTGATGGAAGCCGTTATCCTGCCGGCGTCAACTTCATCGGCGGCCGTTTGGAAAAATGGAGAGCGGCACGGGTGACCGTTGGACGGATTTGAATGCCCCTACCGCGACGACAGCCCTTCCACCCACCGCGCCGTCCGGGCCGCGCCGTCGAGATCCACCGGGACCTCCGGCCGCTCATCGCGGCCGAGTTCATCGGCCATCAGCCGAGCCAGCCGATCCGGGCTTAAATCCTCATTTTCCAGCACCCGCATGGCGGCGCCCAAGCCGATGAGCCGTTCGGCCCGAAGCCGCTGCTCCCGGTTTTGGGCGAAGGGCCGGACCAGGGCCGGAACCCGTGCGGCCAGGAGGTTCATGGAGGTGTTGTACCCGGCCATGCTGACGGAAAGATCCGCCGCGGCCAGGTGGGAGAGAAAATCGGATGTAAAGCGGGAGACGCTCACGCGGTCACCGGCCCGGGATCGCAACCGTTCAACGGTATCGTCGTCCATGTAAGGACCGGTGAAGACCCGCAACCGGGCTTTTTCCGCCCCGTCCATCAGCGGGAAAGCCGCCACGGTCGCCTCCAGCAGCGGCGCGCCCACCTTGCCGCCGCCGGCGCTGGCCACGATCAGCTTTTCGTCCTCGCCAATGCCAAGCGACCGCCGCACCCGCTCCCGGGCGTCCGGCGCCGGTTGGGGCGTCACGAAGCCGGTGTAGACGATCTCCACGTCCAGATCCGCGACCCGTGAAAAGGTCTCCTCCAGCCGGATGAGTTTGGGGTCCGCGTGGATCAGGAGGGCGTCGAACCAGCGATTGAGGGTCTTGACCACCCGGTTTTCGTAGGACGCCGCGTCGTCCTTTTCCACCAGGATGTCCCGGAGGCTGCACGCGGTCCGGCAGGGCGGCAAGGCCCCGTCCCGGATGCCGGCCAGCACCGGGTCCAGCTCGAACCGGAATTTTTTGCGGCCAAAGGGATAGAGTTCCACCAGGAAGAGATCCGGGGCCGTCTCCTTGAAAATCTCGAAAAACCGCCGTTTCCGCTCCGCCTGGACCGCCTCCACGGACGCCGCTTCATCGCCGCTGTGGAGGGCTTTGAAATCCGCGTCCATCATCAGCGCCGGCAACCGGACCTCCCGGACGTGGGGCGGCAGGTCCGCCGCCACCCGGTCGCCGCCGGTGACCAGGATCACCTCGTGGTCCGACAGAGCCCGGAGGATCTCCAGGGTTCTGAAAAAATGGCCGACGCCTAGCACATGCTGGCAATACTGGAGGATCTTCACGACTCAACGTCCTCCGGGCCGTGCCCCAATGCCAGGGCGTTGAGCCGGTCCAGGCGGAGATCGCCGTTTTTCACGGAAAACCAGTGGAGATGGTAGGGCTTGATCACCTCCGGTTCCGACGGCAGAAAGGCCCGGCCAAGGGCGCGGTAGATGAGGGATTTGATGACCCCGCCGTGGGCCACCACCAGCACGGTCTCCCCCGGCCACCGTTGGGCGGCGTCGGACAGGGCCTCGCGGCACCGCTGCAACTGGTCCGCCCGTGACTCGCCCCCGGGCGGACGGAAATCCCACCCCTTGACCTCTTGTTCCTCAATCCATCCCGGAAACCGGTCCTGGATTTCCCGGACGGTTTTCCCGGCCCAGTCGCCCCAGTCCATTTCCCGGAGCCGGGAATCCGGGGTCGCGGGCAATCCCAGGACCGCGTTGACGAGATCGGCGGTCCGCCGGGCCCGGCCCAGGTCGCTGACCAGCAGCCGGTCCCATGGTTGGTTCTTCAGGATCTCTCCCCAGGACCGGGCCGCCGCTTCCCCCGCGGCCGTCAGGTTCGAATCGATCTGTCCCTGAATCCGTCCTTCCCGGTTCCACGCCGTCTGGGCGTGGCGCATCAGTCTGAATTTTGTCGCCTCAACCGCCATGAATCCGCCTCAATTCCTCTTCCATATCGCCGTAGTTTTTATCCAGATCGTGGCGTTCCCGCACCCGCCGACGGGCCGCATCGCCCATGCGCCGCCGAAGGGCGCCATCGGCAAGGAGACGTTCCACGGCGGCGTCAAAAGTATCCGGATCGAAAGGCCGGGTAAGAAAGCCCGTGGTTTTGTCCCCCACCACCTCCGGCACCCCCCCATTGTGGAACGCGACCACCGGCAGGCCTCGGGACTGGGCCTCGAGGTAGACCATCCCCAGGGATTCCCGGATGCCGGGGAAGACGAAGAGATCCCCGGCGCTGTAGAACCGGTGGAGCCGTTCCCGGGAAATTTTCCCCACAAAACGACATCGGCCCGGCAACCGGTTCGCCGCCAGTCGCTCCATCCGTCCCCGCTCCCGGCCGTCGCCGGCGATGACCAATCGCAGGTCATGGCCTTTTTGAGCCAAACGCCCGCAGGTCCGGATGGTCCAGTCCAGCCCGTCGGCCTTGACCCCGGGCCGGAACATGGCTGCGGACAGGATCACCGGGGCGTCGCCGACCCCCCATTCTTCCCGGAGCGCCCGCCGGGCCGCCGCATCAAAGGGGAAGTCGGCCGGCCGGATGCCCGGGGCCACATAGCGAATCCGCTCCTCCGGCAACAGCCGCCGCAGGTTGACGAGATCGTCCCGCCGGTTGGTGAAGACGCGCCGCGCCGCCAGGAGCGCCCGGCGGTTGAGATAAAAACCGGGCCACGATTCGATCCGCTTCCGCCGCTTGGTGGAGTAAATCCCCTGGAAAACAACGTAGGGGACGCCGTGCCGCCGCGCCAGATCCGGCCCCAGCAGATCCGGCGCCTTGTAGTAGGTGTGATAGGTCAGCCAAAGGTCAGCCGGATTTACGGACAGAAACCGGTCCGCGCGACGCCATTCCCTCAACAATTCCGGCAGCCGCCAGGGCCGCCAGTAGATCCACCGGGCGCGAAACGGGCTGACGGACCGCACCTCGTGCCCCCGCCCCTGCAAAAAATCCCGCAGCCCGGTGGCGATGATCAAATCACCGGAAGGATGGGCATGTCCCAGGGGTTTGAACGGCGCATAAAAGGCGATCCGCATCCCGCCGCCCAGCGGCGCTTTCCCCCCTTTGTCCCTTTGTCCCTTTGTCCCTCTGTCCCTTTGTGCCTTTATCCCTTTCTCCCTCTGTCCCTCTGTCCCTCTGTCCCTCTGTCCCTCACTCTTCCAAATGCCGCCAATGAATCTCCGCCAATTCCCCGATCAACGCCTTATTATCAAACCGCTCCGCCACGAACGCCCGGGCCGCCGGAATGATCCGTTTTCTCAACTCGGCGTCCGTCAAAAGCCGTTCCATGGCGTCCGCCAGCCCCTCCGGATGTTTGGGTTCCACCAGCAGTCCGGTTTCCCCGTTTATGACCAGTTCCGGGATGGCGGAAATATGGGTGGAAACCACCGGCACGCCCATGGCCATGCTTTCGATGAGCACGTTGGGGATGCCGTCCCGGTCGCCGTTGGGGGCCACCTCGCAGGCCAGAGCGAAGAGGTGGGACCGGCGGTAGTGGTCCAGCACCTTTTCATGGGGCAGGGTTCCGGCCCACTCGCAGACATCGGTCAAGCCCAGGGACCGGATCAGGGCCAGGACCTTTTCCCGGTCGTCCCCGTCGCCGATGAGGGTGTGGCGCAACCCCACGCCCCGGTCCCGGAGAATCCGGATGGCCCGGTAGAGCGTCGGCAGACCTTTTTTCGGGGTCAACCGGGCCACCGTGAGAAGC
>JAABTM010000538.1 GCA_011389855.1 Desulfobacteraceae bacterium
GGGCTTATCGTCGGCGCCATCATGGCCCGGGAGACGGCGCGGCAGGCCCATTTCAAGGGCATCAAGGTTCATTATCCGGTGCTTTGCACCGCCGGGTACATGGGGCTCGGTCTCACCTGGCACTGGGGGTTGTCCGCTTCCGCGCCGCTGTTGTCCGCCACCCAGGGGCATATTTTCGCCGATCTCATCGGCGTGGTCCCCACCAGCGTCACCATTTTTTCAGGATACGGTCTTACCTTGAGCGTGCTGTCCCTGATCTATGCCTGCATCGTCCTGTTTCTGCTGACGCCCAAGTCCGAAGAGCGGACCAAGGGCATCGACTATTATGTGCCGGAAGCGGTGAAGGAGGCCGCGGTGGACGCAGAGAGGGAAGACGCCGCCGGGCCGGCCTCCATCGCCGACAGGATCGACAACAGCAAGATCATCGGCGGCATTCTGGCCCTCATGGGATTGATCTACATCGTCAAATATTTCGTCGTGGACGGCAAGGGGCTCAACCTGAACATCGTCAATTTCAGCTTCCTTTTCATCGGCATCGCACTTTACACCAGCCCCAAAAGCTATCTGGAGAACTTTTACGAAGCCGTGAAATCCTCGGCCGGCATCATTCTTCAATTTCCTTTTTATGCCGGGATCATGGGGATGATCAGTCTTTCCGGGCTCGGCGTCATCATGGCCGGGTGGCTGGTGAACATCTCCACCACCGGAACGTTTCCGGCCATCTCCTGGCTCACGGCCGGGCTGGTCAACCTCTTCGTTCCCTCGGGGGGCGGCGAATGGAGCGTGGCCGGCGAGACCGTGCTGCGGGCGGCCATCGAACTGGACGTGCCCGTGGGCAAGGCCATCATGGCCTATTCGGTGGGCGACGCCTGGACCAACCTCTTCCAGCCCTTCTGGGCCATTCCGCTGCTGGGAATCACCGGCATCCAGGCCCGGGACATGTTCGGCTACTGCATCACCATGCTCTTCGCGCTCTTTCCGTTTCTGGCGATTGCGTTGACGGTGATTCCTTATTGAAAATCTGACCGAGGGGTCAGTGCATGGCGCAAATACCTGATACTCGACAAGATCAGCGCCGTCCCGATGCCGATGTAAACGGGGGCCAGATAGAGCTTGGGGATCGATGAATGGCGAAGGAGGGTTCCCAGGATGATCATCACGGCGATGAGTAGATAGCTACGCCAGGGAATGAAGGCGAAGGCGCATTGCCGGCCCTCCATGGGCCGGATGCGGCCGAGGTTCCGGTCGACGATGCGCAGGAATCCGAAATGATGGATGATCAGGGCGGCGGTGATCCCGATGGCCCACGACAGGAGGGCGGGCGTCGTCGGCGCCCGTTTCAGCCATGACCAGGCCAGGATGTCCAGGCCGATGCCGACGCCCATCCATACGGCGCCGGCGATGAGCAGAAGGGCCGTTTTGGAGACGCCGGGCTTCCATTTGTCTCTGAGGGGCGGTTCGGGGTCCATGGGGTTTGTACAGGGTTGGTCGAGGACGCGTTGACGAAAAACGGGGAAACCCCGCTCATGCGGCGTTTCCCCGTTCGGGATTTAAAGGCAGGGCGGACCGGCTGTTATTTCAGCCAGGCGTCCACCTTCTCTTTGTTCTCCTCTATCCACTTCACGGCGTTCTCGTAAGGCTCGCCGCCTTCGGAGTTCCACACCATGAGTTCCTGCATGTCCTCGGGGGTCCAGTAGAACGCGTCGAGGAACTTGTAAACCTCGGGCTTGTCCTGTTTCAGATTTTTTCGGACGATGGTGGAAATGTATTCGGCGCCCCCGTAAACCTTCTTGGGGTCTTTCAGGTATTTGAGATCCCATTTGGCGAACTTCCAGTGGGGGGTCCAGCCGGTGACGGCGACCCATTCCTTGTTGCCGATGCGGTTTTTGAGCACCGCCGTCATGGTGGCGCCGCTGCCTTCCATCAGTTCGATCTTGTCCAGGTTGTATGCTTCGACGGCCTTTTCCGTGTTTGACATGATGCCGGCGCCCGGATCGATGCCGATGATCTTGCCGTCGAATCTGTCGGCGTTTTCGTTCAACTCGCCGATGGTGTCGATGGTCACGTAGGTCGGCACGACCAACCCGATGCGGGTGCCTTCCAGGTTAGGTCCCAGGTTTTCCACATCGGCCTTGACCTTCTCCAGGTAGTGGCCGTGGGTGGTGGGCAGCCAGGCCGCGACAAACCCGTCCACATCGCCCGTGGCCGTCGCCTGCCACATGGCCGCGGCGCCGACCGGGGTGATTTCGCAGTCATACCCCAGTCGTTCCTGCAATACCGCTTTCACCACGTTGGTGCTGGCCACTTCCGACGACCATATGACGTAGCCCAGTTCGACCTCTT
>JAABTM010000539.1 GCA_011389855.1 Desulfobacteraceae bacterium
CCTCACAGCCGACGATCTGCTGGGCGGCGGCCCCAAAGCCGGGAAGCGGGTGCTGGCCAGGTGCCCCAAATGCGGCTACGAAGCCATCGACCCCGACGACGCCCTGATCAAAGGGCCCCACGGCTCGGGGGAGTGCCCGTTTTGCGGGGTGATTGTGGATAAATACCGGGAATCGGGAGTGAAGTGAGGGAGAATTGTGCCAGGCATACTGATCTCAAGCATCGATCCGTTTTTGGAAATCTTGAAGCTTAAGGCTGCCGGTTGATTCAATGGTCTTGATGATCTTTTCCAGTTTGACCGGATCTTTGATTGCCCGTACTCGGTTCATCAGTTTTAAACCATCTTCGCCATATTTTAACTTGAGCCCAAGTTCGACAGCTCTATGCAGCCCTTCTGTTCTTCCTTCTTCATGAAGCATCCGCCGTAGTCCCATAACACCCTCCTCGAGTTGAATTGGACTCAAATATGCCTGCCGATACCGTTCCAGCTCCTCATCGGTCAGATTCATATAGAAGTCGATAAAATCGACATACTTCAACTGCTTTTCCGGATCTTTCTCCAGCACCATCAGCCCCTCCTGGGCCTGGGCGTAGACCTCGACCCGGTCTTTTGGATCATAGGCCATGTTCGGCAGGTTGATCCGGGCCACGACGTTGGTGCTGTTCATGTGATCGGCCGCCGGAATCCGCTTCAGATGACACGCGATGAACCGGAAATGGAGATAAGTCGCCGCATCTCCCTGCAGCCGAAGGTATTCCTCGAAATTTCCCGGATGGAGAAAGATCACTACCGGAACCACCCGCCGGGTATTGAACATCTCCGAAAGATCCAGACAGTAACGCGCCAGCCGATGGATCGAAAACCGGCCCGGGTCCGTCTCCTCCTCGATCACGAAGAGAATCAGTTCCCGGGTTCTGTCGGGCCACTCCACCCATAAAGGGATATCCAGCTCCCGGAACCGGTCCCCCAGCCGTTCTTTCAACTGCTCCTGCCGGATCGGAAGGATCTGGGCTTTCCCCTTCAGATCCGCGGCCTCCGGTTCCGCAAAGAATTCAAGGGAATCCTCGGGATAGTCGATGATCAGGTTCTTGAAATTCTGGTCATGGGAAGTCGGGGACGTTTTATCTTCTGCAGAGCCGGTATTCTCCATAAAATCGTTTCCGTTCCGTGTTCACTGTTCCGATATAATATCGGGGCTTCAGACATTTGGCAAGCCGCTTTCTTCCACTTCCCATGCAAACCCGGTGATATTCCGCGTCAGGTCGGCCTGGCCCCGGTTTGATGATGGGTTGGAGGCATCCTCCACTCACGCCTCGTCGTCTTCCAGGATCACCACTTCGTAGGGCAGTTCGCGGACCCCGAACTCCAGGGCCTCGTCCCTGCTGTTCATGAAGATGTCGAACCGGTGCTGTTTGCGGCGGTGGCGCCGGGCCATGCGGTCTTCGCAGGTGTAGAGGCCCATCCCCAGAATGTGGACGCGGGTCCCGAACGCCATACCGGACGGGCAGGCGATGGCCCCGACATAGACTTCGTTGCCGCTGGCCATGGTCCTGGGGTCGCTGTCGGTCTCCGCCACCGAAGGCGTGTAGGCGGTGAAAACGCCGACGTTGCGCTCGACCTGATTTTCCAAGGTTTCGAGAGCAGCTTCCAATGGGTTGATATCCCCCAACATTCCGTTGAATGGCGTGGCGCCCACCGAAAAAAACAGTATCCCCGCAACAAGAAAGATATTCATAATCGCTCTCCCATATATGTTCGGTTAAGTTGGTATCAAAGCCTTGCGGCGTTCCGCGCTGTCATTCTAATTTCGCACTTACCGTAAAATATATGAACCTTCAAGGTGAAATATATAGGGTAAGGTCTGTATTCGGGCCTGTCGTAAACTGTATTTTTCCCCGGGGATGGCTCGCGGATCCCGGGTTTTTCGCGCTCCTGCTTCCACCGCCGAAACCCATATTACAGCCTAAATCGCTCCAAAATACCCAATTTCCCCCATTGTCCGCGCCGGGGACTCCTGCGATGCTGTGAGAATTGTGAGACCGGATCGAAACCACACCCCCCGACGCTTTCTTATCCCTCGTGGAACCGAGGCGTGGGGATGGGCCGTCGCGTCCATCCCCATTGCCCTGTCGGTGTTTTTTATCGGGTATATCGGCCCGGTGGCCGACGGGTGGGCCTTCCGTTTCGGCCTCGACTGGTTTCCCTCGCTGGGCGTCTCGTTTTCCTTCTACCTGGACGGCCTGAGCCTCCTTTTCGCCCTCCTGATCACCCT
Organism: Desulfobacteraceae bacterium; assembly: GCA_011389855.1. Classification (GTDB taxonomy): domain Bacteria; phylum Desulfobacterota; class Desulfobacteria; order Desulfobacterales; family JAABSP01; genus JAABTD01. The sequence continues at coordinate 2,273 of JAABTM010000539.1, forward strand.
TATCGGCGCTTTGGTGGTCCTTTATGCCGGGGCTTACATGGCCGAAGAAAAACACTCCGGCCGGTTTTTC
>JAABTM010000246.1 GCA_011389855.1 Desulfobacteraceae bacterium
GCGTCAGCCCGGAATTCCCGACGGGCAACGGCCGCGTGGATTTGCATCTGCGCTGCAAAGACCGGCGGGCGGTGATCGAAGTGAAAAGTTTCAAGGATCAGGCCGAACTGGAACATTCACGGGAGCAGGCCGTAAAATACGCCAAAAAGCTGCGTTTTTCCACCATCACCCTGGCCGTGTTCGTTCCCGTGGAAGACGAAGAAATCCTGGCGCGGCTTTCCGGCGAACAGGCCGTTGACGGCGTTCGGCTGCATGTGGCGGCCATCGGGTGGGTGTAAAATTACCGCCCGGCCGAAACACTCCCAAAACTCCAACTCCTAAACGAGAATCGAACCTGCAAACCTCTATTCTCCTACCCCAACCAGCGGGAAAGGAGAATTGAATTTTTTTACAAAATAAGCGATAATAAAAACTGTTCAATAGATTTATCCGCTGTATGGCGTCAAGCCTCCGGCGGCCCGCATTATTGCATGGAGGGAAAAAAATTATGGAACCCGCATTGGAAGAACGGGTGGACACCCTGGAATATTACATGAAGGAGCTGGCCCATCAGCAGTGGCGAACCGAAATCGCCGTCCAGTCTCTTGCTGAAGAGATGAGGGACTTCAAGGACGAGATGAGCGCCTTCAAGGACGAGATGAGGGGCTTCAAGGACGAGATGAGGGACTTCAAGGACGAGATGAGGGACTTCAAGGACGAGATGAAAAACGATCTGAAGGCGTATAAGGAAGAAAACCGCCGGGAGCGCCGCGAAATGAACAAGCAGTGGGGCGATCTGGCCAACAAGATGGGAACCATCGTGGAGGACATCGTCGCCCCGGCCGTGCGTCCGGTGTTGAAAAAATACTTCAACGTCCACGTCGAGCATTTGTTTATTAAGTCCCGCAGGCACCTGAAAGACACGGATTTGAAAGGCGAATACGACGTTGTGGCGGTGGAAGGAGGCGGCCGGAACCGGGTGTTTCTCGTAGAGGTCAAAAGCACCGCCACAAAACAATACATCCTTGATTTTATAAAAAGTATTGAAAAATTCCGGGCTTTGTACAAAGAATACCAGGGCAGGGAGATCGTGCCCATTTTCGCGAGCCTCCGGCTTGAAGACGACGTCATCGCCTTTGCGACCGAACACAAAGTTTACGCCATGGCCTACAGGGAGTGGGATTATATGGATATTTTGAATTTTGATGCGATGTGATGCATTGAATCATTGAAAAATATTACCGCAAAAATAGCATGATCTTGCAAAATGCGAACGATTGAAATTTCCACAAGGAGGTAGTATACATGCCCATCTACGAATACAAATGCGAAATCTGCAACCACTGCTTTGAAAAACTAATGTTCCAAGGCGACGAGGAAAAGATCGCCTGCCCCGAATGCGGCAAGGACAAGGTCCACCGGCTGATGAGCTGCGCCAGCATTTTCGGAACCAAAGGAATCGGAACGTGCGCCGCCCCGGCGCCCGGCGGTTATTCCTGAGCGACCTGACAATGCCGCGGCGGTCCGCCGCGGAAGACGCCTAAAAAGGCAACGCCGACCGAAGGCCATGCTTTTTGTGTGGAGAAGAGCTGCATTTCCAAATTGAGGGACGCACATGGACCCCAAAGTCAGGACGGCCATCCACCGGGCCGTTGAAAAAGAACCGTTCGCCCGATTGCTGAACATGGAACTGGTGGAACTGTCCGCGGATTTTTCAGCCGTGGAGATGACCTACGACTCCGCCAGGATGGACAATATCTACAGCAGAGCCCATGGCGGGGCCGTTTACGCCCTCATCGACGAAGCCTTCGAGACCGTAAGCCAGACAGACGGAACCATCGCCGTGGCGTTGAACGTCAACGCGACCTACGTCGCAAGCCCGACGCCGGGGGCGCGGCTGCGGGCCGAAGCCAGGGCGGTGAGTCGAACCCGGAAAACCGCCGGGTACGATATCCGGGTGACCGACGGCGAGGGCGGTCTCATTGCCACCTGCCAGGCCCTGGCATACCGAACCGGCAAGCCGATTCCATTTTTAACGGAAGACGGATACAGTCCTTGATTCTCGGAGAATCCCCGCCGGGCTTGCCATCCGGCATCCGTTTTCAAATTCGCCGCTGGATTTCGAGGCGCCGCCGCCGCCGGATATGGCGGGCCTTATCGGGTGATTTTTTTGCCTGCCTTCGATCCGTCACACGCCCCGGCTATTTCCTGAAATCAAACCGAATCGGAATCGGCGCCGCTTCCGCGGCCATCTCCTCCAGTCTTTCGGTTTCGTTTTGAAGGATGTCCAGCAGCATCAGGGCATCCCCCGGCGTGAGCCGCAACCGACAGGGGACGCCGTCTTCTCCCGTTTGGCTGATCACAATGGATTCGTTTCCAATCGTTACGGTCAATCGCTCCCTGGCGGTCGCCGGATCAGTCCCAGGGTCGATTCCGTCGTTTTCGCCGGGTCCTGCGTCGTCTTCCGATTTCCAGTCGCTCATCTCGCTTCTCCGTAACCTTGCAACGGTTTTTTCGCTTCGCCATCATGGCGAACAGCCGGACCGACCCTGAATCCTATCGTAAAACCGTGATATCCGAAAGGGCTTTTGAGGGGCAGGACGGTGAATGGTTGACGGCGGGGGTGAACTCGGGATATGAAGAAGACAAGCTGACGTTACTCTATTTATATCCATTCAGGAGGAAAAATGGCCATCGATCCCCAAATCCGCATATTGCTGGTGGAGGACTTTAAAGCGACCCGCGTCATGCAGGTCCGCATCCTGGAAGACATGGGATTCCACCATATCCAGGAGGCTGAAAACGGCGCGGCCGCCATCGAAACGCTTCAGAAGGAAGAAGTCGATCTGATCATCAGCGACTGGAACATGCCGGTCACGGATGGCTACGAACTGCTGGAGTGGGTCCGGGCTGATGAGAAATGCCAGGACATTCCGTTCATCATGGCCACGGCCCGGGGCGAGAAAAAGCAGCTAATCAAGGCCGTCATGGCCGGGATAAGCCATTTCATCGCCAAGCCGTTCACCTCGGCGGAACTCAGGCAGGTGATCGAAGAGACCTTCGCCAAGAAAAAGATCACCGAGGAAGTCCTGGCACGGGCCGCTTCTCCCAAAGCCGCGCCGTCTAAAACCCGATTGAGCGTGGCCCACATCCAGATCACCGACCATCTGGTGTTGGGCGCCTTAAAGCATCTGATCGAAACCGGAGAATGTCAACCGCGGTATTTCGACCTGGAAACCCACTGCATGGACGGATGGAACCCGGTTCAAAAGGCCATGGAAAAGGGGACGGTGGATGCCGCCCTGATGCTGGCGCCCATCGCCATGGACCTGTTCGGATACGGCGCCGCCATCCAGTTGGTGCTCTTCGCGCATCAGAACGGCAGCATCTGCGTGCGGAAGCGCGGCGCCGGCGGTGCGGAGGATCTGACCGGATTTTTCAGGGGGAAGACCTTCTTTATCCCCCACATCCTTTCCATCCACCATATGCTGTCGGACCTGTTTCTCACCGAAATCGGTCTCCGGCCCGGCACGGTGGGCGGAGAAGGGGTCAACGTGGCCTTCGAGGTGGCGCCGCCGGTCCAGATGCCCACCTTCCTGGCCGAAAGCCCTGACGCCTGCGGGTTCATGGTGGCCCAGCCGGTGGGCAAAAAGGCCATTGTGGACGGCGGAGCCGATCTCTTGTTTCTTTCCGGGGAGATGTGGGAATGCCACCCCTGCTGCGTGGTGGCGATGCAGCGCGCGTTTATCGAAGCCCATCCCGACGCTGTCCACGAGTTTACGGAGATGCTGGTCCGGGCCGGCCGGTTCATCCATGAGAAACCGACCGAAGCCGCGCGGATGGCGGTGGATTTTCTCGATCCCGACGGCAGCTTGAAGCTGGCCCAGCCGGTGCTGGAGAGCGTGTTGACCGAACCCCACGGCATCCAGACCGACAATCTTTTTCCGGTGTTGACGGACCTCGACCGGATTCAGCGGCACATGGTGGATAAAATGGGCTACGGATCCATTATCGACCTGGAAAAATTCGTGGATACCCGATTCGCTGAATCGGCATGCAGGGAGACCGCCCAGCGTCCCTCGGTATTTCATGATCCGTCGTCCGTCGCCCGGTCCGTTCTGGCCCGGTTGACGTCATAACCAGGACAACGGCCGGAAAAGGAAACGGGTCGCTTATGGATGCGCCTGAAAAAGAAACAGCGTATGATGTGATCATCGTGGGCGGCGGACCCGCGGGGCTTTTCGCCGCCTATTATCTGTGCGAGCATTCGGACAAACGGGTGCTGCTCATCGAAAAGGGCAGGGCGCCCCTGAAGCGCAAATGCCCCATCAGCACGGAAAACGACTGCGTCCACTGCTCGCCGTGCAACATCCTTTGCGGCATCGGCGGGGCCGGGCTCTTTTCGGACGGCAAGCTCAACTACATCCACAAGCTGGGCAAGACCGATCTCACCCAGTTCATGCCCCGGGCCGACGCCAGAACGCTCATCGACGAGACCGAAGCGATTTTTAACCGGTTCGGCATGGACGGCCCCGTCTACCCCACCGACATGGAAAAGGCCCGGGAGATTCGGAAGATGGCCAAGCGGTTCGGCGTGGATCTGCTCATCATCAAGCAGAAGCACCTGGGCAGCGATTCCCTGCCGGGATATATCGCCCGGATGGCCGAGTACATCGTCGAAAAGGGGGTGACGTTCAAGACATCCGAGGACGTGCTGGACGTGCTGGTGGCGGACGGCGTCGTCAAAGGGGTGACGACCGACAAGGGGACCCATCTGGCGGACAACGTCATCCTGGCGCCGGGCCGCGTGGGGGCGGACTGGGTGGCCCGGGTCGCCGAAAAAAACGGCATCGGTTTGTCCCACCGGGGCATCGAGGTGGGGGTTCGGGTGGAGGTCCACAACGAGATCATGCAGGATCTGTGCGACATCATCTATGATCCGACGTTTTTCATTCAGACCCAGAAATACGACGACAGCACTCGGACGTTTTGCACCAACCAGGGCGGATTCGTCTCCCAGGAGAACTACCGGACCTTTGTCTGCGTCAACGGCCACGCCTACCGGGAGCGGAAATCGGAAAACACCAACTTTGCGTTCCTCTCCAAGGTGGTGCTGACCGAACCGGTGACGGACAACCAGGCCTACGGCGAGGCCATCGGCAACCTGGCGTCGCTGATCGGCGGGGGGCGGCCGATCCTGCAACGGTTCGGCGACCTCAAGCGGGGCCGGCGGTCCACCTGGAACCGGGTCCGGAAAGGCTACATCGAACCGACGCTGAAAAACGTGGTCTGCGGCGACATCGCCATGGCCCTGCCGGAACGGATACTGACCAACCTCATCGAGGGCCTGGAAAAACTCAACCTGGTGGTGCCGGGCGTCTCCAACGACGAGACGCTCCTCTACGCCCCGGAGATCAAATTTTTCGCCACCCAGGTGGAAACCGACGAGCGGCTGGAGACGAAAATCCGGGGCATGTGGGTGGCGGGCGACGGCCCCGGCGTGGCGGGGAACATCGTGTCGGCGTCGGCCACGGGGTTGATTCCGGCGAGGGCGATATTGGAGCGGTGAGGTTGTGATCCAGGTTGTTTTTTCCCGCACCGGCAAGCAACATGTTGGCCTCGATCAAAATCCCGGCCAAAAAGGGCGATCACAAGGATCGCCCCTCCGGCGCAACCTCATAAAAAAATGAAATTGAAAATGACAGCGCAAGAGGCTATCATTGACATCAACATTTGTCGTGGGCGTTGGCAAGTGGCGGCAAAACCGCCAAAAATCAGCGGGAAATTTTTCCATGAAACCATTGCTGAGTCTAAAAATCGATTTTGTGTTCAGAATCTTGTTCACCCGGGACGTTGAGATTTTGAAAGACCTGCTCAACAATGTTCTTGGGCTGAGGGGCGGCGGTCGAATTGCCTCCGTCGAGGTCAAAAACCCGGAGATTTTGCCGGAAGAGATCGAAAAGAAGTTCATTGTTCTGGACGTCCGGGCCGTTGACGACGTTGGACGGGAACACGATATTGAGATGCAGGTCCGAAAATACGAAAACTATCCCAAGCGGACGCTTTACTATCTGTGCAAAATGTACGGCGACCAATTGAAAGCTGGGCAAGACTATCTTGACCTACACCCGGTTGTCGGAATCCATTTTCTGGACTATTCCCCGTTTCCCGATTCGGGCGCCGACGATTTCCATTATCGCTTCGCGCTTCGGGACGTTCGCCATCCGGATGTTGAGTTTAACGACGACCTGTCGCTGCATGTTTTCGACCTGCCCGCCATTGAGCGGATTGCGACCGAAAAACAAAACGACGATCTTGTGGAATGGCTGCGGTTTTTCAATCGCGCCAACGAGGAAGGAGAGGATGAAATGCAAGAAAATTACCAAAATCCCATGATCCACAGGGCCTACGACGGGCTGAAAGCCCTGAGCGCGGATGAAAAGACCCGCGAGCTGGCCGAAAGACGAGAAAGGGCCTTGAAAGACGAAGTTTCGAGTTTGAACGCGGCCAGGAGGGAAGGCGAAAAGAAAGGAAGAAAACAGACCGCCCTCCGGTTGTTGAAAATGAACCTGCTCTCGGTGGATCAGATCGCCGAGGCGACGGGCCTGGAGGTCCATGAGGTGGAAGGGTTGAAAAAGTCCGACAAATTTGGAAGCGCGTGATGGGGGGTGTTTGAATCAGGATGGTCAGGATAAAAAAAGGATGGCCGGGATGGGGAGCGGAATCCTGAACATCAGGATAATCTGAGCTTCAGCCAGTCTGAACTGTGATTCGCGTGATTAAAATGACGCCCATGATCGCCGGCCATCATCATGCTCATCATAAAAATCATACGGAAATCACAGTTCAAGACATCCGCGCCTTTCAAGCGCTTCCCTCAAATATTGGCGGCAAGCCATCGTTGGGGCGCAGTGGCGTAAACGCCGTCTGCCGAGAAAATTTCATAGACGGCGTGGTTCAGGGCGTTTTGAATGTATTCTGAGGGCATGATGGGGGAGCCTTTTCTAATCTTTCCAAACCGGCGGGTACTTTTCCGGCGCTTTCAGCGCGTCGAGTTCGATGTCAATGTTCAGGTCCGGCCAGTGGAACTGGTCGGGGGAAAGGCGTTGCATGTTGAAGATTTCAGAGAGTTTGGCTTGCTTGAAGCGGGGGTAATCTTCAAAGGGGACGAAATATTCTGTTCCGTCGATGAGCAGGTGAAAGCCGGTGGGGTCGATGCAGTGGCATCTGACAATCTCAGTGCGCCGCATCGGTTTTCCGTTCCCTTAAAAGCGCCGAAACAAGGTTTCCGTTGCCTGTTCCCCTAAGTTTGTTCATGGCTTCGACGGCCTTGTCTTAACAATGCCTTGGCGGCGTCATCACCTTCAAGGTCTTCATAAAGGTCTTGAACGCCGCCGCTTTTAACCTTCCCCGATTTCAAATTGTTCCTGTCTTCTTCAGCCCGTATTTGGTCCATAATTCACCTTGATAATGATGACGCGGATTGGCAATTTGCACCGTGCAGCCGCGGATTTGGATAATGGCTCTCCTCGGCGGGCGATCCCGGCAAATTTGCAACGGCCTGTTGCAAATTTGGGGGATCCCCGTACTCACGAAAAAATCGAACCATGTAGCCGATATTTCGCTCGGAAAACCCCTTTACTTCGGGCAGCTCATTGCGAATGTCCCTGGCCAGCCTGGGAATGATTCCGGCGCCCCATCCTTCCATCTGTTGCCGTTGATGAATCATCCTTCCAATGTCCCAGTACATCAGCGTCATTTCCGCATTGGCGGAAACAGTCGCTTTTATCTGGGCCTGACGGATTCGATCTTTGATCTCGTTCAGGAGGCCGCTGTAAAACACCAGATCGAAATTCATATCAACAAATTATCTATAAAAATCAAATGGATATATCGTTAATCCAACTTGCCGTCCACAAACTGCGGCGATTTCTGGCAAAATGCACGCCAGCCAGTTTGGACTCCAGGCCGCGCAGTAGGTGACAAATTGGGTTGTCATTAAAAATTTGAATCAGGATGGTCAGGATAAAAAAAGGATGGCCAGGATGGGGGCCAACATCCTGACCATCCTTCCCCATCCTGGATATCCTGATTC
>JAABTM010000540.1 GCA_011389855.1 Desulfobacteraceae bacterium
GGGTGGCAAGGTGCTGGCGGCCTACCCGGGGGGATCGCCGGATGTCGAACAGAGCATATCGCGCGTGGAGGGCTTTACCGCCACCCTGCGCGATGAATTTGGCGTGGCGCTGTACGACTCTCCGGAAGCGGTGGCCGAGGCGTCTGATCTGGTTTTCATCGAAACGATCGATGGACGGATCCACAAGGCGCTTTTCGAGAAAGTGGCTCCCTATGGCAAGCCGGTCTTCATCGACAAGCCGCTGACCGTGGACCCGGGCGAGGCGGAAGCCATCCTGGACTTGGCCGATCGGTCCAAGATCCCCGTGATGAGTTGTTCGGCGCTACGGTATGCCGACAACTTCCGGACGGCTCTGGGGAATTCCGGGGAAGGGGAGATCGCCGGGTGTGACGCCTTCGGCCCCATGCATTTCCTGCCCCCGTTCGAGGGGTTGTACTGGTACGGCATTCACACGGTCGAAATGCTGGTCGCCGCCCTGGGTGCCGGATGCCGGTCGGTCCGCGTCTCGGAAACCCGGGATCATGAGCTGGTCGCCTGCGAGTGGGGCGATGGCCGGATGGCTTCAATTCACGGCTTGCGCCATCTCCATGGTCAATTCGGGATCACCCTGCATCGTCCGGACGGAATGCAGTTTGTGGACATCCACAGGAATGAACGTCCCTATTACGCGGGTTTGCTCGAGGCCATTCTTCGCAGCCTTCCGCAAGGACGTTCAGAAATTCCCCGGGATGAAATGCTGGAGGTGGTTCGAATTATCGATGCCGCCAACACCAGCCGCCGGAGCAACGGCGCGGTGGTGGAACTGACGTAAGTCTGACCGGGTGGCGCCAAAAGATTCACCAAGGATGGTTCTGTCAAAAGGAGATTCCGATGAAAAAGTCCCCTTCAAACCCTCTGTCCCCTGATGCGACCCGCGCGGCAACCGGCGGATCGACGGTGGGCACCGTCGATCCCGGGGACATCTTCGATTGGCCGATTCTTACCCGGGAGGACGAGGAAGCTGTTCTGGAGGTCCTGCGCTCGCGGGCCATGTCCGGCAACGATATCGCGCAGAAATTCGAGCAGGAATTTGCGCAGTGGATCGGCCGCCGGCATGCCTTGAGCTTTCCAAACGGAACCAGCGCCCTGCTGACGGCCTTCTGGGCCTGCGGCGTGGGTGCCGGGGACGAGATCATCTGTCCTTCCATGACCTACTGGGCCTCCTGCGCGGGGGCCCTGCACTTGGGGGCCACCGTGAATTTCGCCGATATCGAACGCGATACCCTGTGCATCGACCCGGAGGATATCGAGCACCGGATCGGGCCGAAAACCCGTGCCATCGTGGTGGTGCATTACGCCGGGCATCCGGCGGACATGGACCGGATTCTGCCCATCGCCCGGCGTCACGGGGTAAAAGTCATCGAGGATGCCAGCCATGCCCAGGGAGCCCTGTACAAGGGGCGCATGACGGGCACGTTCGGGGATGTCGGCGCCATGAGCCTGATGACCGGCAAGAGTCTCGCGATCGGCGAAGGGGGCATGCTGGTGACGAACGATACGAACCTGTACGAACGTGCCATCGCCTACGGTCATTACGAACGGACCGGCGGGCCCAGCCGCTACGCGCGGGCGGGAAACGCGATTTCGAACCGGGACCTGGCCCGGTTCGCGGGCGTGCCGATCGGGGGGTTCAAGCATCGCCTAAACCAGATGGCCGCGGCCATGGGACGGGTTCAACTGAAGTATTATCCCGAACGTATTGTGGAAATTCAACGCGCCATGAACCGCTTCTGGGACCTTCTCGAGGGGGTTCCGGGTCTTTACGCCCACCGACCGGATTCATGGCCGGACTCCACCATGGGAGGCTGGTACAATGCAAGGGGGCTCTACAGGGCCGAGGAGCTTGGCGGGGTTTCCTGCGAACGCTTCTGCGAGGCGGTGCGGGCGGAAGGGGTGGCCGCCTGTATTTCCGGCGCAAACTTTCCGCTCCATACCCATCCCCTGTTTCACGAGGCCGACATTTTCCATCAGGGGACACCGACCGTGATCGCCTTCGGGCAGCGCGATGTGCGCCAGGGCGCCGGAAGCTTGCCGGTCAGCGAATCGATCCGGGAGATCGCCTTTTCCGTTCCCTGGTTCAAACACGACCGGCCGGAAGTCATCGAACAGTTCGCGTCGGTGTTCCGCAAGACCGCGGAGTCCCTGGCGTAACCCCTTTTGAAAAGGCGTTCCGCAGAATATGTGGGTAGATGAAATCACGGGTCGACGCGAATTTGTCCTGTTGGCGGAGGTATTGAGTGCAATTGTTGCGTAGAATGGGCAGAATTATCTCGTATCGGGATACCTTGGGCTGT
>JAABTM010000541.1 GCA_011389855.1 Desulfobacteraceae bacterium
GGGCTCGCCGGAAACGGAGGAAGGCCGCTTCGATAATGAAAGCCCGTTGCACGAAGTCCGCATCACCGGTTTCTACCTGGGCCGCTATCCCGTGACCAATGAGGAATACGGGCGGTTTCTGGCGGAAAATCCGGATGCGGGTGAGCCGAAATACTGGAGCGACCGGAAATTCAATCAGCCCCGGCAGCCGGTGGTTGGGGTAAGCTGGGACGATGCGCGGCGGTTCGCGGCATGGGCCGGGTTGCGGCTGCCGACCGAGGCGGAGTGGGAATACGCTTGCCGGGCGGGGACGACCACGAGATTTTACACGGGGGACTCGGATGAAGATCTGGACAGGGCAGGGTGGTATGGTCAAAATTCGGATCGGCAACTCCACCCGGTAGGTCAGAAAGAACCCAATTCATGGGGCCTTTATGATATGCATGGGAATGTCGTTGAGTGGTGCCAGGATTGGTTCGGGGCGTACCCACAAGGCCCTGTTGAAGACCCTGTCGGCCCCCCTGATGGCTCGGACCGGGTCTTTCGTGGCGGGTCCTGGGGCGACGTCGCCGGGGACTGCCGGTCGGCGTCCCGCGACAGGTTCGACCCCGGCTACCGCGTCGACTACCTGGGCTTCCGCCTCGCGAGGTCGTTGCCCTGAGCCCTTTTACCCTTTTACCCTTTGCAGGAGCGGAGTCGCGGCCCTGCCCGTGCGAGCGAAGCAGCCGGGCAGGGCCGCGACGGAGCGGGGCGACCCCGTAGGCCATGCTGATTAAAATTTTTACATTGCGGTTTTCCGAGCGCATCGAAGGATTTGATGACGAACGGGCGCGGAACCTGGAGATTGGTCAGACAGTGTCTGGCGAATCCGGGCGCCCGATATGGGCGGACCTTCTGGAATATGCAACTCGGCAGACAATGTCTGCCGAATTTGAAAAACGAGAAAATGCGTGAAACTGTTCCCCCCGATAAAGAGAAAATCGAAAGATAATAACTCAATGAAACATAAGGGAAAACCAGCGATAACAATTCAAAATCGGAACGAGTTTCCGAAAGCGGGAGCTGCCATGCTGAAGACGATTGATCTAAAAAATGTGGGGCCGTCACGGCGCATGAAGGTGGACTTTACGCCCAGGCTTAACCTATTGACCGGGGACAACGGGTTGGGCAAAACTTTTATCCTTGATGTCGCGTGGTGGGTTCTCACCCGAAAATGGGCGGATCAACAGGCGCTGCCCGACCCGGAGCTGAACAATAACGATATCCCATCCATCGGCTTTGAGCAGTATCAATCCAGCGCGCCCCTTGAATCCAAGTTCTCATTTGAAAAGCAGACATGGGATCCGCCGCCGAAAAGCGCTCTGGAGGATGTCACGGTCCTGTATGGCCGAACAGATGGCGGCATCTGCCTTTTTGAACCCCTGAAAAAAGCCGCCCCTTTTATTTTCAAAGCACAAGATGTCTGGGGCGGCCTCAAAAGAGGCGGGAAACAATTATGCAACGGTCTCATCAAGGAGATTCCCACCATCAACATGCCCTACGGGCGGGTGCCGGTGACGCATGCGTCATCGGGATGCAGGCGGGTGCTCAGCATCGCCTATCTGCTTGTCTGGATGTGGAGCGAGAACAGGGAAGCCGCTAAAATAACCAAACAGAAGCCAACAAAGCAAATGGTTTTTCTTTTTGACGAACTGGGGTCCCACCTTCACCCGCAATGGCAAAGACGCCTTGTCCCGGCGCTGATGAAGGTCCTTGAAAAACTACAGCTCTTCACCCGGGTTCAGTTCATTGCAAGCACCCATGCCCCGCTGGTCCTCGCGTCCGTGGAGCCCATTTTTAACCCTCGGGAAGACGCGCTCACCGTGTTTGACCTGATTGAAGGCGAGGTTAGAGTGGCCAGGATGACCTGGTGGACCCGCGGCGACGTTTCCTCTTGGCTCACCTCCGAGGTTTTTGGCTTGGGCGAGGCAGGTCCGTGGACGGGGAAAAGCCATTGAGAAAGCCCTCTCCGCTATTGATCGAGCTGATCCGACCCTCTGCCGTTTCGCTTGCTGAAAAAATGGAGCCCTTTTGTGGCCATGGAAGTGGTCCGCCCTTCCGAAGATGGCGGCCGCGCCGCGGCGACGCCTGGTTTACTCCGAATGCAGCGCTCGCTGGGCCAAAAAGAGGTGGAAGCCGGAGTATTCGCCCTGTACCCGGAGATCCGAGCATCCTGGATGAAGATTGTTTGCGTCCGACTGTAGGAAATGGGCATTCGGCGAAACTTGCAGGCGCTATTCGACGCCATCGAACCGTTGGGTGCGTCCGCTTCTCTATAGAACAGCCTTCTATGTTGTCAAACAGTCTG
>JAABTM010000247.1 GCA_011389855.1 Desulfobacteraceae bacterium
AACGGCGCCGTCACCGACGGCCACGGGTGGCGGGGCCGGAAAACCAAGGAGCTGCTCAAGGCCCTGGTCGTCTTCGGCGGCCCCGAGGCGTCGTCCGACCGGATCATGGACGCCCTCTGGCCCGAGTCCGACGGGGACCAGGCCGCGAGGAATCTGAAGGCGACCCTCTCCCGGCTGCGACGACTCGGATGCCGAAAAGGAGAGACGCCATTGCCCTGGATCCGGGCGCGGGACAGGCGGCTCTCGCTGGACCCGCGCCTCTGCCGGGTGGATGTTTTACGGTTCCGGGAATGGCTCGATCAGGGCCGGGAGACCGACATGGATGTGGAAAACCTCCAAAACGCCATCGACCTCTACAAAGGCGACTTCCTGCCGGGGGACCGGAGCGCCGACTGGGTGGCGGCCCATCGACGAAAGCTCCGGTCCGAATACGCCGAGGGCGTCGCGCTGATGGGGGAACGGCTCCTGCGCATGGCCCGGGCCGAAGAGGCGGCGGCGGCGCTGGAAACCGCCCTGGAAAAAGTCGGCCTCGACGCCGACCTCTACGCCCTCCTGATTCGGGCCCATCTCGATTTGGATCAGCCGGGCAAGGCCCGGGCGGTGTTCGACGCCGCCGCCGAAAAATTCAAAAAAGAGCTTGGCTTCGACCCCGACCCGAAACTCGTCCAGCTCGCCCAAACGGGAGGGATTTTGTGACCCCGGCCATAAATTTTTTAATAAACGCTGAACTGTAACCCAAACTGTAATCTTAGGTGAATTACGGAAATGAATATCCCAACAAGGCAACTTCAAGGAATCGCTCACCGCCGGCCGCGCGGGAGTGAATATTTTTAAGCAATTCCAGTCCTGTAGGGACGACACATAATATTCGATGTTCAAGTTTTTTGCGCTTAACTTTAAAATACATGTGTTTTCAACGTGTTAAAAGTTTGAGCTTTCAATCCTGTTTTTAAGGCTGTATAATTATAAAATCTTGAATTTATAGACAGGGCTGTGGAGTTGCCTGTTGTAAAAACGTCAACAAATTCAGTCAACAAGAAAAAACTTGAACCTCGAGTAATAGCGTGGGAATTCATTCCCCCGCAGCCGTGCTTTCGGCCCCATGCGGCGTTCTCGATCTTTTTCAACTGCGGAACACGTGTTTTTAAACATGAAACGGGAGGAGACTCAAATGATAAGAAGACTGCTTATCGCATTAACATTGATTGTTTTTGGGATTAAACCGATTTATGCTGAAACGGTAAATGTTGGTTTGGAGCCTTTGCCGCCTCTGATTACCGAAAATGCCAAAGGTTACAGTGTTGAAATCCTTCGCGCTCTTGAAAAAAAATCTGATTTAAAATTTAACATCCAGATAATGCCATACAATCGTGCTAAAAAAGAATTGCATCTTGGACGATTGGACATGATTGGACATACCCCATACCAGAAAGAAACCCATTCATTTTATAAATATGCTCAGGAAATAAACTGGAGAATAGATGTTGTTATTGATAGTTTCGGAACGGATAAAACCAAACTCAATAATAAAAAATTGGGATCCTATGAAAAAGTTGGAATACCCGTTGGCAATGAACAATTTATCTCTCAAATGTTTAACATTCCAACAACCAGTTGCGTAACATCCACCTTGGAAAGATTGGTAAAAATGCTTGAGAAAGATAGAATCGACGTTATTGTATTTGATCGCGCTTCGGTAATGACCACAATAAATAAATTAAGGATTAAAAATATTTATTATCAATTAGCAACTAAAGATATCGCTGCAAGTTTTGCGACAAGGAGAGATGATAATGGAGACAGATTAAGAATTAAATTGGAAAAACTTCTTAACAATACCGCCAGGGAGCATATTATTCCAAATTATTTATATTATCTTAATTTGCCTGATAGTGGAATTGTACCAATTGATGAATAATCGCCGGACTTGCAATCCCGCCAACTCAAGCCGGTCTTCCGGGCGCGGTTTCTCCAGGATTTTCATGTCGTCAATGGGACGCTGATATTTTGGCCTTGATCAAAATTCCGGCCAAAAAGGGCGATCACAAGGATCGCCCCTACGGCGCAACCCGTTGGTTTCGGTAGGGGCGATCCTTGTGTTCGCCCCAAAATGGCCGAGACGATGATCAAGGCCGGGATTTCACGACAAATTGCCGGCCTTGCGCCGCTGAATCCATTTTTCGATTTCCTCGAAGCTGTCGCATTCCAGCATGAATTCTCCCAGATCGAACATGTCCTCGGGCCGAAGGCCATCCAGCATCCCGATCTGATCCTGCGAAAGTTGAAATTTTTTCGTCAGCAGACGACTCAGCAGGCTGAAGCTGGCTTCCTGCCGTCCTTCCTTCCACCCTTCTTCCATCAAAATCTGTTTAATCATAACCGTTTCCTCCCGATCCTGAATCTCATCGATAACGCGTTCACGCTCATGCTCGCTTACCTCGGCGTAAATGTCGATAAAATCTGTATATTTCAAAAATAATTGAATCGAGGCCAGCTCGAACAGGCCGATGTAGGCCTGTCGGATCACCTCCCAGCGTTCCTCCGGGGCGTAGTTCATCTTGGGAAGCAGAATCTTGACTACCGGATTGCGGGTCTCGAAAAAATCCCTGGCATCGTAGTCGAACAATTTCAAGAAGATGTATTTGAAATGCAGCAGCAGGCGATCACCGAGCCGGGACTCCAGGTTTCGCGGCACGTCCTTTCGCCATCGCCGGCGGTCCGTGAAGATGACGGTGGGCGCGACGATCGCATCCGGATGGGCCTCCATCTCGTCGGCGGCATAGTGCAAGAGCTTGTAAATCGAAAACTTGGCTTTGTCCTCCTGGAACTCCAACAGCCATAAAAGCAGCTTTTGGCCGCCCCGGAAGGTGAACAGGATGGGCACATCCAAGGCCAAATGGGAGTCCGAGAGCTTGCGTTTTTTGGGCTCCTGGCGTGTGAACTCGACTTTTTCGACGGGGCCGAGGCGTTCGATGGCCTCCGGAAGGACCCATTGGAGTGTTTCAACGGGGAAATCGAGAACCAGGTTTTTAAAGTTTTGGTCGTGGGATATATTCGGCATCGGTTTCGCATTTTCTTTTATATACTCAAAACCCCTTGATCCGGTCCGGCTTCAGGGCGATTCGCGGCGGCCTCATCCTCTATAACTACCATTTCCACCACTTAAAATCCACCGTTTTCCCCTGTCCAGAATCTTGACGCCCGGCGGTCATGGCGTCTCTCACCGGTCCCACGCCTCTGCCGGGTCGATGTTTTCAGGTTGTGGGATTTGGTCCGCCCCTAATTTTTTTTCAAAAAAGTTAAACTGTAACCCCGACTGTAACCTTTATTACACCCGGTTCCGTTATACGAATAGGCCCAAATAGCCAAAAGGGCGGTTGCCGCCGTCGTCGGCGGCCGGAGGCGGCCCCAATAATGACAACAGCATAAAAGCGACACGGCATCCGCGCCGGTCCCCGGCTGTTGGATTGGGCGCTGGAACGAACCGGTAAAAAAATTAGGAGGAAATCCCATGAAAAGAGTCGCTTTATCAATGATGTGCGCACTGATGTCCATTCTTGCCGCCGGACCGCTGGTTTCGGGTGCCGGGGCGGCCACCTGCACCGTTGCGAACGGAGATGACGGCTACGACATTTTTGGCATAATACCGAAATCAGGAACGCTCCGACACTGCCTGAGTTCGTTTTCGATAAGTGATGTGATTGAATTTGATGGGGACTTCACCATTACAATTGAGCAGAGCCTTAGCATAAACAAAAGCGTGACCATCGACGCCACCGGACGCGATATCACCATCGACGGAGGCAATGCCCACAGGGTTTTCTCTGTTAGCGCGGAGGCCACCCTGCGAAATCTTAAAATTGTCAACGGCGATGCGGGCGGCAAAAGCGAGGGAGGCGGCATCTACAACAATGCCAATCTGACCCTCGAAGGGTGCGAGCTTTCCAGCAACAGCGCCGAGTTCGGCGGCGCCATCTTCAATGAGGTCGGCGCCGCCCTGACGATGATCGACTGCCGAATCACGAACAACCAGGCGACGGTAACGGGCGGGGGCATCTACTCGAAGGATGCCGACACCGACGAGCGAACCGTCAGCAACCTGACAAAATGTGAAATATCCGGAAACCAGGCCGAAGGCGCGGCCGGCGTTTATAATCTCGGGATCCTGACCATGGAACAATGCGAGGTTTTTGAAAATGTGTCATCCAGGTCGGGCGGCGGCATTGCGAACGATAAATACGGTGTAACGGGCAACGCAACCCTCACCGATTGCGTTGTCAGGGACAATGAAGCAACAAAGTATGGAGGGGGATGCGTCAATCTTGGCGTACTGAATCTCAAAGGCGGCGCATGGTCCGGCAACAGCGCGGACTACGGGGGCGCGATATCCAACGAGCACGGCGCCCATCTGTACGTCAGCGGCGCCGCTTTTTCCGGCAATCATGCATCCTCGCAGGGAGGGGGCATTTATAACGATTACGCCAGCGACACTGAATCCAGGGGATATTGCACCATCACCAACAGTTCTTTTTCCGGCAATGTCTGCTCTCAAGGCGGCGGGCTGGGAAACAGGGGCGTGCTGCTGATGGATGGCTGCGAGTTTTCGAACAACAGGGCGGAGGCCGGCGAAGGCTTTAAAACCGGGGCCGCCCTTCTGAATGTTGGCCATGATGGCGATCCCGCGGATGCTGACTTGAACAACTGCGTTTTTTCCGGCAACCAATCCGAGGAGAACGGGGGCGCCATCACCAACAGGAGTCAGTTGACCCTGAATTTCTGCGACATTTCGAACAATTCGGCCGGACCGGACGCCGGCGGCCAGGGCGGCGGGATGTATAATCAGAGAGGCCAGGTGACAATGACAGGCTGCGTTCTGAGCGGCAACGCGGCCGCTTACGGCGGGGCCCTGGCCAATTTCGGGAATGACGCCGCGGCGACCCTCGTCAACTGCACCCTATCCGGAAACAACGCCACTTCCGAGAAAAGCGGCGCCATCGACCTGAGCCTCGAATCGCCCGCCATGACCCTGACCAATTGCACCGTGGCGTCCAATACGGAGGTGATCGCCGGCATCTTGGTCGATAACGGCGAGATAACGCTGAAAAACACCATCGTGTCCGGCAACGGCCCGCTGGGCAAAAGCAATTTCAGAACGACGGACGGCGTCATCACCTCCGCCGGCTATAACATGGCAAATGACTGGAACGCTCTGACGCCCGGCCCCACCGATATGACGGCAGACCCCCTGCTGGAACCCCTGAGCGCCTGCGCCGGCGGCCCCATGGTCCACGCACTCGGTGAAAACAGCCCGGCCATCGACGCCGGCACATACGAGGATGCGCCGGCCAGGGACCAGTGCGGCAAGCTCCGGTTCGGCATTTGGGACATCGGGGCCTGGGAATCGCCGAAGATGCGGATGGGATTGCGGGAGGCGCTCATGGCCCTGCAAATCAGCGTCGGGCTCACGCCGGCGCACCAGATCAAGGCGTTCCCCATCGCCGGCTGGCTGGACGTGAGCGGCGATAAAAAGGTGGGGCCAGCGGATGCCGTTTACGCCCTGCGGCGGGCGAGCCAATCGAACCCGTTGACCGATCCGCCCTGCCAGAGCTTTGAATTCAGCAACGACCGCGTCACCTTTCATGGCGCTATATGCCGGGGCGGCGTCGTGGATTACGAGGGCAAGGCAAAGTTCAACCTCGCCAGCGATAGGGACATCGGCGGCAGCCGGGATATTTCCGAAAGCGAGTTCTGCGATTCGGCTGAAGCCCCGTACCAAACGGTGGAGAACTGCCTCTATATCCAGGATAATTGTCTGAAAACGAAAGGTTCCTATGATGCTTCCGGATTGATAGGGGACGCCTGGGATGAGCAGGTGATTTGCTTGGGGCGTTGAGGGTGCGATGTTTCGGGGGTGGATTTTCGCGTCATTGAAGCGGTGACGGGCTGATTCGCACCCACGGTTCCTAAATATTTTTGAAAATTTTTTCAAACTGTAACCCCAACTGTAACCTTCGTTGCCCCCTGCCGCCTGATATAGGGGAACTAACCGTCAGTGGACGTTTTTATCGGTGAAAGCAGCGCGTTTCCATTCAAGTATTTGAAAATCAGTATCATCGGATCATAAACCGCCCCGGCGTCGCCGGGGCAAGCACGACCAGGAGGTTTCCCATGGCACACCCAATTTGTCGCAGGTTATGGCTGTTGGCGGGGATGTTGGTGGTTCTGCTCGCCATCCCCGTTCTGGCGACCGCCCAGATTACCCAGACCCTGGAACTCCAGGCCGGATGGAACGCCGTTTACATAACGGTGCAGCCGGACCCGCGCAAGCCCGCGGACGTTTTCGCGCCCATCATCGACAGCGTGGAAAGCGTCTGGACGTATTTTCATGACGGCGACGCGGTGGAGTTCATCGTCGATCCGGCCGAGGAGGAGTGGAATACGGCCGGGTGGCATTCCTTTTTTCCGGAGGGCCGGCAGCCGGCGTATCTGACCAACCTGTACGCCATCTTCGCCAACAGGGCCTTCCTGATCCGGATGCGGGAGGCCAAGACCCTGACCCTGACGGGCGAGCCTTCGGCCACGCCCGTCGACTGGGCCGCCGATTCTTACAATTTTACCGGCCTGAACGTCGATCCGGGCAATCCGCCCACCTTTGCGAAATATTTCGCCGGTTCCCCGGCCCATGCCGGCCAGCCGGTGTACCGGCTCGGCGCGGGGGGGGAATGGCAACGGATCGAGAACCTCGACGAGGCCCAGGTGAAAACCGGCGAGGCATACTGGATTTACTGCGACGGCGCGTCGGAGTTCCAGGGCGCCCTCTATTATATATTGCCCATGCACGACGGCCTGCGCTTTGGCGATACCCTGCCGGAATTGGGGGTGACCATCGTCAACGCATCGGACATGGCCCGCAACCTTGTCTTCAATTACGACAGCGGGACCATCCCCCTGGCGTATCGCTTTTATGATGCCGGCAGCGGGCGCTATCAATGGGGGGATTTGCAAAGTATGCCCGCCGAGATGATCGAGGCCGGCGATCGAATCAACAGATATTTCGCCATCCGAAGGGAATTGATGGAGCCGGGCGAGCACGAAGCCGTGCTTGAAATAACGGACAACCAGGGGTTTCGGGCGCTGGTGCCGGTAACGGCCAGGAAAGACGGATAACCGATCCACAACATGGGAAAGGAACGCATTATGAGACGATATGGAATGATCTTGACGGTATGTATCTGCACCCTGGCCCTGGCGGCTACGGCCGGCGCCGGCGCCTACACCGGGCTCTGGATCGGTTCGGCCACCCTCAATGCGGTGAGCGAGATGAGCCGGCGGGTTCCGGACATGAGCTTTGACATGGCGGTGAGGGGCATCGCCGAGGAGGATGTCTTGCTGGGGCGGGGGGCCAAGTGGGAATATTATCAAAAGGCCGGACCGCCGGGCGAGGGGTGGCGCGAGGAAACCGACTTCACGGAAGAGGGATGGGCTGATCCCCAGGCCGCTCCCCTCGGATTTGGCGGGAGCGACGCCGGGCCG
Source organism: Desulfobacteraceae bacterium (assembly GCA_011389855.1). Taxonomy (GTDB): domain Bacteria; phylum Desulfobacterota; class Desulfobacteria; order Desulfobacterales; family JAABSP01; genus JAABTD01. The sequence continues at coordinate 7,534 of JAABTM010000247.1, forward strand.
AACAATGTCGCCATCGACGCGGCCGAAAAACCGGCCACCTATTATTTCCGGAAGGTTTTCAACCTGTCCGATCCAACGGCGTACCGGAGCGTCCGGGTCCAGGTGTGGCGAAACGACGGCGTGGTGCTGTATCTCAACGGGCAGGAGTTGCTCCGGAGCAACATCAACGCCAGCTATGTGGATCATGACGCCTTTGCCCTGTCGGGGGTGGATGATGATGGGTTCGTGGAAACGGTTGTGCCGCCCACGCTGCTCAACAGCGGAAAGAATGTGATCGCGGCCGAGGTGCATATCGCGTCGGCCAATGACGAGACACTGTATTTCGACATGGCGTTGCGGGGCATCCGCAACACGTCCCGCACGGAAACCTTCCTCCGGGACGGCGCGGAGGGTTGGAGATACGCCGCCGCGGGCGCCGTGACCCCTGGCGACCTGCTCGAAGTGGACCCCAATGCGGCGGGCCCGGAATGGCAAACGGGGACCGCGCC
>JAABTM010000248.1 GCA_011389855.1 Desulfobacteraceae bacterium
CGACGCTCTTCCGATCTGAGGGCCGTGGCCGCGCCGATGGCGGCGATGCCGTAGAAGGTCCAGGCCCATCCGCCCAGAAGGGCGCCGCAGAACCGGCCGGCGCTGGCGGCCCCGAAATAGCCCGACATCATGGTGGCACGGGCGTCGGGGAGGATTTCGGTGAAATAGGAAAGCCCCACCACGATGGTGAACTCGACGGCCACGAACAGGCAGAAGATCCCCGACAGGACCGCGATCAGGGAGCCTTGCAGCAGGGGGAGCAGGCTGTAGAAAGCGGCCGATATGGCCGCCCCCGTCATTAAGGAGCGTTTCAATCCGAAACGATCACCCAGGGCCGCGGTCATCCCCTCGCCGATCAATTCCGCGGCCCCGATAACGGTGGTGGCCATGCCCAGGGCCACGATGCTCAATCCGAAATCCTTTTCAAGCCACGCCCCATAGACCACGAAAAAGACGTCGTTGGCCCCGTTGAAGAGGAAGGCGAAGCCCAGGGCGGACAGGGCCAGAGGGTCTTTTCGCAGAAGGCCCAGGGAGGCGAAGATGCCGGGCCGGTCCCCTCCTTCAGCCGCGCGCCGGGGCCCGTTTTTCGGAAAGAGCCACGCAAGGAGGGCGATCCCCAGCAGCCCCAGCACGCCCAACGCCAGAAACGGCGACCGCCAACCGAAATTGGCGATGAGCAGCCCCATGAGGGGGATGCCGAGAAGGGACGAGCCGGCCCAGCTCATCTCCAGAATGCCGATGGCCGCGCCCCGGCGCTCGAAGGGGACCTTTTCCCCCACATAGGCGAGGATGGACGGGTCGAACATGGCCTTGCCCATCCCGGCCAGAAACAGGGCCAGGAGGACGGTCAGGTACATGGGGAACAGGCCGCCGATGAGCATCCCGGCCGCCAGGACCCCCAGGCCCGACAGAAACAGGAGCCGGTATCCGAACCGGTCCGCCATGGGACCGAAGACCACGCTGAGAATGCTGGTGATCTGGTTGACGGCGATGATGGGGGTGATGGCCGTCAGGGGGACGTCAAGGCCCCGGCTCAGGGCCGGAGCGAACGGATAGACGAACCGGCGGGCCGTGTTGAGAAAGAGCCGGCAGACCGAGGCCGCCGCCACCTGCCACATGGTCCGGGACCGGACGAGGTTTCGGGCCATGGATCAGGCCTTTTCCGAAAAGGATCCAAGCAGATCCGCGCGGGCGGACGGGGGCATGGGCGGAACAGAGGCGACGGAACCGACGAGCGGCGGCAAAAAAAAGGGGCGATGGGCATGTGGCTTCATAGACTCTCCTCCGGAAAAAAATGGCGGCCGTTATACACCGGCCTGATGGGCATCATATCAGCATCGGAAAACCGGAACAATCCCTCTTTGAGGGCCGGCGCGGCCTTCGGTCCGCCTGCAAACATTCAATAATGGATTGACGCGGATAAAAAGTCTACCTAAAATTAATCCGACCCGCGAAGGCCCGCTTTCAGCCGGCGTCGGTCGCGGACAACCGCTAACCGCCGACAAAAGGAACCTGCCATGGCAAAACTGAACACCATCCGATCCAAGCTGATGCTCCTATTTTTGGCCATCGGTCTCATCCCCTTCGGCATCCTGGGCGCGGTGAGCATCCTACGGTCCCGGACCGCCCTGGCCGATGCGGCGTTCCGGACCCTGGTATCGGTCCGGGAAAACCGATCCTTTCAGGTCTCCTCCTATTTTGAACTACTGTCGAACAACGCCCGTTCCCTGGCGAAGACACAGGAGATCCGAACCCTCTATGACGCCCTGGTCCAGTATCACGAAGAGATGGATATCGGCCCGGACGAGGCCTATATCATCGACCATCCGGACTATACGCGGATTTGGGAGGCCTACGGCGCCTTTTTTCGGGATTACCTGGAGCTGGCGGGCTTCCACGACATCTTTCTGGTCTGCTCGGCCCACGGCCACGTGATGTTTTCGGGCGCCAGGGAAAAGGACCTGGGGACGAATCTGCGCACCGGCTCCTACAAGGATACCGGACTGGCGGCGGTCTGGCGGAAGGTGGTCCGAACCGGCGAGGCCGCCGTGGTGGACATGGCCCCCTACGAACCCAGCGGCGGACTGCCCTCGGTGTTTATGGGCGCGCCGATCCAGGACGGCGACGCCCTCATCGGCGTCATCGTCTTCCAGGTGGGGGCCAACGAGATCAACCGGATCATGGCCGGCCGGGCCGGCATGGGACGGACCGGCGGCAGCTACCTGGTGGGTTCCGAATTTCGTCTCCGGTCCGATTCCGTTCTGGATCATACGCCCATGACCGTGACCCAGTCTCTTTCCAAAAACCTCAAGGTCGACACCATCAGCGTCCGGAAGGCCCTGAAGGGTGAAAAGGGGGAGGGGCTCATCGAGGTGGAGGTGGCCGGTCAATCCCAGCGCGTCTTGAGCGCCTACGAACCGGTCCGGTTCGGGGAGATCGCCTGGGCCCTGGTAAGCGAAATTGATTACAAAGAGGCCTATGCGCCGGTTTTTTCCCTGATGCGCTGGATCATCGGCATCGGCGCCGTCATCGCGCTGGCGGTTGGGGTGATCGGGTATCTCGTGGCCGGGGGCTACGCCGGGCTTATAGAGCGGATCGCGGCGGCCGTCCGGCGGTTCGGCCAGGGGGACCTGACAGTCGCGGTCGATATCCACCGGGCCGACGAGATCGGTCAGATGGCCGGCGACTTCAATGGGTCGGTGACGGCTGTCCGCACCGTCATGGAAGAACTCCGGTCCGCCGCCGACAGCCTGTCCAGCGCCTCGGAAGAGTTGTCCTCCCTCTCCACCGAGATGGCGGCCTCGGCCGAGGAGATGAACAGCCAGGCGGACACGGTGGCGGCGGCCACCGAAGAGGTCACAGCCAGCATGGGCACGGTGGCCGCGTCGGCGGAGCAGTCCAGCTCGTCGGTGGCCAGCGTGGCGGCCATGACCGAGGAGATGTCCGCCACCTTCGGGAACATGGTCGGGTTCTCCCGGAAGACCTCGGGCAATGTCCAGCAGATGGCCAAGGCCTCCGACGAGATCGCCGGCGGCATCCACGGGGTGGCCGCGGCCATCGAGGAGATGACGGCTTCCCTCAACGACGTGGCCCTCCAGACGGTCAAGGCCAGCGACATCTCCCGGGACGCCCAGGTCCGGACCGGGGACGTCAACGCCAAGGTCGAGGCCCTGTCCGAGGCCTCCCGGCAGATCGGCAAGGTGGTGGGGATGATCAAGGACATCGCCGACCAGACCAACATGCTGGCCCTCAACGCCGCCATCGAAGCGGCCGGCGCCGGGGAGGCCGGCAAGGGGTTCGCCGTGGTGGCCGGGGAGGTCAAGGAGCTGGCCCGCCAGTCGGCCGACGCCACCGACGAGATCGCCGACCAGATCGACCGGATCCAGGCGAGCACCGAAGAGGCCGCGTCGGCCATCGCCGACATCAACGAGATCATCGGCGAGATCGCGTCCATCAACGCCTCCATCGCCGCTTCGGCCGAGGAGCAGACCGCCACGGCCAATGAGATCTCCCGCACCGTGGCCGGCAACGCCGCCACCGTCAAGGAAGTGGCGGACAACGCCAAGGAATCCGCCGGCCTGGTGGACGACATCGCCCGGTCCACCGACGAGACCGCCAAAACGGCCAAAGAAGTGGCCGTCCACGTGGACGAGACGGCCAAAGGCGTCCGGGAGGTGGCCCGATACGCGGAAGAAGCGGCCTCGGCCATCCAGGACATTTCCAGGAACATCCAGGGCGTCAGCGTCGCCGCCAAACAGACCGCCGGCGGGGCCTCCCAAACCAACGCCTCGGCCGAGGAACTGGCCAAAATGGCCGTCAACCTGTCGGAGATCGTGAAGCGGTTCAAGATGTGATCAGGGTTCGCCGTCCCCCGGCCCGTTCCGGCGCAATTCCCGGTACACCCGCCACGCCCGGTAGACGAAGCCGATGAGCAGGGTCAGGCTGATGAGGATGATCAGGTTCGAGGCGAAAAAGGTCATGATGAAGGTGAAGGGGTCGTCGAGGCGGTAGGCGCCGACGAGAATCTGAACCCCGAAGACCAGAAAAAAGCCGGCGACGAGGGTGAGGACGACCTGCTGGAGCCACCAGACGATCATGACGCCGCCGGCCCTTCTTCGGGAAAGGAGAGGGCCGCCACGAACCGCTCCTGGAATCCCGGATGGGCCGCCAGATCCACCACCCTTATGGCCGAGGCCATGGCGGCCGCCGCTTTCCGGGCCTCGTCGTCGATGAGGGCCATCACCGCCCCGATCCCGGCGGCGTTGCCGGCCACCGAGATGGTCTCCGGGGCCATGGGAGGAAACATGCCGATCCGCAGGGCGTCCATCTTGTCCATGTAAGCGCCGAAGGCGCCGGCCAGCAAAAGACGCTCAGGCGCATCGATGCCGCTTTCCTCGCAAAGGATGTCGATGCCGGTCCGCAGCGCGCCCTTGGCCAGTTGGACGGCCCGGACATCGGTCTGGGTGAAGCGGATGGGGCCGTCCGGACCGGCCGCTTCGGCCGGCGCCAGGACCACCGCCCACTTGGGGCCGTTTTTCCGGAGCATGGGATGGGAAGGCGGATCCGTCCGGAAACGGCCGTCTGGTCCCGCGATGCCGGCGGAAAGTATGGCCGCCGCCGCGCTCAGCACCCCGGACCCGCAGATGCCCCTGGGCCGGTCCGATCCGTCCCCGATGACCGACCACCGGACCGCGTCCGCCGTGATGGTCACGCCGTCGATGGCCCCCCGGACCGCCGGCATCCCCTGGGAAATGGCGGCCCCCTCGAAGGCCGGTCCGGTGGCGCAGGAAGCGGCCAGAATCCCCTCCGGCGCTTTGAGCAGCACTTCCCCGTTGGTCCCCACGTCCACCAGCATGGTTCCGTCGGCGGCGCCCTCCAGATCCACGGCCAGACCCGCGGCCACGGCGTCCGAGCCCACGAACCCCGACACCAGGGGCAAGGTGTGGACCGCGGCGTCTTTCAGAAACCGGAAGCCCAGGTCGCCCCCGATGATCCGGTTTTCCGCCGTAAAGGCCGGCTGATACGGATACAGGCCCAGCGGGGCGGGGCTCTGGCCGACAAAGAGATGGGCCATGGTCGGATTGCCCACCACCGTCATTTTCCGGATCCGATCCGGCGCGGCGCCCACGGATCGGCACAGCACCCCGGCCACCTGTTCGACGGCGTCGATCACCAGCGCTTGGAGATGGGCGACCCGCCCTGGCTGTTCGGACGCCGCGCTGATCCGGCTCATGACGTCGGCCCCGTACGCAGCCTGGGGATTCTTGATGCTGGCCGAGGCCGCCACCCCTCCCCGGGCGAGATCGCACAAATAGAGGGCGATGGTGGTGGTGCCCAGGTCCACGGCCAGTCCGCAATCGTGGTCTTTGGGAATATCGCCCCGGCAGAGGGGGAGCCGGACGCCGTCCACGGGCGCCAGCCGGTCCTTTTGCAGCACCTCCGGGGCCAGCCGCGACGCATCGGGGATCTCCACCCGGAGATCGGTCTCGACGGTCGTCCCGCACGCCAGGACGGAATGGGCGCCGCCGGTCTCCTTATCCCCGACCCGCACCCGGCACTTGCCGCACCGTCCCATCCCCCCGCAGTCGGCGCGCAGGAGAATCCCCGCCGAGGCCAGGGCCGCGATCAGCGATTCGCCGAATGGAGCGGAAAGGATGCGATCATCGACGTGAATCGTAAAGTTGTTTTCTGATTGGGGCATGTCGATTTCCGCAAAACAGGGCCGCCGCGTGAAAGCGGCGGCCGGTTAGTGGTTGTTTTACCGGTCTTGGGCGACTTTTTTCAAGATGTAAATCGCGTCTTCCAGGAATTGCCGAATCGGCGCCTTCAGGCGGTCAAGCGCCTGACCCGCCAAGCGCCGCATGGAGGCGGTACTCCGAACTTGTTCCGAATCATCCAGTGTTCCCCTTTCACATCCCCCAAACCCGAACAACCTTCCCCCCAAGCCGCTCGTCCCTCTGAAAAATCTTATCCTCCCATTTCCGCCCCTCCCGCCGATCAAAAATCACCAGATGCCCCTCGTCGGCGCCGCTTTTGTCCATGTAGTCGGCGGTTTGTTCCAGCCCTTCCTCAATCGTCCGCTCCAGGCTTTTGTAAAGGATTTTCAACTCGATCACGACTTTCTGGACGCCCGCCCCATGCTTCCAGACCACCAGCAGATCGGCCCGTTTCCGTCCCAATCCATATTCCCGGTCGATGCGGCCGCCCGCGTTGACGACCCGCTGCAAAAACGCCTGCAACAGCAAATGGGGGCCGGCTTCCTTGTATTGAAAGCGTTCGATCCAATGTTCCGAATGCTCCCGAAAAAAATCCTGGAACGCGGCCATGAGCTTGCTCGCGTCCAGCCGCCCGTCGGGCAATTTGTACCACGCGGCCTCGTGGTGAATGGTTTGCTGGGTGGAAAAGGTCAGTTGCCGGGGAATGACTTCCGCGTAAATCGGATTGGCGATTTTTAAGACGCCTTCCGGGGCGAGCAGTCCCAAATCCCGAACGTACTGGATGTCGTCGTCCGGCAGGTCCATGGGCCGCTCCACACCTTGCAAAATTGGAGAAATCACTCGCCGGACCCGCTCCTCCCTCAGCTTGTCCGCCAATTGGTCCAAATGGGTTTCCCGCCGCAGAATCAGGTTTTCCTTTGCCGTTTCGATCATCTCTTTTGTTATGGGAACGCCCCGGTCCCGGCCTTCCTTCATTTCAAAGCAAACTTCGTAGGCCAGAGCGTTCACGAGCCAGGGCTGCCCGGCGGAATATTCCCATATCAACGCTTTCCCCTCGGCTTCAAAAAGTTGACCGGTCTCGTCTTCATGTTGCTTGAGCAGCGCGGCAACCTCTTTTGGGCTGAAATTCCCCAATCTAAGGGATTTGGCCTTGACATTGAAGGCGCTGCCGCCGGTGATCACGGTTTTTTCCCGATCCGAATGAATTCGGTAGTCCCGGACGTCCCGGACCCCGCACAGAATGATGGATTGAGGGAACAAAGCGGGTTTTTTGGGGTATCCGGCCCGCAATTGCCGAAGCAGGGAAATCAGGCTGTCGCCCACCATGGCGTCCACTTCGTCGATCAACAAGACCAGCGGCTTTTCGCTGTTTTTGGCCCAGAGGCTCAACGCGGTCTGAAACCCCAGAAACGCCCCGTTGCTTTCCATGATCCGGTCTTTTTCCGTTTTCAGGAAATCGTCGTTTAGATAATGAAACGCGTTAAAGGCCGTTTCATTCAGCACGGCGCTCATGGCTTCCTTCACGTTTTCCCGCGCCGCCTGGGCCGGCTCCACGTTGACGTATAGACAGCGGTATTTTTCCCCGGCGTTGAGATGTTCCATCAGCGCCAGCAGGCTCGAGGTTTTCCCCGTCTGTCGGGGCGCGTGGAGGACGAAATATTTTTTCTGATCGATCAAATATTCTATTTCTTCCAAATCAAATCGTTGTATCGGCGGCAGGCAATAATGCTCGTCGCAATTCACCGGCCCGGCTGTGTTGAAGTATTTCACAATCGCCCCCTTTTCTCGAATTTACATGCCCCAAACCGTAATGACGGTCCCATCGCGTTTTTCCTCTTTCCGAAAAATCTTATCCTCCCACTTCCGCCCCTCCCGCCGATCAAAAATCACCAGATGCCCCTCGTCCGCACCGCATTTGTCCATGTAGTCAAGCGTCTGTTCCAGTCCTTCCTCCATCGTCCGTTCCAGGCTTTTGTAAAGAATTTTCAACTCGATCACCACCTTTTGAACGCCCCTTTCATGTTTCCAGGACACCAGCAGATCGGCCCGTCTCCGCCCCAGACCGTATTCCCGGTCGATGCGGCCGCCGGCGTTGACGACGCGCTGTAAAAACGCCTGCAACAGCAGGTGGGGGCCGGCTTCCTTGTAATCAAAGCGCTCCACCCAGTGTTCGGAATGCTCCCGGAAAAATTCCTGAAACGCCGTCATCAATTTTTTCATGTCCAGACGGCCGTCGGGCGCGA
>JAABTM010000002.1 GCA_011389855.1 Desulfobacteraceae bacterium
TTCCGATCTACTGTAAACTTTTTCACAAATTACCCGTCTAAATCTGTCGAAACGGCGGCATTCAAGCGGGCGGATGCGCCCGCGGAAAGCGCGGGATGAAAGGAGGGGCGCCGTCATCAAGGGCATGGGACGGCAAAAAAATGGCCAAGAGCAAAGCGACCGCGGATAGGAGACCGGCGGGCCGCGAAGACAACGCGGAGCGGTTTTCGGACCTCCAGCTCGCGGCCCGGGTTCAGGGCGGCGACGGCATGGCCGCGGAGGCGCTGGTCCGGCGATACCAGAAAAAGGTTTTCGGCATGGCCTATCGGATGTGCGACGGTGACCCGGACGCCGTCGAGGACATGGTTCAGGAGGTGTTTTTCCGGGTGTTCCGAAGCCTTTACCAATACCGGGGCGAGGCCGCCTTTTCCACCTGGCTGCACCGGATCGCGGTCAATGTCTGCCTGGATGAAAAAAAGCGGCGGCGGCGATGGCGGCGGTGGTTTGTCCCCTGGCCCTTTGGGCGCCGCCGGGCGGACCGGTCCGAACCGGACCCGGACCCTGATCCGCCGGATGTCCGGCCCCAGGCCGACCCTTTGACCGTTTTGCGGGGCCGCGGTTTCGAAAAGGATGTTCGCAAGGCCCTGGAGACATTATCCGACCGCCAGCGGCTGATTTTTTCGCTCAAGGTCTTTGAAGACATGCCCATCGCCGAGATTGCCCAGGTGATGGGCATGGCCGAGGGCACGGTTAAAAGCCACCTGTTCCGGGCCGTCCGATCCCTTCGGGAGCGGTTGAAAGACTGGGTCTAGGGCCGTTGGAAAAATAAGGAGGGAAACAACGATGAAGGGGTGCCGGGATCATCAGAAAACACTGTGGATGGATATTTTCAATGAATTGCGTCCATCCGAGCGCCGGGAATGGGAACGCCATCTGGATGGTTGCGAATCCTGCCGGGCCGAAAAGCGCCGGGGGCTTCGGATGATTACTATGGCGCGTCGGACCCGTCCCCGGCAATCCCTTTCCGGGGCGGCTGTTCAACGCATCGCCCGGCGGTCGATGGCCCGGTCGGGATGTCAAACAGGAAAAGCGCGGCGGCCGGGATTCGCGCCGGCGCGGTTCCCCCTGCTTCCCTTCCGGCAATGGGCCGCCGGCGCGGCGGCGCTTCTCCTGCTGGCTGTTTTGGCGTGGTGGAACGTGGGGCCGGATGTGGCGGTCCGGCAGGCCCCTGTTTTGAGCGATAAAGAGGTGGAGGTGATTGAACACCTTGATTTGCTGCGGGAAATGGACGCTCTACAGAAACTGGTGAAACGGGTGGACCGGGAGGAAGCGGCTGACGGAAACCCGGACGACCGGGAGGATCGGCGAACCCGGCGCGATGAAGAGGGGCGTTATGTTTGAAAAGCAGAGACGATGCTGGTTCGCGGCGGGCTGCGGGCTGCTGGCGTCAGTCTTTCTGGCGGGCGTCGGCCCGGCCTGGGCCGAGGGACGCGCAATGTCCAGGGAACCGGCGCGAATGGATATGGTCGGATTCGTCATTGCCGCCGATGGCTCGGGGAAGCAATGGCGAAACCTTCCCCCCCAGGAACAGAAGGAACGGCTCCGTGAGTGGCGATCCCTTTCGCCACAGCAGCGTCGGGAGCTGCGTGAGCGTATGGACCGATTGAAACGGATGCCCGATGCGGATCGCCGGTTGTACGAGCGCCGATTTCGCCAATGGCAACGGCTGCCGCGGGAGGAGCGGCGACGGTTGTTGCGGAAATTCGATCAATGGGAATCGTTGCCGCCCGAGGAGCAGGAAGCGATCCGGCAACGGTTCAGGAATCAGTAATGGTTAACAAGACAGTATCTTAAGACAAGGAGGATCTCATGAAGAAATTACTGGCGATCAGTCTGTTGGCGATTTTCTGTGCCGCGGCGTCCACGCCGAATGCCTGGGCCGGGGCCAAACAGCGGCACCGGTGGGAAGGCGTGGCCATCGGGGTGGGGGCGGCCATCCTCGGCCATGCGATTATCCAGCAACACCATTCTTACGCCCGTCCGTACCGGGGCGGCGGAACGGTGGTCATTCAAAGGGACAACGACCGGTGCGATTATCCGAGACGCCGGTATCGCCCGCGTCATCGTTCCAGGCCCGCCGGAGGGCACTGGGAAACCCGGCGGATCTGGGTTTCACCGGTCCATGAAAAAGTCTGGAATCCCGGCCACTATGATGTGGATCAACGATGGGTTCCCGGCCAGTGGATAGAGGTGGTCAAGGAGCCGGGATATTGGGTGGAAAAGCGGGCATGGAACGGACGGCCATAAAGGTGAAAGCGACCGACATGGAAAAACTCCGATGGCGGCTGTTGTCGGCCGCGCTGCTGGCGGCGGTCCTTTTGCTGACCGGATGCGAACACGGCGAGGGGACGGTGGTCGTCGAAGACGACGACCCCTCGGCCTGCGCCACCGGTCTCGTCGAGGGGACCGCCTTTTATCCGTTTTACGAGGGGGATCCCGAGCCGGTTTATTATGCGGACGAGAATTTCGACATAATCGTCGCCCTCTACGATGAATTGGACAACCCGGTCGCCGACGTGGTCACCGGACCTGCCGGGTTCTATGAATTCGACGGTCTGCCGCCCGGCTATTACTATATCGCGGCCTATGCGGAAACCTACGTCGAAAGGGAGGATCTCTTCGACATCTACGTGGCCCAAACGCCGCTGTTCCGGGTCGGGGAGTGCGACTGGATCGACGAGAAAAACCTGTTTCTCGAATACAGCCATTCGGAGTCTTAAGTGGTTGGGCGAAAGTTTTTCTACTAAAGACCTCCGAGGTTTTGGAAACCTCGGAGGTCTAATGACGGAAAACTTATGGCGAGATACTTAGACCGGTTGACTCGGAACGGTGTTTCCCGGTATGTATGAACAGCTCCTTTTCAACGCTTTTACCGGAGAAACGCGATGCACGAAGACCATTGGGGCGGGGAGCATCCGGACCCCTTAATTCTGATTGCCGAGGACGATCCCATCCGCCTCCAGCACCTGGGCAACCTCCTGAAACAGGGGAATTACCCAGTGATTACAGCCATGAACGGCCGGCGGACGGTGGAAAAGCTCGCGGACCGGGATCCCGATCTGCTCCTCATCGACGGCGAACTGGACGGAACCGATGATCCCGATCTGCTCAACCGGGTCAAGTCCCTGTCCGAAACCCGGGGCGTTCCCATGCTGGTGGTAAGGCGGTCCGTCCCCACCGGGGATTTTTTCGAGCGGTTTTCGGGCGAGACCATCGATTTCATCTCCGAACCGGTGTTCGCCCAGGATCTGCTGAAGCGGGTCTCCCTGCACCTGGCGGCCCGGTCCCTCCGGATTCAGCTGGCCGAATACAAAGAGCAGCTCGATCTGGAGACCGAATCCCGCCTGAACCTCTCCCGGGAAAACGCGGCCCTCCGAAAAGAGGTCAACCGGAAGGAAGAGACCGTCCGCAAAATGCGGGTGACCGATCCTCTCACCGGCCTGTACAACTACCGGTACATCATGGATCATCTCTCCAAGAAGATCGCCGAATCCCGGCGGTACGACGCCCCCCTGGCCATCGTGCTCCTTTGCATCGACCATTTCAAGGCGATCAACGCCCGGCACGGCCCCGGCATGGGGGATAAAATGCTGGTCGGCGCGGCCGGCGTCGTCAAAGGTCTGCTGCGGGATTCGGACATCATCTCGCGGTACAGCGGGGACGAGTTTCTGATCCTCCTGCCCCATACCGACGTGGACGGGGGATACCGGACGGCGGAGCGGATCCGCGCCGGCGTCGAGGCCCTGCCCTGGGACGAGCCCCTGAAGCTCGTGACGGTCAGCGGCGGCGTCACCGCGCTTGCGGGCAAAACCGACGCCGATCCCAACGAACAGTCCGGCCGCCTGCTCTATCGCCTGATCATGGCGGCGGACAGCCTGCTCTTCCGGGCCAAATCGGGCGGCGGCAACCGGATCGAGAAATCCTAATCCAAGGCCGGACCCACCCAAAAAAGGAGATGAGCATGGAAGACGAACAAATCGTTTTGCAAACCGATGAATCCACCATCATCGAACAGGCGGCCCCCATCCAGGTCTCTTTGAAATGGAAATCCCGAGGGGATCTGGATCTTTATTGCTTTTATGTGACGGTGGACGACGCAATCGGCAAGATCTACCACAACAACATGGGCGACGAGAAAGCCCCGCCCCATATCTACCTGGATAAAGACAGCCGGAAATCGGGGTCCGAGACCGTCACCATCGCCGATCCCGACGCCCTCAAATACGTGCTGGCGGCGGCCTATCGGGAGTTTGAAAGCGGCGCCGGCAGTTTTGCCTCCATGGAAGCCCGGTCCGTCATCTCCAACGCCAGGGGCCATACGGTGGAAGCCCGCCTCCAGCAGGAAAACGAATATGCCTACTGGGTGGCGCTGGCCCTGCTGGATTTCACCGACCCGGCCGGGGTTCGCATTCGCCAGACGGAAACCTATGCCGAGGCGGATGTCGAACAGGCGCCGGTTCTCAAAACCGACGGCACGTTTAAAATGGGCGTCGGAGCCGTGGAGTTCAAGGAGGCCGAAAAAAAATGTTTCGTGGCCACGGGGGTTTACGGCGCGTGGGATGCGCCGGAGGTGGAGACGCTTCGACGGTTCCGGGATCGACGCCTCCGGGGAACAACCTGGGGCGAGGCGTTTCTCCGGCTCTACTATAGATTCAGCCCTCCCCTGGCGGCGGCCGTTTCCCGCCGGCCCGCCGTTAAAAGGTGGGTCCGGGACCGCCTTCTAGATCCGCTGGTCCGGCATATCGGCCCGTAGCCCAGGGGCATGAAGACGAATTGGCGGACCGCCCTCTCATTGGCGCTCATAGGCATCGGCGCGGCCTCGGTTTTCTGGACGGCCTACGCCGCCGGCCCGGCCCTGGGTCACTTCAGATGGGTTCTTTACGTGGCCGGCCTCCTCATCCTCGCCGGCGCCGGCCTGTGGCGCCGCCGTCCCTCCGGAAAGGAGATCGAGGTCCGGCGCAAGGCCGTCGCGGCCATGGAAACCGCCCTCCAGGAACGGGCCGAACAGGTCGGCAGGCGGCAGCGGGAGCTGACCCGCCAGCTCATGCGGGTCCACGAGTGGACGGAATTCCCCGGCGGCGATCCGGCCCGGGGGGAAGCGCCGCCCCTGGATTCCGCCGAAGACCTCGGAGAGAAAGACCGGGCCGTCATGGCGCTTTTGGAAAAGCGGGCCGAGATCCTCTTCGAAAAGATCAAGACCAACGCCTATCAGGAGGACGGGGTCTTTCAGCGGGATCGGTTGTCCGCCGACATGATCGACCTGGTGGAGACGGTGGCCCGCATCTACTATCCCGACTCGAAAAGGCCGTTGCTGGAAACCAGCGTGGAGAGCCTGCTCCGGGCCGTCAACCGGATTTCCCTTCAACTCCTGCTCCTTCTGGAGGGGCTTCCCCTCGACATCAAATCCTACAACCTCCAGACCACCTACGAGACCGTCCGGAAAGGCGTCCGTGCCTATGGGGTTTACAAAACCGCCGCCCCCTATTTTTCCTATGCCCGGCCGTTTTATTACCTGAGCCGCTATGCCGTGGGCGCCGCGCCGATGGTTCTGGGGGCCGGATGGGCCGTGAGCGAGCTGTTCAAGAGAAGCGCCCTGCGGTTTTCTTCCAACATGGCCCATCGATACGCCCTCGGTCTGCTGCGGGACATGGTCCTGATCGTCGGCGGGGAAGCCGCGGGCGTCTTCGGAGGCGATTACCGCCTCCGCGACCCTAACTGGATCTACGGGGCCGAACTGACGGATCTCATGGCGGCGGCGGATCCGTCGCCCGGTCTTCTCCGGCCCGCCCTGGACGAGATCGGCGGTCTTGCCCTGAAAAGCGAATACGACCGGATTTTTCTCTATCGCTGCATGGCCGCCGGCGCAGGCGTCAAACTGGAGCAGTTCGCCGATCCGACGCCGCTGGCCCTCGGTCAGCGGGAGGCCGTGGCCAGACGGCTGGAGCGGTTCCACCGCCGTCATATCCGGGGCGGGGCGGGGGATCTGTCGGCGTGGAAAGACGCCGCCGAGGCGCGTCTGGGGATCAAAATCCGGTTGGCGGAAAAGGGGGAGGCGGTCTCGACCCTGGAAAACACCGTAAGCGGGGTGTTCTCCCTGGCCGGTTTTCTTTCGGAGGTCAAAGAATGCGACCCGGAAAAATGGCCGGCGGCGCTCGACGGAACCCGTCTGTTTCGATCCGTGGATCCGGCCGAACGCGCCGGCCTTCTGGAGGATCTGACGGCATCGCCCCCCATGATCTTCGAATATCCGGATATCGACGCCGGGAATCGGCGGGCGGATGATTATCTGGCCGACCTGGCCTTCCTGGCGGCCCGGGTCGCTCCGCGAAGCGACGAGAGCGACGAGGCGGTTCTTTCCGCGGCCCGTTATTTCCGGAAAAAGAACCTCGATGGGGTCCGAAAGCGGTTGGATCGGGAATATGTCGATTTTCTGGCGGCGTCCCTGGACGAGGCGTCGCCGGAAAAACGGGTTCATCCCCGGGCGGCCCGTTCCCTCCTCTACCTTTTAATAGAAGGTGAATCCCCGCGGTGTCTTTATAAATCGATCACCCTCCGGCTGGAGGATGGACGGGGCGAGGCGTTGCCCTTTCCCCCCTACGCCGAGCCCTGGCTCCTGGGGACGGACCGGCGGCTGGTGCTGGCGGCGGTCAACCGGAAATTCCAGGGCCCTCCGATTCTTGTCTGGACCGGAGGGCCCGGCGAGGGCGGGGCCGACGCCGCGGCGGTGTCCCGGGAAACCGGGCGGTTTCGGACCGGCCGGCGGATTACCGGCGGAACCTGGCATTGGGACCGGGTTCCGGCGACGGGAGAGTCCCCCGCCATCGTCGTTTCGGGGCCTGCCGTGGGGCGTTCGGAACGGTATTTTCGCCCCCTTCACGACCGGGTCGGCGGGTTCGCCTGAGCCGGGCCGCGGCCGAATGGAAAACCGCCTTCAGCCGAACCGACTGGACGGTCCAGGCCAGCTTGTGGAAGGCGATTCCGCCCTTCAGGCGGCAGGCCGTCGACGATTTTCCGTGTTTTCCGATAGGCGTGTTTCAGAGACATGGGAAAGAAAACAGGAAAAAGTTACAGAAAAGGTTTGACTTAGCGTCCACAATCCCATATGCAACAAAAAGGCAATAAAATCAAGGCAATCATTTTAGAAAGGAGGGGTTAAAAGCTACCGTTTATGAGCAGCAAGATACTGATCAATGCCGTGGATCCAGAGGAAATCCGAATCGCCAAAGTCCTGGACGGCAAACTGGAGGAGTTCCACATCGAAAGCGCTTCCAGGGAAATCACCCACGGAAACATCTACAAAGGCATCATATCCCGGGTCGAGCCGGGGCTTCAGTCCGTCTTTGTGGACTACGGCGCCGACCGGAACGGATTTCTCCAAAAGCAGGAGATCCACAGCGACTACTACCAGGACAATCATTCCGGCGACAAATCCATCAAGAGCATCGTCCGAAAAGGCCAGGAACTCCTGGTCCAGGTCACCAAAGACCCCATCATGAAAAAAGGGGCCATGCTCACCACCTTCATCTCCCTGCCGGGCCGCTGCATCGTGCTCATGCCGGGCTCCAAGAGCAAGGGCATCTCCCGGAAGATCGAGGACGACGAGGAGCGGAAGCGGCTCAAGGAGATCGTCGAAAAACTCAAGCTTCCCGAAGGCTTCGGTCTTATCGTCCGGACGGCCGGCGTCGGCGCCACCAAGGCGATGCTCGAAAAAGACCTGCGCTATCTTATGCGGCTGTGGAAAAACATCAACGCCAAAGGGGTCAAGGAAGAGGCGCCGTCGCTTCTCTACAAGGAACGGAGTTTGGTGCTCAGGTCCATCCGGGACTATCTGACCACCGAAATCAACGAGGTCCTTATCGACGACGGCAACGTCCATAACGAAGTCAAAGAGTTCATGAAGCTCATCTCCCCGAAGCAGTCCCGCATCGTCAAGCTCTACAAGGCGCCCAAGCCCATCTTCACCAAATACCAGCTCGAAGAGCAGATCGCCTCCATCTACGAAAAGCGGGTGCCGCTCAAATCGGGCGGTTCCATCGTCATCGACCAGACCGAGGCCCTGGTGGCCATCGACGTCAACTCCGGAAAGGCCATCCACAACAAATCCATCGAACAGACCGCCTACCTGGCCAATATCGAGGCGGCCGAGGAGATCGCGCGTCAACTGCGGCTCCGGGACCTGGGGGGATTGATCGTCATCGACTTCATCGACATGAAGGACAACAAACACAAGCTGGAGGTGGAAAAGGCCCTCCGAAACGGCGTCAAGATGGACAAGGCCCGCACCAAGGTGGGCCGCATCAGCAAATTCGGTCTGGTTGAAATGTCCCGCCAGCGGATCCGGCCGTCCATCGAATTCGGCGCGTATCTCCCCTGCGACCACTGCCAGGGCAAGGGGCTGATCCCGTCCACGGAGACCCTGGGGCTCGGTTTTCTCCGGAAGCTGCAACTGGAAACCCTCAAGGACGGGGTCAAGACCGTTCGGGCGTCCTTCCATTCCGAGGTCGCCGATTACCTGCTCAACAACAAGCGGAAGGAGATCCTGGAACTGGAAAGCCGCCGGGACCTGTGCATCCGCATCCAGGGCGACGCTGACAAGCTGCCCAAACAAAGCGAGATCGTGTGCGAGTCCGAATAGCCCGGTCCTTTGGATGCCGGCCACATCAAGAAATATTTGACGCGGCCGGAGAATTGCAGTATACCGACGTTTTTAACATTGAGTTGAGATATACGGAAAAGAATTAAAAGGAGGCGTTATTTTGTTCAATATCGCGTACGCAATGGGTCAGGGCGGCGCGCCGTCCGGACAGGGCGGCGGCCTGGGGGCCTTTGTCCCCCTAATTTTGATGTTTGTGATCTTCTATTTTCTTTTGATCCGCCCCCAGCAGAAAAAGGCCAAGGAACACCAGGAGATGATCAACAACCTTAAAAAAGGCGACCGGGTGGTCACCGGCGGCGGCATCCAAGGCCAGGTCATATCCACCGACCAGGCCACCGTTGTGGTTGAGATCGCCGACAAAGTCCGGGTCAAGGTCAATCGGCCCAGCATCGCCGGGCTGATCCAGTCGTCAGGCGGCGGCGCGAACAGGGAAGAGGCCGACAAAGGCAAATAGCGTCTCCGGGCGAAAGCCCCAAGGGGAGGCGGGGCCTTTTTACCCCTCCTCCTTTTTTATGGGGTTTTATGTAGAGAGAAAGTGAGGACATCTTGAGGAATCTTTCATGGAGATTGGTTCTGGTGCTGGGCGTGATCGCCGCCGCCGTGGTCTATATCCTGCCGACCTTCTCGCCGGGCATGTGGCCCCATAAAAAAATCAATCTCGGTCTCGACTTGCAGGGCGGCATGCACCTGGTGCTGGAGGTGGATACGGAAAAGGCCGTGGAAAGCACCATGGACCGGATACAGGAAGAGATGCGGAACCTGATGCGTCAGGCCCAGATCCGGTACACCACCCTTGAACGGATTCCGGGAAACAAAATCGCCGTGGCCGTGTCGGGTCAGAGGGAGATCGGGGAATTCCAGCGGATCCTGGATGAAGAGTTTCCGGGACTCCGGGCCGCCTCCCGGTCGGCGACGGGCGACAGGCTCGAAATGACCCTGGACCTTCCCGAGCGGGAAAAGACCGACATCAAACAGATGGCGGTGTCCCAGGCCCTGGAGACCATCCGGAACCGGATCGACCAGTTCGGCGTCAGCGAACCCGACATCATGCGCCAGGGCGAAGAACGGATCCTCATCCAGCTGCCGGGCGTCGAGGACACCCAGCGGGCCAAATCCCTCATCGGAAAGACGGCCCAACTGGAGTTCAAGCTCCTGGACGAGACCGGCGACGTAACCGCGGCCGAGCGGGGGCAGGTCCCGCCGGGGAGCGAGTTGCTCTACCAGGTCCGCGCCGACGCCGAGACCAACAGGACGGTCAAGACCCCCTATCTTGTCCGGAAGCGGTCGCTGCTCACCGGCGCCTACCTCACCGACGCCCGGGTCCAGATCGATTCCCAGTACAACGAGCCTTATGTCTCCATCAATTTCGACCGGAAGGGCGGCCGCATCTTCGAGCGGATCACCGGCGAGAACGTCAAGAAACGCCTGGCCATCGTCCTGGACGACCGCGTCTATTCGGCGCCGGTCATCCAGGAGCGGATATCCGGCGGCGAAGCCCGCATCACCGGCAATTTCACCACCGAAGAGGCCCGGGATCTGGCTATCGTCCTCCGGGCCGGCGCCCTGCCGGCGCCGGTGAACATCCTGGAAGAGCGGACCGTGGGACCCTCCCTGGGCCACGACTCCATCAGCAAGGGGCTCACCTCCATGGCGGTGGGCGGCCTGCTGGTGGTGCTGTTCATGCTGGTCTATTACAAGGCGTCGGGGCTTATCGCCGACCTGGCCCTGGCCCTCAACATCCTGCTCATCGCCGGCGGCCTGGCCGGTTTCGGGGCCACCCTGACGCTGCCGGGCATCGCGGGGATCATCCTCACCATCGGCATGGCGGTGGACGCCAACGTGCTTATCTTCGAACGGATACGGGAAGAGCTTCACGTGGGCAAGACTCCCTATGCCGCCGTCAGCGCGGGATTCGACCGGGCCACCCTGACCATTCTGGACGCCAACGTCACCACCCTTATCGCGGCCCTGGTCCTGTTCCAGTTCGGCACCGGCCCCGTGAAAGGCTTCGCGGTGACCCTGAGTCTCGGCGTGCTGTCCAGTCTGTTCACCGCCCTGATCGTGAGCCGATCGATCTTCGACTACCTGCTGGTCAAGCGGCGGATAAAGACGCTCAGCATCTGATTCAATCAACTCTATAAGATATAAGGACCCTCCATGCAGTTTATCAAACCCGGCATCAACATCGATTTCATCGGCAAGAAGCGATATGCCTTCATCCTGTCCGCGGTGCTGCTCATCGTCAGCCTGGGGTTCACCCTCCGCGGGCTCAACTTCGGCATCGATTTCGCCGGCGGCACCATTATCCAGGTGAAGTTCGACGCCGCCACGCCGGTGGACAGCATCCGGGAGGGATTGAAAACCGTCGGCATGGGCGGGGCTACGGTTCAGCTCTTCGGCGACCCGGAAGCCAACGAATACCTGATCCGGAGCGAGGCTTCGGCCGCGGAGGAAGGGGAGATCTCGAAACGGGTCGAGATCGCCCTGACCGAATCCACCGGCTCGACGCCGGAAATCCGGCGGGTGGAGATGGTCGGACCCCAGGTGGGCAAGGACCTTAGGGAAAAGGCCCTGTTCGCCATGTTCTACGCCCTGCTGTTCATCACCATTTATATCTCGGGCCGGTTCGAACTCCAGTGGTTCAAAAGCGGCGCCATGGCCCTCTGCCTCATCCTGGCGGTATGGCTACTCTCCCGGTTCGTGAGCATCCCCTGGCTCATCGTGACGGCCCTGATCGTGACGCTGATTCTCTTCTGGGTCCTTCAACTCCGGTACGCCATGGGCGCCATCGTGGCCCTGGTCCACGACGTGAGCATCACCGTGGGCATCTTCGCCCTGTTCGGAAAGGAGTTCTCCCTTCCCATCGTGGCGGCCCTGCTGACCATCATCGGATACTCCCTCAACGACACCATCATCGTCTTCGACCGGATTCGGGAGAACCTTCGAAAATACTATAAAAATCCCATGAAGGTCACCATCAACAAGAGCATCAACGAGACGCTGAACCGGACCATCCTCACCTCCACGACCACCCTGGTGGTGGTGGTGACGCTCTTCGTCATGGGCGGCAACATCATCCACGACTTCGCCTTTGCCCTCATCGTGGGGGTGGCGGTGGGCACCTACTCGTCGATCTATGTGGCGAGCCCCATCCTGCTGGCCTGGCAGGAATTGAGCCGGAAACGGTAGGTGTTGGGGAGTTGCAACCCGCAACCCGCCAACTCGAACCCTGGCTGACCCTCAAAAGCGTGCCCGGGGTCGGCAATCTCATCTGCAAGCGGCTCCTGGACCGGTTTGGAAAGCCGGAAAAGATTTTCGGGGCGACCGATGAAGACCTGCTGACGGTGGAGGGCGTGACGCCCCGGTTGACGGCGGCCATCCGGTCCCATCGCCTGCCGGACCGGCTCCGGGAGGAAGCGGACCAGGTAGAGGCGCTCGGCTACCGCATCGTTCCCTACACCGACGCCGACTATCCGCCCCTGCTGCGCCAGATCCCGGATCCGCCCCCCTATCTCTATGTCCACGGCATCCTCTCCCCTTCCATCAAAAACATCGCCCTGGTGGGATCGCGCAACGCCACCCGATACGGGATCATGGCCACCAAGCGGCTGGCGTCGGATCTGGCGGGGCTGGACATCACGGTGGTCAGCGGCATGGCCCGGGGCGTGGACACGGCGGCCCACATCGGCGCCCTGTCCGGGGGCGGACGGACGATGGCGGTTTTGGGAAGCGGATTGGATCGGATCTATCCATCCGAAAACACGAGGCTTTTTCACCGGATCGCCGAAAACGGCGCGGTATTTTCGGAATTTCCCCTTGCGTCGGCGCCGGAGCCGCACCATTTTCCCATTCGGAACCGGATCATCAGCGGCATGAGCCTGGGGGTGGTCATCGTGGAGGCCACCAAGCGCAGCGGCTCCCTGATCACCGCCCGACTGGCCCTGGAACAGAACCGGGAGGTGTTCGCCGTGCCGGGCAACATCCATTCCCATAAAAGCGCCGGCACGAACAGTCTGATCAAACAGGGCGCCAAACTGGTGGAGGGCGCCCAGGACATTCTGGAGGAACTCTCCCATGTGATCACCGTCCACAAGGCCGGGTCGCGGGGAGAAAAAGGGCCGGTTCCGGCCCACCTGCCGCCCCTGTCGGAGGATGAACAGCAGGTGTTCGCGGTCCTGGGACCGGACCCCGTCCATATCGACGATCTTGTGCGGCGGCTCTCCATGCCGCCGGGACGGCTGTCGTCCATCCTGCTGCAACTGGAACTCAAAGGTGTGGCGCAGCAATCCCCCGGCAAGCTGTTTTCCACCGACATCCGAAACATTGTCTAGTAAGAGAGAGGACAGATGGCAGAAGACAGAGGACGGATGACAGAAAAGCAAAGCGAGCGTAAAGCGGCCTGTCCTCCGCTCTCTGTCCTCTGTCCTCTGACATTTACAGAGGTACCGTTTTGAACAAACCACTCGTCGTCGTGGAGTCCCCCGCAAAGGTGAGGACCATCAAAAAATACCTGGGGGACGACTACAACGTCTCGGCCACCGTCGGCCATATCAAGGATCTGCCCGCCAAAGAAATGGGCATCGATATCGAGGACAATTTCAAGCCCCAGTACAAGTCCATCCCCGGCAAAGGGAAGGTGATCACCCAGTTGAAAAAAGCGGCCGGCGACGCCGAAGACGTCTATCTGGCGCCCGACCCCGACCGGGAAGGGGAGGCCATCGCCTGGCACGCCGCCGACGTGCTCAAGAAAAAGGGACGCCGGTTCCACCGGGTTCTCTTCCACGAGTTGACGCCCCGGGCCATCAAGGCGGCCATCGCGGCCCCGGAGGAGCTGCACCGCAGCAAGTACGAAGCCCAGCAGGCCCGCCGGATCCTCGATCGGCTGGTGGGGTACCAGATCTCGCCCCTGCTCTGGAAGAAGATCAAGCGGGGATTGAGCGCCGGGCGGGTCCAGTCCGTGTCCGTCCGGATCATCTGCGAGCGGGAACGGGAGATCCAGATCTTCGAGCCCGAAGAGTACTGGTCCATCACGGCCCACCTGACGGGCGAGACGCCGCCGCCCTTTACGGCCAAGCTGACCAAAAAAGACGGGGAGAAGGCAGGCATCCCCGACGGCGCCGTCGCCAACGACATCCTGAAGCATCTGGAAGGCAAGACGCCGACGGTGGACAAGGTGGTCAAAAAGACCACCAAACGGAACCCCCAGCCCCCCTTTACCACCAGCAAACTCCAGCAGGCGTCGATCCAGCGGCTCCGGTTTTCGGCCAAAAAGACCATGACCGTGGCCCAGCAGCTCTACGAAGGGATCGATCTGGGGCCGGGGGAGCCGGTGGGGCTCATCACCTATATGCGGACCGACTCCACCCGGATCGCCCAGGAGGCGGCCCAGGAGGCCCTGGATCTTGTCCGGGACCGGTTCGGCGAAGATTACGTTCTGGACAAGCCCCGGTTTTTCAAGAACAAAAACAAGTCCCAGGACGCACACGAGGCCATCCGGCCCACGTCGGTCTGGCAGACCCCGGAAAAGCTGGCCCCCCATCTGTCCAAGGATCAACTGGCGCTTTACACCCTCATCTGGCAGCGGTTCGTGGCCTCCCAGATGCAACCGGCCCTGATCAACAACCATTCCATCGACATCCGGATCGGGGATTACACCTTCAAAGCGTCCGGTTCCACGGTGAAGTTCCCCGGCTTCATGGCCCTCTACCGGTCCGACGACGACGCCGATGCTAAAGAACAGGGGGGGGGCGACACCCTGCCGGACCTGTCCGAAGGGGCCGAGTTGAAGGCCGACCGGTACGAGCCCAAACAGCACTTCACCCAGCCGCCGCCCCGGTTCTCCGAGGCCACCCTGGTCAAGGAGCTGGAGGAAAACGGCATCGGCCGCCCCTCCACCTATGCGTCGATCCTCTCCACCATCCGGGATAAGGGATATGTGGAGCTGCTCAAAGGGTCGTTTCGGCCCACTGAATTGGGGTTTATCGTCACCGACCTCATCGTCAAGAGCTTTCCGGACATCATGGGGGTCGATTTCACCGCCCGGATGGAGGACGACCTCGACCGGGTGGAAGCGGCTGAAGAGGATTACCTGAAGGTGCTCGACCGGTTCTATAAATCCTTTAAAAAAGAGCTGGACGCCGCCGACGAATCGATGCTGAGCATGAAGCGGGAGGGGCTGCCCACGGGCCTCGACTGCCCCCAGTGCAACCGCCCCCTCCATATCAAAATGGGGAAAAACGGCCTGTTTCTGGCGTGCAGCGGGTACCCGGACTGCAACTTCACCCGGGACTACACCCGGAACGAGAAAGGGGCCGTCGAACCGGTGGAACCGCCGGATGAAGAGGCGGTGGACAAGTTTTGCGAAAAATGCGGCAGCCCCATGGTGGTCAAACGGGGGCGGTACGGGACCTTTCTGGCGTGCAGCGCCTACCCGGACTGCAAGTTCACCCAGTCCCTGGGCCAGGAGGGCGCCGGCCGGTCCATCGGTGTCCGGTGTCCGGCCGAGGGGTGCGACGGCGAGCTGGTGGAGCGGAAATCGAAGCGGGGCAAGATTTTCTATGGGTGCAGCCGTTTTCCCGACTGCGATTTCGCCCTCTGGGACAAGCCCGTGGATACCGCCTGTCCCCAGTGCGAAGCCCCCTTCCTGGTGGAAAAAACCACCAAGAAGCGGGGGACTTTCCTCACCTGTCGAAATACGGACTGCGATTATTCCGCCGACGCCGACGCGCCTCCCGTCGCTGAAACGATTAACTCTTGACCTATACCGGGAGCCTTCATATATAATGCGCAATGATGACTTCGAGCGAACGATAGTTAGACCGAACCTAAACAGAAAGGATGAAAAGATGAAGAAACTCGCCTGCCTCGCCTTAGCGCTGCTGATCGCCCTCTCCCTCGGGACGGCGGTCAACGCCAAGAGCCTGAATCTGGCCATGGACGCCGACCCGGTCTCCCTGGATCCCCAGGTTCAGCTCTCCGGCGGCATGCTCCAGTATTCCCACATGGTCTTCGACCCCCTGGTCCGCTGGACGAAGGAGATGACCTTCGAGCCCCGTCTGGCCGAGAGATGGGAGCGGATCGACGAAAACACCGTCCGCTTCTATCTTCGTAAGGGCGTCACCTTCCACAGCGGGAATCCGTTTACCGCCAAGGACATCGTCTGGACCGTTGATCGCCTCAAGCGGAGCCAGGACTTCAAGGGTCTCTTCGAGCCGTTTGTCGGGGCGGCCGCCGTCGACGACCACACCGTGGATCTGGTTACCAAGAAACCGTATCCGCTGCTGCTCAACATGTCCACCTACATCTTCGCCATGGACAGCGTTTTTTACACCGGGACCGACGAGCGGGGGCTGCCCAAGGACGCCATCGTGAAGACCGGCTATTCATTCGCCAACGTCAATGAATCGGGCACCGGCAAATACCGGGTGACCCACCGGGAACAGGGCGTCAGGAACGTCTTCGAGGCCTACAAAAACTACTGGGACGCCGAATCCCCCGGAAATGTGGATACGATCATCCTCACCCCCATCAAAAAGGACGCCACCCGTGTGGCGGCCCTTCTGTCCGGGGACGTCGATTTCATCATGCCCGTGCCGCCCCAGGACTACGACCGGATCGCGGCCACCGACGGCGTGAAGCTGGCCACCATGCCCGGAAGCCGGGTCATCACCTTCCAGCTCAACCAGAAGCGCCGGGAAGAGTTCACAAACCCCAAGGTGCGCCAGGCCATTGTCTACGCCGTCAATAACGAGGGCATCGCCGAAAAAATCATGAAGGGCAAGGCCACCGCCGCCGGTCAGCAGGCCCCCGAGGGGTACCTGGGATACGTGGAAGAGCTGAAGCCCCGTTACGATCTGGCCAAGGCCCGGAAACTCATGAAGGAGGCCGGTTACCCCAAAGGCTTCGAGTGTACCATGATCGCCCCCAACAACCGGTATGTGAACGACGACAAAATCGCCGAGGCCGTGGTCTCCATGCTGGGACGGATCAATATCAAGGTCAACCTCAAGACCATGCCCAAGGCCCAGTACTGGGACCAGTTCGACGCCCAGACGGCCGACATCCAGATGATCGGCTGGCACCCGGACACCGAAGACTCGGCCAACTACACCGAGTTCCTCCTCATGTGTCCCAACAAGGAGACCGGCTACGGCCAGTACAACAGCGGCAACTACTGCAACCCCAAGGTGGACGAGCTGATCCTGGCCTGCCAGAGCGAGACCGACCGCGACAAGCGGGCGGCCATGCTCCAGGAGGTGGAACGGATTCTGCATAATGATGCCGCCTTCGTGCCGCTGCACTGGCAGCACCTCTCCTGGGCCGGCAAGGACGCCCTCAACATCCTGCCAATCGTCAACGTTATGAACTTCCCCTATTTCGGGGATCTGGTCATCGACTAGGGTCGTCTCCATACCGGCAAACGTTCCGGGGCGGACCCCATTCCCGCGGTCCGCCCCGTTTTTGGACAAGCCATAACCGTCAGGCAACAGTTCAACGGGATTTCATGGTCGCATTCATTATCCGGCGCATCGTCCAGGCCTTCTTGGTCATGTTCATTATCAGCTCCATCGGGTTCGCCATCAAGCACAATGTGGGCGATCCGGTGTGGCAGATCACGGGCATCTCCGTATCCAAGGCCGAACGGGAGCGGATCCGGGAACAACTCGGCCTGAATGATCCCGTCTATATCCAGTACATCAATTTTCTCAAGAACGCGGCCCACGGCGACCTGGGGCAGTCCTATTTCTACAAAAAGCCGGCCGCGGACGTCATCCTGGACAAGGCCCCGGCCACCCTGGAACTGGTCCTGGTCTCGTCGATGATCATCGTCGTGCTGTCGATTCCCCTGGGCGTCTATGCGGCCATCTATCCCAAACGAATCTTTTCCCGGGTCGTCATGGGCGGCTCCATCGTGGGGGTCTCCATCCCCGTATTTCTCATCGCCATCATGGGGGTTTACCTTTTCTCCGTCCACCTGGGGTGGCTCCCCTCCTTCGGCCGGGGGGCGACGGTCAATGTCGGCGGCTGGCGGACCGGGTTTCTCACGGTGGACGGCTGGCTTCACCTGATCCTGCCCAGCCTCTCCCTCTCCTCCATCATGCTGCCGCTTTTTATCCGGCTCATCCGGTCGGAGATGATGGAGGTGCTGGAATCGGATTACATCCGGTATGCCTGGGCCAAAGGGTTGAAGAAATACCGGATCTGGTTTCTCCACGCCTTCAAGAACACCCTGCTGCCGGTGATCACGGTGGGCGGCGTGCAGCTGGGCATCACCATCGCCTTCACCATCCTCACCGAGACGGTCTTCCAGTGGCAGGGCCTCGGATTTCTTTTCATGGAGGCGGTGGAGCGGTCCGACACGGCGCTTTTGGTCGCCTATCTCATGTTCGTCGGAATGATCATGGTGGTGGTCAACACGGTGGTGGACATCATCTACGGCGTGGTCAATCCCACGGTCCGGATCGCGGGGACCAAATGACGGATCGCTGGCAACGGTTCAAAAAATCCGCCCTTTTCCACGATTTCAAGGGGGACAAGGTGGCCATCGTCTCCTTCGCGACCTTAGTTCTGCTGTTCATCTGCGCCTTTTCCGCGCCCCTGATCGCGCCCTACAACCCCTATGATTCGGCCAACATCGACATAATGTCGTCTGAAATCCCGCCCGTATGGATGGCGGGGGGCACGAACGACTACCTCCTGGGGACCGACGCCCAGGGCCGGGATCTGCTCTCCACCATGATTTACGGCATGCGGATATCCATCATTATCGGCATCTGCGCCGTGGCGCTCCAGGCCGTAATCGGCATCATCATCGGCCTCATCGCCGGCTACTACGGGGGCAAGCTCGACGGGTTTTTCATGCGGCTGGCCGACGTCCAGCTCTCTTTTTCCTATCTCATGGTGGCCATCTTCGTCAGCGCCGTTCTCCAAGCGGCCGTGGGCGTGGGACGCTTTGCCGAGATCGCGGTGCCGTTTCTCATCATCGTCATCGGTCTGGCCCAGTGGCCCCAGTACGCCCGGACCGTCCGGGCCTCGGTGCTGGCCGAAAAGAAGAAGGAGTACGTGGAGGCGGCCAGGGTGACCGGGTTCGGCGCCCACCGGATCATGTGGCGCCACATCCTGCCCAACTGCATGTCGCCCATCCTGGTGCTCTCCACCATCCAGGTGGCCAATGCGGTGATGAGCGAGGCGGCCCTCTCCTTTCTGGGACTGGGCATGCCGGTGACGCGCCCCTCCTTGGGCTCCCTCATAAACGCCGGGTTCGAGTACATCTTCAGCGGTTCCTGGTGGATCACCGCCTTTCCCGGGGTGCTCCTGGTGATCCTGGTCCTGGCGGTCAACCTCCTGGGGGACTTCCTCCGGGACGCCCTCAACCCCAAGCTCTACAAAGGGTAGCCCATTCATGTCCGCACTGCTCCAGGTTCAGGATCTGACCGTCAATTTCGCCCTTCGCACCGGCGACCTGACCGCCCTCAACGGCGTGACCTTCGCCCTCGGCGAAGGGGAACGGCTCGGCCTGGTGGGGGAGAGCGGCGCCGGCAAATCCGTGGCCGGGTTCGCCATCATCAATCTCATCGGCAAACCGGGCTACATCGCCGGCGGCCGGGTCCTGTTCCAGGGGGAGGAGATCAGCGCCCTGCCCGAGGAAGCCATCCGGCGGATCCGGGGCCACCGGATCTCCATGGTCTTTCAGGATCCCATGATGACCCTCAACCCGGTGCTGACCATCGGCACCCAGATGGTGGAGACCCTCCAGGCCCACCGGAACATCGGCCAGTCCGAGGCGGAGGCCATCGCCGTGGACAAGCTCCGGCAGGTCCACATCCCTTCTCCGGAAAAGCGGCTCCACCAGTACCCCCATGAATTTTCCGGCGGCATGCGACAGCGGATCATCATCGCCATCGCCCTTCTCAACGACCCCCAGCTCATCATCGCCGACGAGCCGACAACCGCCCTGGACGTCACCATTCAGGCCGAGATCATGGATCTCTTTCTGGAACTTTGCCGCCAGACCCGGATGGGGCTGATCCTCATCACCCACGACCTGGCGGTGGTGTCGGAGACCACGGAGAAGATCGCGGTCATGTACGCCGGCGAGATCGTGGAAGAAGGCCGGACGGAGGATGTGGTGCGCCGCCCGCGCCACCCCTATACCCAGGGCCTCATCGCGGCCCTGCCCCAGGGGGATGATCAGCGGGGGACCCGGCTCAACCAGATTCCGGGGACCATGCCCACCCTGACCCGGATTCCCCCCGGCTGCTCCTTTCATCCCCGGTGCCCCCATGCCATGGACGTCTGTTCCGAGCGGGCCCCGGGACCGCTGCCCGTCGCGTATCCGGACGGCGGCGGGGGGATGGCGGCCTGCCACCTTTACGACCCGAACCTTGGCGACCGATAGCATGAACGCCCCCTTTTCCGACAAGACGAAACCGCTGCTTTCCGTCCGCGACCTGTCGAAAATCTTCGACATCTCCGGAGGATTCCTCGATCAGCTCACCCTCAAAAACGGCCGGCTCCGGCGGGAGAAGACTACCGTGAAGGCCCTCAACCGGGTCAGTTTCGACATCGCCCCCGGCGAGACCTTCAGCGTCGTGGGCGAGAGCGGGTGCGGCAAATCGACCCTGGGCCGGACGGTCATCGGCCTCTATCCCCCCGACGGCGGCGAGGTCCATTACGGCGGCGAGCGCATCGACACCCTCTCCTCCCGCCGGATGCTCCCCTTCCGGCGGCGGATGCAGATGGTCTTTCAGGATCCCTATGCGTCCCTCAACCCCCGCAAACGGGTCGCCGCCATCCTGGAGGAGCCCCTCCGGTTCCACCATCCCGATATGACCGCCGACGAGGTGGGGGATCGCGTGAAAGAAGTCATGGAACAGGTGGGGGGCGACGTCCAGTGGCTCACCCGGCTGCCCCACGAATTTTCCGGCGGACAGCGGCAACGGATCAGCATCGCCCGGGCCCTGGTGGTGGACCCGGAGTTCATCGTGGCCGACGAACCCATCTCAGCCCTGGACGTCTCCATCCAGGCCCAGATCCTCAACCTTATGATGGACGCCCGGGAGCAGCGGGGGCTCACCTACATGTTCATCGCCCACGATCTCTCGGTGGTGGAACACATCAGCACCCGGGTGGCGGTGATGTACCTGGGCTCCCTGTGCGAGGTGGCGGATGTGGACCGGTTGTTCGCCGACCCCCGGCACCCTTACACCCGGGCCCTGCTCAGCGCCATTCCGCGGCTGGGGAAAAAGAAAAGCGACCACGTCCGTCTCAAGGGAGAGGTTCCCACGCCCATCAACCTGCCCACCGGCTGCGTGTTCCACGGCCGGTGCCTTTACGCCGACGAGCGGTGCGTCCGGGAAATTCCGGAACTGCTGAAACAAGACGACGGAGTCCTGGCGGCATGCCACGGGGTGGAAGAGGGAAGACTATAAGGGCCAAGAGGGGACTCATCATGGGATATGCGGTGAAAAAAGATCAACGATACTGTTACGACGATTGCGTGCGCTGGCCCGACGAGGAGCGATGGGAGTTAATCGACGGCGCGGCCTACGACATGAGCGCCGCGCCCAGGGTCCGACACCAGGATATTGTCAGCAATTTCCACATCAAATTGAAAACCCATCCGAACAATCCTTGTTACACGGGCATCGCGCCCACGGATGTGGTGTTCGACGCGTTCAACGTGGTCCAGCCGGACGTTTTCATGGTTTGTGATCGGGATAAAGTCACGGCGGATAATGTCCAGGGCGGCCCCGACCTGATCGTCGAAGTGGCCTCCCCCGGCACGGAAGTCAAAGACCGGCGGGAAAAGAGGCGGTTGTACGAGCGATTCGGCGTTCGACATTATCTCATCGTCTTCCCGGAGCGGGAATATTTGGAATATTACCGGAAAAACGGCGACTTTTTCGAGGGGCCGGTCATTTTCGACTGGGACGAAACCCTGACCCTTTCGGAGTGGTCCATCGCCATCGACCTGTGGGACATTTTCGACAAAGCGCCGCCGGCGGATAACGTGTCCGACCCGGCGCCGCCCAATGGAGGCCGAACGTGAAAAAAATGCTTGCCGTTCTGATGACGGCCTTGTGCCTGGCGACATTCGGATGCACCGACAAAGCGGAGGAACTCTACGAGACCGCGAAGCTGGAGGAACTCCAGAACAACCCGACCCACGCCCGGAAGCTTTACCGGGAGATCGTGGAGGACCATCCCCGGAGCGACTATGCCGAGAAAGCAAAGGAACGGCTTTCCGCTTTAGGCGGCGATTAGATTTAGCCCATGGCCATCTGGATCGTCTCCGCCATCCTCCTCGCCACGCTGATCCTCCTGATCACGGAAAAGCTGCCGGTGGACCTCACCGCCATCGGCATCATCGTGGCCCTGATGATCACCGGCATTCTGTCGCCGGTGGAAGCGGTGGCCGGGTTCGCCAATCCGGCGGTGATAACGGTGGCGGCCATGTTCGCCGTCAGCCGGGCCATGATCCGCACCGGGGCACTGGGGTTCGTGGCCCAGCGGATCATCGAACTCTCCAAGGGAAACGCCAGCCGGGCCATGATTCTGGTGCTCGCCATCGTGGCCCTGGCGTCGGCCTTCGTCAACAACACCCCCGTGGTGGTTCTCTTCATCCCCATCATTCTCAACCTGAGCTGCGAATACAATTTCAGCCCGTCCAAATTCCTCATTCCCATTTCCTACGCCTCCATCCTGGCCGGCACCTGTACGCTCATCGGCACCTCCACCAACATCATCATCCGGGATCTATCCATGGAGATGGGATACGAAGGGATCGAGATGTTCGAACTGGCCGTCCTCGGCGTACCCATCGCGGTGGTGGGCATCGTCTTTCTCTATTTCGCCGCCCCCCGGATCATGCCCGGCCATGCCGCCCCCACCTGCGAGAGGGACGCCGGCGAAAACAAAAAATATCTGGCGGAGCTGCAGGTCCCGGCCGGCAGTCCTCTGGCGGGCGACGACCCGGCGGCCGCGCTATCGGAGCGATATCCGAGTTTCGAACTCTTCGAGGTCGTCCGAAAAGGCCATATCTTCTACCCCGACCGGGACCGGGTGGGGGTCCGGGAAGGGGATGTGCTGCTGGTGAAGGGATCGGCCAGTGATTTCGTGACGGCTCTGGAGGACAACGCCGCGGAACTGCCCCACCAGGACGCGGACCTCAACTATCAGGTGGACGACACCGATTCGGTCATCGTGGAGATGATCATTCCGCCCCAGTCGCGCCTCATCGGTGAACGCCTCCTGGAAACCCACCTGGCCCGGTCGCCGGAGATCAACATCATCGCCATCAAGAGCCGGCATCTCCACTACACGGAGCAGAAGATCCAGCGGGTCCGGATCCGGATCGGCGACATCATCCTGGCCCGTTTCGACAAGAGCGCCCTGGACTGGGTTCGGGGCGAGGGGGACGTGATCATCGTCGAGGACGTCCACCATGAAATCCTCCACAAGACCAAGGCGCGACGGGCCTTTTCCATTTTCGCGGGTCTGATCCTGTCCGCCAGCACCGGTCTGGCGGACATCATGGTCTGCGCCCTGGCCGCCCTCTTTTTAATGGTCGTCACCGGCTGTCTCCAGTTGCGGGGCGCCTACCGGGAACTACGGGGGGACGTGCTGCTGATCATCGTGGGGACCATCGCTTTGGGAGAGGCCATGCAGAAGACCGGGGCGTCTCAGGTTTACGCCGACGCCTTTCTTTCGCTGTTCCAGGGCGCCGGCCCCCGTGTGGTGCTGGCCGGCGTGCTCCTTTTCACCAGTATCAGCACCCAGTTGTTGAGCAACAATGCCACCGCGGTTATTCTCCTGCCGCTGGCCATCTCCACAGCCCACGCACTGGCGGTCGATCCCAAGTCCTTCATCATCGCCGTCTGCTTCGGGGCCAGCGCCTGTTTCGCCACGCCCATCGGCTACCAGACCAACCTCCTGGTTTACGGGCCGGGGGCCTACCGGTTCAGCGATTTCCTGAAGCTGGGCATCCCCCTGAACCTCATAGTTCTGACCATGGGAACCCTGTTCATTCCGGTGTTCTGGCCCTTTTGATTGGATACCCATTTCAATCCCATCGTATTCATCGACTTAGCGCCTATCAGAAAATGTTCCCTTTTTTATTGACTATTCGACAGGGTCTCTTTTATCCTTGGACATTGTATCGCATCCCGCTGCTTTGAGTCTTCGCGAGGAACCTTCAATGGAACTGAGCTTCCAGGGATGTGATATAAACCATTCTGCATTCAACCGAGGAGGACGATTATGCCGGCATTTCTTTGGAAAGGCCTCAATAAACGAAAGCGATCCCAGAAAGGCGAGATCGAAGCGCCGGACATCAGCTCGGCCGAAGCGGCCCTGAAACGCCGGGGCATCACCGACTATAAAATCAAGGAGAAGCCCAAGGATCTGTTCGCGAACGTCTCCTTTATGCAGCCCAAGATCACGGCCAAGGACGTGATCATCTTCTGCCGGCAGTTTTCCACCATGATCGACGCCGGGCTGCCCATCATCCAGTGTCTCGACATTTTGTCATCCCAGGCCGAAAACCCAAAGATGCAAAAGGTTCTCAAAGACATTAAGGACTCGGTGGAAGGCGGCTCCACCCTGGCGGAATCCATGAAAAAATACCCGGACCTGTTCGATTCCCTGTTCGTCAACATGATCGCGGCGGGGGAGGCGGGCGGCATCCTGGATACGATTCTGCGCCGGCTCTCGGAACACCTTGAAAAGGCGGCCAAGCTCAAGGCCAAGGTCAAAAGCGCCATGGTCTACCCGGTTATCACCATCTGCGTCGCCGTCTTGGTGGTCATGGTTATCATGGTATTCGTCATCCCCGTCTTCGAGGACATGTTCGCCGGGCTGGGCGGGCAGCTGCCGGGGCTCACGCAGATAACGGTGAACCTGAGCCGGTTTATAAAGGGGAACATCCTCTGGATAATCATCGGGACGGGATTGTTCATCTATTCCTTCAAGCGGTTTTACAAAACTGAAAAGGGCCGGGCCATCATCGACGATCTGGCGTTGAAGGCCCCGGTGTTCGGCATTCTGATCCGAAAGGTCGCGGTGGCCAAGTTCACCCGAACCATGAGCACCATGCTCCAGAGCGGGGTGGCCATCCTCGACTCCCTGGAGATCGTGGCGCGAACCGCCGGGAACAAGACCGTGGAGCGGACCGTTTACGAAGTCCGGCTGGATATCTCGGAGGGGCGGACCATGGCCGAACCGCTGCTGGAGAGCGGCGTTTTTCCGCCCATGGTCTGCCAGATGATCGCGGTGGGGGAGTCGACCGGGGCATTGGACATCATGCTGGGCAAAATTGCGGATTTTTACGACGACGAGGTGGACGAAGCGGTCAACAATCTCACCGAAATGATCGAACCCATGATGATGGTCTTTTTAGGCGGAATAATCGGCACCCTGGTGGTCGCCATGTACCTGCCGATCTTCAGCATGGCCGGCGCCGTCTGATCCGGCGCTGATCGTTCCGATCCACTTACCGTCCATGGCCGCCAACGCCGGGCTCGACAGAGAACTTTACCAGAAACTCAAATGGGTGATGTTTTTCAGGGTGCTCTTCTACACCCTGCTGTTGGGCTCGGCCACCATCCTTCAACTCGGTAAAACCTCCCCTCCCCTTACCCGATCCCTGCTCCTGCTCTATGCTCTGATCGCGGTAATTTTCATTCTTTCCTTTTTTTATTCCCTCATCCTTCCCCGAATCCGGCGGCTGAAACTCTTCGCCTATGCCCAGATCGCCATCGACACAGGGGCGGTCACTTTCATCATTTTCCTTACCGGATCTTTCATCAGCCTGTTTTCATTTCTCTACCTGGTGGTCATCATCTACGCGAGCATGCTCCTCTATCGGCGGGGCAGCATGGTCATGGCCGTGCTGTCCAGCATCCAGTACGGTCTTCTCATCGATCTCGAATATTACGGGCTCATCCAGCCCGCCGCCATGGAAAAAGGGTTGACCATCACTGATTTTACGCCGGGGGAAGTGCTCTACAAGATCGTCGCCATGATGGCCGGCTGCTTCGCGGTGGCGTTTTTCAGCGGGCTTTTGTCCGAACAGGCGCGGCGGACGAAGAAAGAGCTGGCGGTCATGGAGTCCCACGTCAAACGCGTGGAGAAGATGGCGGCGGTGGGGGAAATGGCGGCCGGATTGGCCCACGAGATCAAAAATCCGCTGGCGTCGCTGCGAGGGTCGATCCAGATGCTGAAAGACACCCTGGCGTCGGATGACGATACCAAGACCCTGATGGGAATTATCCTGCGGGAGGCCGACCGGCTGAATTCCCTGGTGGGCGATTTTCTGATGTTCGCCCGGCCGCCGACTGGGAACCGATCCGTTATTGAATTGAGAAAGGGGTTATCGGAGATCGTGGCGCTTTTCGATGCGGATAGAGGTGTAGGAAGGTTGGCGATCGAAACCGATATCCCGGAGGAGATCCGGGTGGAGATGGACCCGTCCCATTTACGACAGATCCTGTGGAATCTGTTGCTCAACGCCGCCGAAGCCATCGAAGCGTCGGGAAAGGAGGATGGCCGCATCCGCATCTCGGCGCATCCCGGCAGGTCGCGCCATGCGGTTTTGCGGATCGAGGACAATGGAGGCGGCATTTCCCCGGACTTATTGAAAACCATCTTCGATCCATTTGTCACCACCAAACCCCGGGGGACGGGCCTGGGGCTGTCCATCGTTCATCGACTGGTCGAATCCTACGACAGCTGGCTCGATGTGGAGAGCGTGCCCGGCCGGGGCGCCGCCTTCATACTGACCCTAAAAATAGCCGACGATATCCGCGGGGGAAAGGGTATCGGTTGACAACCGGAAACGCCTGATCTATACCGCCCCCCCATGATCTTCAAATGATCTTCAAATGATTGTCAAATTTGTGTAATTGACTGCGGAAACGGGTGAAAAATGGATGTCGTAGCCACCGTCGAAGAGATGCAGGCCCGCGCGGATAGAATTCGCGCCCAAGGA
The DNA here is from genome assembly GCA_011389855.1 of Desulfobacteraceae bacterium. Lineage (GTDB taxonomy): Bacteria > Desulfobacterota > Desulfobacteria > Desulfobacterales > JAABSP01 > JAABTD01. The sequence goes on from JAABTM010000002.1 coordinate 26,685, forward strand.
AAAACCATCGCGCTGACGCCGACCATGGGGTGTCTCCACGAAGGCCACCTCTCCCTGATTCAAAAGGGAAAGGCCCACGCGGATCGCGTCGTGCTTTCCATCTTCGTGAACCCAACTCAATTCGGGCCGGATGAAGATCTGGACGCCTACCCCCGGGCCATGGAACGGGATCTCGCCCTGGCCGAAGGCAGCGGCGTCGATGTCGTCTTCGCACCTTCGGACAAGGAACTCTACGGCCCGGATTTTCAAACCTTCGTGTCGCTCGACCGGCTGCCGAATCATTTGTGCGGCCTCTCCCGACCGGTCCATTTTCGCGGCGTGGCCACTGTGGTGACCAAGCTGTTCAATATTGTCAAACCCCATGTGGCCGTCTTCGGCGAGAAAGACTACCAGCAGCTTCAGGTCGTCCGTCGGATGGCGGCGGACCTCAACTTCGATGTCGAGATCATCGGGGCGCCGACGGTCCGGGAGCCCGACGGGCTGGCCAAAAGTTCCCGGAACGCTTATTTGACCCCGGAACAGCGGGAAAGCGGGCTGACCCTGAACCGGTCCCTGGAAAAGGCCCAGGCCATGGCGGCGGCCGGGGAGGCCGATCCGGCCCGGATTATTGAAGCAGCCAGAGACCTTATCGATGCCGCGCCCCATACCCGCATCGATTACATCGAGATTGTCGATCCCTATACCCTGAACAGCGTGGAGGCGGTTGAAGGATCTGTCCTCATGGCCCTGGCCGTCCAGGTGGGAAAATCCCGCCTCATCGACAACCGGATTTTGGCGCCCGGCGGCGCATGACGTCGGCCCTGCATGGTCGCATATCGGCTTTTTTTAATGGCGAAGCCTCATGGACAGAGGGTGAATCGGGCGCCGTCGTGGGGGTGCGGCGGCAAAATTGCCTTGACACCGGGGAGGCGTTTTTTTACTAAAGAACGGGCGGAGGCGGTGGAAGTTATGGTAAAAACGAGAAATCGATCCCCGGGGCGATTTAGGGGTCCCCGAATTCGCCGGCATCGCCGGACGGTCCGGCCACCCGCATGGGCCGCAGGACCCGGAATCCGACGGGACGGGTCAGGTCGATGCTCTCGTTCTCGTAATTCCATATCCGGTGGAGCGCATGCCGGTGACGGCTTTCGAAACGGGACAGGCTCTGTTCGATGAAGATGTCGTCCATCTGCCGGGAATAGGCGCAGTCCCAGAGGAGCCACCGTTTGTCGCCGCCGGCCGTATAAAAATCGAAGGGGTACATGCCGCAGTCGAAGGGTCGCACCGCGTAAATGGCGCAGGCCCGGTTCTCCTTGTCGAAGAAGACGCAATATCCGTCCGCCCGGACCCTGAGCACACTTTCGTCGCCATGGCGTTCATGGAAATCGCTCCGGCCGGTGTAGCGGGCGATGCGGTTGATTTCTTCGTCCCACACCGGCGCCTGAACGAGATAGCGGGATGAGCAGCACCATCGGTCGGGACAGCGGCGTCGGCAGGCGGGCTCTATGGTGGCGTTGTTTCCGTCCATGGAATGTCCTTTTTAACCGGAGCATGCGGGTTTGCGGGCCGCCTGTCAAGGGACCGGCGATCCGGATTCAGGGCCGGAATGATCTTATCATAAAACCTCAACGACGGGAAATGCCATGATCATCCAATGCGACCAATGCGAGACGGCGTTTGAGCTGGATGCCGCCCTGATCAAGGAGAGCGGGTCCAGGGTGCGGTGTTCGAAATGCAAACACGTCTTTACCGCGCGGCCGGCGGCGCCTCCCGAACCCGAAGAGGAGCCGTTTTACGACGACGCCACGGTGGCCATTTCCGATCCCATCGCGCGATCCCAATTGATGGAGATGTCCGAGCGGCCCGATGCCGAACCGGCGCCCGCGCCATCCCCGGTCGCCGCCCCCGCCCCTGTCGAACCCGAAAGAAAACCGGAAAAGAAAACGGCCCGCTACGCGCCCTTCCGGCGGAAGCTGGTCTATTTCGCGGCGGCCATCATTGCGTTCATCGCCGTGATCGTCATCCCGGTGGAGATCGTCTACCGTCCCCTGGAACTGCTCCACCAGTTGATATCCAACGGCGAAAACCTCATCAGCGGCGTTCAGGCGGCCTTTTCAGAGGAGGAGATGAACCGGATCAACCGGTTCGGCCTCGAAACCATCGCGGCCAGGGAAGCGGACAGGGCGACCCTCAAGGCGGCGCCGCCCCTCTACTACAGCCTGGCCTTCAACATGCTGCTCATGGAAGGGACCTTGCCGCCGGAGGAGGCGGTGCGGAACCGCCTCGAATACATGGGGGAGTTCGATGGCGGATTTCAGTACGAACACCTCCAGACGGCCGTCGGCTACTGGGCCGACCGGTTCGCCGGGGATCCCGGCATTCGGGAGATTCTCCAGAAGTACAAAAAGATCCTGGTGGAGGCCAAAAAGAACGCCAAGCAGGGCGACTTCACCATCAGCGAATTCTACATCATGATCGATACGGGCCGGAAGGTGGGGTTTTTCAAGGATCACATCGCCTACCTTCTGGACAGCATCAACTGGTGGAACATCAGCACCTACATCGGCGAACCTTACGAGATCGCCGGCAACGAGTTCTGGCGGGCCGCGGCCCTGGACGGCCGGGAGGGGTTCGATCACAACCCCATCGACTACTGGATTTTTCCCCGTTACGACGAAGACGAATGGGGGTTGTGGTACAGCGTCTGGCTGACGGAGGGATCCGACGACGTTTACAACATCTTCAGCATCGATTTCAACGCCATCCGGGTGAAAAAGCTGCGGATGTTCATCGTCGCCACCGTGGCCGGGGTCATCGCCGCGCTCGCCGTCATGGTGATCATCATCACCCGCTGGCTGGCCGGCCGGGTGACAGAGCCCATCACCGAACTGACCCGGGGCGCCGAGGCCGTGGCCCATGGCGATTACGATTACGTGGTGCCGGTGCTCAAGGAGGACGAATTCGGCGAGCTGACCCGGCAGTTCAACGTCATGACCCAGGGCCAGAAAGAGCGGCTCAACCTGATGGAGACCCTCAAAAAGTTTTTGTCGGAAGATCTGGCGGAGCGGGCCGCGGAGAGCGGCATCGTCATCGGCGGCCAGAAGGCCGACTGCACGGTGATGTTCACCGATTTCGCGGGGTTCTCCACTATCACCCGAAACATGACCGCCTCGGAATCGGTCAACGTGCTCAACGCCTATTTCGACGGTCTGGTCCCCATCATAAAAAAATACGGCGGATTTCCGGACAAATACATCGGCGACGCCATCGTGGCCCTGTTCGGCGCCCCGGTTCCCCTGGAGGACCACGCTGAACGGGCCCTGGCCGCCGCCATCGAGATGCAGTGGAAGATGCGACGGATGAACGAGGAGCGCCGCCGCCAGGGCAAAACGGTCTTTGAAATGCGCATCGGCCTCAACAGCGGCGAAGTCATAGCCGGGGCCATCGGCTGCGACCAGAAGCTGGAGTACACCTCCATCGGCGAGACCACCAACCTGGCCAACCGGATGGAGGCCATCTCCGAGATCGGCCACGTCATGATCGCCGAAGAGACCTACCGGCGGATCAAGGACACCTTCTTCGGGGGCGCCCATATTTCGGTCACCCCCAGGCAGGTCACGGTCAAGGGATATCCGGAGCCGGTGGCCACCTACCGGGTCTGGGTCGACAACCTGACCATCGAAAAAGACCCCGCCGGCGGCGGCGCCAAGACCTTCTACAAGTACGACGAAGAGGACCATGACATCAAATACGAACCCGACGACGTGCAGGACCGAACGTTCATCCGCGTCGCCCGGTTCATGGACTGATCCCGGCCTCCGCGCTGCGCTGAACCGGTGAACGACCAAGCGGATATATTCGACAGGACCGTCGGGGAATACGACCTTATCGTGGAGCTGTCCTATGCCTGGTATTATTCCCGGGTCCATCACGCCATCGCCCAAAGGGTGATCCGGCCCCTCCGTCCCGGCCGGGTGCTGGATGTGGCCTGCGGCACCGGGTTTCAGTCCTACCTCCACCGGGCCGGCGGGGCCCAGGTGGTGGGCGTGGATGTCTCGGAAAACCTGCTCCGGGCGGCGGCGGCGAAAAGCGGCGCCGCGGGGGGAGGCAACGGCGGCCCGCTCTTTCCGGTTCACTTCGATTTCGTGGCCGACTACAACCGCCGGATCGAGGCGATCGCTGCCGCTTCAGGCAGAGGGATCCCGCCTCCGCCCCGGTTTCTTCGGGCCGACGGTCGTCGGCTACCCTTTTCGGACTGTCGGTTCGACCACGTCAACCTGGTGGGGGGATTGAGCTACATGACCGACCGCCGTCAGGCGCTGTCGGAGATCCGGCGTGTTCTGAAACCTGGAGGCACCCTCTTTCTGGAGGTGGAGCACCGCTGGAATTTCGAGACTTTCTGGCGGACGCTCCACGCCGTTTTCGCCAACGGCGCCGGGGATGCGTTTTCCCGGGCCGACATCCGCCGGCTCCTCTTCACCCCCTTCCGCCGGGGCGTGGCCGCCGCGTTTCCCTTCAACGCCTACGAAAAGATCGCGCCGACCCCCTGCCGCTTTTTCACTTTCCGGGAGATGACGGACCTCCTCGGGGAGGCCGGGTTCGACGCCGCGGGCCGGTGGGGGGTCCACACCGTCACCAACCTGATCCCGTGGTCCTGGCTGGAACAACGCCATCCCTCCCCTCGGCTGGTGCGGCTTTTCCTTCGGCTGGCGGCCCTGGAAGAGCGACTGTCTTTCTTTAAGTCCGGCATCGGCATGATGGTGCTTGCACGGAAGCGCCGATAGCGGTATGATCGGGCCATCCGTCGTCAACCCCCCGCGAAACCGGAGTCTTTATGCAACCTGAAACCGCCGGACGATTCAACGTGGCCACGATCTTCAAGATCCGGCCCGGCGAGGAACTGCCCACGGGGCTTTTGCTGCTCCACTCCTTTTTCGTCGGTGTGTCGCTGGTCTTTTTCGAAACCACCGCCTACGCCATCTTCCTGGAGGCCTACGGCGTCGACAAGCTGCCTTACGTCTACATCGTCTCCTCGATCTTCATCACCTTTTTCGGATTCCTCTATTCCCGGTTCGAAAAGCGGATTCCCTTTACCCGGCTTTTGACCTACACTCTGGCCTTTCTGTTTTTCTCCGTCCTGCTCCTCTGGGGGCTGCTCACCTTTACGGCCTCGCCGTGGCTCTCCATGGGACTGGTGATCTGGCACAGCCTCATGGCCGCCCTCATCGGCCTGGAGTTCTGGGGCCTGGCCGGCCACCTGTTCAACGTCCGGCAGGGGAAGCGGCTTTTCGGGCTCATCGGGGTCGGCGAGATCCTGGCGGGGATCGTCAGCGGGTTTTCCGTGCCCACGCTGGTAGCCCTCATGGGCCAGACCCAGCATCTGCTCCTGATATCCGCAGGCGGCATCGGCGCCTGTCTGCTGACCCTGGGCTATGTGTTGCGTTTGTTCGGCGATCAACTGGCCCCGCCCGACGAGGGGGAAAGGGAGAGCAAGGCCGACGCGTCCCTTTCCCGGAGCCGGTACCTGACCCTGGTGCTGGGGTTTTCGGCCTTTTCCGTCCTGGCCTACTACTTTCTCGATTACGTATTTTACGAGCAGGTGGACGCCTATTATAAGACCGAAGCCGAGATCGCCAGTTTCCTGGGCTTCTTCCTGGGGGCGCTGGGGGTTATCAATTTTGTCGCCAACGCCTTTCTGCCGGGGCGGGTGATCACCCGGTACGGCCTGAGCCTGGGGTTGCTGACGGTGCCCTGCATCGTGTTCATCGGCACGACCGGCGCGGCCTCCGCCTACAGCGCGGCCGTCGTGTTCTTCTGGGTCGTCGGCGTCACCAAACTGCTGGACGAGGTGTTGCGAAACGCCATCGGCGAGCCCTCTTTGCGAATCCTTTACCAGCCTTTCCCTTTGGGGCAGCGGCTCCGGGCCCAGACCCTGCTGGAGACCATCGCCGAGCCGGCGGCCGGGGCCTTGACCGGCCTGCTCCTGCTGGGGGCCACGGAGGTGCTGGGGTTTTCATCCATCCACATCGTCGTGGCGGCGCTTCTGACCTGCGGCGGCTGGATCGTCGTCGCCATCTTCCTTCGCCGGGAGTACACCGTCGTCCTGATGAAGGCCCTCACCCGGCGGAAGCTGGGGGGGAGTTCCCTATCCCTGGACGACGAGGAGAGCGAAGCGGTCCTTCGCAAGGGGCTTTCGAGTTCCGAGCCGGGGGTGGTCATCTACTGTCTCGACATGCTGGAAGAGATCGAGCACGAGCGGCTGGAAACCTACCTCCTCCGGCTCCTGGAGCACGCCGAACCCCAGGTGCGCCGAAACGCCCTGGAGCGGGTCGGCCGCCTGGGGCTCTCCGGGGCGCTGCCGGCCCTCCAGGATCGGTTGCGGACCGAAAAGGATTCGACGGTCCGGGGCGCGGTGCTGCGGACCCTGTGCGCCGTGACGGAGACAGATGCCTTCGACCAGGCTTTCCCCTATCTGGAAAGTTCGGACTCCGAGGAGCGCCGGGGGGCCATGGTGGGGCTGCTCAGTTACGGCGGCATCGACGGCGTGCTCAACGCCGGGGCCAACCTCAACGCCCTGCTGGACGCCGAGGATCCGTCGGACCGGCGGCTGGCGGCCCACGTGCTGGGGGAGGTGGGGATCGCTTCTTTTTACAGGCCCCTGCTCCGGCTGTTGAACGACCAGGACATGTCGGTGCGGCAGGCCGCCATCCAGGCTTCGGGCCGCCTGAAAAATCCCCGGTTGCTGCCCCCGCTGCTCAACAGCTTTTCCGTGCCCAGCCTCAAAAAACCGGCCATCTCCGCCATCGTGGCCTTCGGCGAATCCATCGTGCCGGAACTCGAGGACGCCTTCGACGCCGAAGGCCAGACCCGGGAACTCCGGAGCCGGATCATCCGCATCCTCGGACGCATCGGCGGCGAGGGCGCCATATTGGTGCTCAAAAAGAAGATCGACTTTTCGGAAGAGGACATCCGAAATCGGATCATGTCGGCCCTGGTCCGCTGCCGGTACCGGGCTTTGGGGGGCGAGGCCCTGGCCATGAAAAACCGGATCCAAAACGAGGTGAAGGACGCCGCCTGGACCCTGTCGGCCATCGTCGATTTCGGCGACTACGCCCCGGCCGCGGAGCTGGTCAAGGCCCTCCACAGCGAGGTGGAGAGCAACCGGCGGTCCATCCTCCTCATGCTGGCCATGATCTATCCCCGGGACTCCATCCTCTCGGCCCAGGCCGACATCGCCGGCGGCAACCGGGACAAACGAGCCCGGGCCATCGAGATGCTCGACAGCCTCGTCACCCAGGACATCAAGGAGCTGGTCATCCCCCTGCTGGAGGACATCTCCACGGCCCAGCGCCATTCCCGGCTGGCGGCCCATTTCGAGCAGCGGCGGATGAGCCCCCACGAGCGGCTCAAGGAGATCCTGTCGCGGTCCCAGCAGTGGACGTCCGTATGGACCAAGTCCTGCGCCCTTTTCGCCGTGGGCAAGGTGGGGACCATGGAGTTCTACGACGCGGTGATCTCCAGCCTGGCCGAATCCGAGCCGGTGGTGCGCGAAACCGCCGTCTGGGCCCTGGGCTGCCTCAACCCCAACGACCTGGTGGAACGGCTCCAGCCCCTGACCGGGGATCCGGTGGACCGGCTGGCCGAGTTCAGCCGGTTCGTGATCAATTCCGTGGGGTTCGCCAGCATCCCCTCGGGCAAGGGGTATCTGACCCGGTCGGGCCGCTATACGGTGGACATCTTCCGGTCCATCCTCTCGGACGAAGGCGAGCGCCGGGTCCGTCGCTGCCGGGCCGCCAACATCCTGTCCCGCTTCAAGAGCAACGCGGCGCGGGCCGCCCTGCTGGAAGGGTTGACGATCTCCGACAAGACCATCCGGTCCGCCGTCCTGGACGCCCTGGTCAAGGGCCGGTTCCACATCGAGGATCGCGCCCGGGAAGAGTTGGCCAAGCTGCTCAACATGGAGATCCGGGACGCCAAGCGGGTTCTGTCCAGCATCGTCGCTTTTATGGCCGAGCCGGACGGCGCCCAGCTGATCCGGGCCCTGGACAGGGAACTCAACCTGAACCGACGGCGCATCCTGTCGCTGCTGGCCATCCTGGCCGACGACCCCCGGTGGCTGAACACCTTGTTTTACTGGTATCTGCGTCAAAAGGAGGGGCCCATCCCCGACCCGGTCCGGGAGGGGCTCCAGCGGCTCCTGGCCGTGGTCGCGGACAAAACCGTCCGGGACAAGCTCTACACCCTGTTCCAGTACCGGGATTTTACGACCATCGGCGCCAGCCGGGAGCTGAGGGCCTTCCACACGCCGGAGAAGGTGGCCGGGGAGCTGAAGGGCATCGCCTTCGGATCGGCGGTCTTCACCTTTTCCTGGTCCCGGATCTGCGCCCTGGACATGATAGTCCGGAAAGGGCTCACCGAGTGCGCACCCCAGATCGAGAAGCGGTTGGAGGACGCTCGCGCTATGGACGACATCGTCCGGGCCACCGCCGCCTGGGCCCTCTTCAAACTGGCCCCGAAAACCTACGAGGCCCACGCGGCGCGTCTGAAGAACGACGCCAGCCCCCTGGTGTCCAAAACGGCCCGGCAACTGGGCCGCGACGTCAACCCCGCCATCTCCCCTGGAAGGAAAAGAGCCGATGCTGCTTACAATTGAGAAAGTCATGATCCTGAAATCGGTGGACATCTTCTCCGAAACCCCGGAGGAGGACCTCATCGAGGTCGCCAACATCGTCGAGGAAGTGGAGGTCAAGGCCGGCCAGGACATCATCCGGAAAGGGGAGCTGGGCACCTCCATGTACATTATCGTGGAGGGGAAAATGCGGGTCCACGACAACGGCCGCGAGATCGCGGTCCTGAACCGCCGGGAAGTCTTCGGCGAACTCGCCGCCCTGGACCCCGAACCCCGCATGGCCACCATCACCGCCATCGAAGACACCGAACTGTTCCGGCTGGACGAAGGACCGCTCTACGATCTTATGGCCGAACAGATCGAAGTCGTGCGCGGCATCATCCGCGTGTTGTGCCAGCGGATGCGGAAGATGGGGAAGGCGGCGCCGGTGGCGGAGAATCCGCCGGAGTAAAAAATTGAAGCTGTCAGTTCGGGTTAATATCGCCAAAACAGCCTGAAAGGTTTAAAATTCCGAATTAAACCTGGAAAGGCGCCGCGCCGTCCGCCCGACATTCAATGGGTGTCGGGTACGGGTTGATCGATCTGGATTATCTGGTTCAGGCGTTTGCATACCTCGGCAAAAAATGGATCCGACAATTTTTTTTGAGGATGAACCTTTGCCCGGCGCACCCGCCAGTCGAACGATTTGGGCTGGTGACAGAGGACATAACTGGTTTTGCCGGCGCGACCCTTTGTTTTGGCCTTCCCGGTTGCAACGGCGAAGGGATTGTCCGCATTGTATTCCGCCGTGGTCATGGGCAGGCCGATGACCAGAGATGTTTTGTCGTTGAAATTACGGGGCGAAAGGACCAGGAAGGGATGGACATCCCGCATTTCTTTTCCGGCCTGGGGGTTGCAGTCGATCCAGATGATATCCTGCCTGCCGGGCGCCCAGGGTTTCTTTTCTTTTTTTGAATCGGCTGTCACCACTTTTCAGCCCCGACTGCACGGGTCTGCATTATTTCGCCGCCATGCCGGGCTGGATCAAAGCGGGACAGCCGGTCATCCAGCGTTTCGTCAGCGCCCTGTTCGGGACGGATGACGATGGCGCCATCTTCCACTGACAGACGCACAGGTTGATCGATGCGCAACCGGGCCGCCCGGGCAATCGCAGCCGGCAGTCTGACCCCCAGACTGTTGCCCCATTTTTTGATATCCAGAACAGTTTCCGTCATCAGAACCTCCATGGATATTGCTGATGTTTAAACATTAGTATAAACGTTGCCAGGTTTTTTGTCAATATTGGGGATTGGGTTTTGGGCGGTGGGTTTTAGATTCCGTCGCCGTCCCGCGGCATCTTCGCTTTGCACCTCGAAGAAAATATCCCGACAAACGCATTGATTGCCCCCAATGAAATCTCTTGTTTGTATATTGATTTAAAATATTGTATTTTAATTTTTTTCAACATTGCTTGCTCCTGGAAGGATTAAGACGCCTTGCCGCGAATCGAACAAGACATTCTAATGGAATGATCCTTTCTCACCGCCATGTCATAACCGATACCGGAGCCTCTACACCATGAAAATTTTGCTGCTGACCAACGAATATCCGCCCCACATTTACGGCGGGGCCGGCGTTCATGTGGAACATCTGAGCCGGGAAATGGCCGCCCTTTCCGACGGCGACGCCACCATCGACGTCTTATCATTCGGCGACCAGAACGAGACGGATAGTGCGGTGCGAGCGACCGGCATCCCCGGCTCGTCCGAGCTGACCGCCCTGGACCTGCCCCGATCCAAGCTGGCCGACACGCTTTACCGCAACGTGGTGATGGCCGGATCGGCCGGCGCCGCCGACGTGATCCACTGCCACACCTGGTACAGCCATCTGGCGGGGTGTCTGCTCCGGGAGATCCTCGGCGCGCCGATGGTCCTCACCACCCATTCCCTGGAGCCCCACCGCCCCTGGAAAAAAGAGCAGCTCGGCGACAGCTACGGGGCCACCTGCTGGCTGGAGAAGACGGCCATGGCCAACGCAGACGGGATCATCGCCGTGTCCGAGGCCATGAAAGCGGACGTCCAGACCCTCTACGGCGCTTCGCCCGACCGGATCCGCGTCATCTACAACGGCATCGACGCGGACCGGTTCCGGAAGATCGAGAAACCGGACGTCCTCCGTTCCTACGGCATCGACCCGAACACGCCATTCATCCTGTTCGTGGGACGGATCACCCGCCAGAAGGGGATTCTCCACCTGGTGAACGCCCTGCCCCATCTGGACCCGGGCATCCAGGTCGTCCTCTGCGCCGGGGCCCCTGACACCACCGCCATCGGCGAAGAGATGGAAGCCGCCGTGGCCCGGTCCCGGGAAAAGAGCCCCAACCCGGTAATCTGGATCGACGAGATGGTCCCCATTCCCAAACTCATCGCCCTCTACAGCCACGCCGACGTCTTCGTTTGCCCGTCCGTCTACGAGCCCTTCGGCATCATCAACCTGGAGGCCATGGCCTGCCGCACCCCGGTGGCGGCCGCCGCCGTGGGGGGCATCCGGGAGGTGGTGGTCCACGAAGAGACCGGCCTGCTGGTCCCCTTCGAGGCAAACGGCGGCGGAGACGCCGATCCCCGGGATCCCGACGGCTACGCCCGGGATCTGGCCGCCGCCGTCAACCGGCTAATGGCTGATCCGGACAGGCGGCGGGCCATGGGAAGGGCGTCCCGGGCTCGGGTCGAAGAACGGTTCAGTTGGAAATCCATTGCGCGCCAGACCTTGGATTATTATGCCGAATCCATTAAGACGCATCGCTAAAAATGGTCCAAACGCTCAAAAAAATAACTTGACAAGGCTTAGAGGAGAGATCCATGAATCGCCAAGAATCGATCCAAAAACTGGAATCCTACGGCGGCTACTGGGACTTCATCGTCATCGGCGGCGGAGCCACCGGCCTGGGCGTCTCCGTGGACGCCGCGAGCCGAGGCTACAAAACCCTGTTGCTGGAGCAGAACGATTTTTCCAAGGGCACGTCCAGCCGATCCACCAAGCTGGTCCACGGCGGGGTCCGGTACCTGCGTCAGGGCAACATCTCCCTGGTGCTGGAGGCCCTCCACGAGCGGGGCCTGCTGATCCGAAACGCCCCCCACCTGGTGAGCAACCAGGCCTTCATCGTTCCCAATTATGAATGGTGGGACGGTCCCTTTTACGGCGCGGGCATGAAGGTCTACGACCTGCTGGCCGGCAAGCTGGGACTGGGGCCGTCCAAGAACCTCTCCAAGGAAGAGACCCTGGAGCGGATTCCCACCCTGGAGCCTAGGAAGCTTCGGGGCGGCGTCATTTATTACGACGGGCAGTTCGACGACGCCCGCCTGGCCGTCAACCTGGCCCAGACCATGACCGAACACGGCGGCGCGGCCATCAACTACATGAAGGCCGTCGGCTTCACCCGGTCGGGGGAGATGATCGACGGGGTTCTGGCCAGGGACATGGAAACCGGCAAGGAACACGAACTCCATGCCCGGGTGGTGGTCAACGCCACCGGCGTCTTCACCGACCAGGTGCTTCGCATGGAAAACCCCGAGGCCAAACCCATCATCGCCCCCAGCCAGGGCGTTCACCTTATCCTGGACAAGGAATTTCTCCCCGGCGAATCGGCCATCATGGTCCCCCAGACCGCCGACGGCCGGGTTCTCTTCGCCGTGCCCTGGCACGACAAAGTGGTGGTGGGCACCACCGACACGCCGGTTACCGACGTGAGCCTGGAGCCCCGCCCCCTGGAAGAGGAGATCAAGTTTATCCTCGACCACGCCGCCATCTACATGTCCAAGGACCCCACAAGGGAGGACGTCAGGAGCGTCTTCGCCGGTCTGCGGCCCCTGGTCAAGACGGGCGAGGGGGACAGCACCGCCTCCATCTCCCGGGACCATTACCTGGTGATCTCCGAATCGGGCCTGGTGACCATCACCGGCGGCAAGTGGACCACCTACCGGAAAATGGCCGAGGACACCGTCAACCAGGCCATGCTGGTGGCGGGCCTGGACGAACGGGAGTGCGTGACCAAAAAGCTCCGCATCCACGGGTGGCTCAAGCACTTCGACAAGGCCGATCCGCTCCACTACTATGGTTCCGACGCCATCCACATCAAGAAGCTGATCAAGGCCGACCCCGCCCTGGGCGAGAAGCTCCATGACGACCTGCCCTACATCAAGGCCGAGGTGGTCTGGTCCGTCCGCTCCGAAATGGCCCGGACCGTGGAGGATTTCCTCGCCCGCCGCAGCCGGGCCCTGCTCCTGGACGCCCGGGCCAGCATCGAAATGGCCGACGAAACCGCCCGGCTCATGGCCGAGGAACTGGACCGGGACGACGCCTGGGCGTCGGAACAGGCGTCGGCTTACAAGGCGCTGGCCAAGGAATATCTGCTGGCCTGATGTATTTTTCATCATTCGGTATCAAGAAGACCTCCGAGGTTTTCAAAACCTCGGAGGTCTGGACCCCACAACTCCATTTAACAGGAGGCGAAAACCATGTCCGACATCATCATGGCCCTGGATCAAGGCACCACAAGCTCCCGGACGATCCTTTACAACGACAAGGGCGAGGCCGTCGCCATGGCCAGCGAGGAGTTTTCCTGCCAATATCCTAAATCCGGCTGGGTGGAACAGGAGGCGGCCGATATCTGGCGGACCCAGAAAAACACCATGGACGCAGCCCTCAAAAAAGCCGACCTGACGCTCTCGGACATCGCCGCCATCGGCATCACCAACCAGCGGGAGACGGTGGTTGCGTGGCACGCTGAGACGGGCAAAGCCGTGGGCAAGGCCATCGTCTGGCAGTGCCGCCGCACCGCCGACTACTGCGACGAATTGAAGGCCGAAGGGTTCGACAAGGTCATCAAAGAAAAGACGGGGCTGGTCACCGACGCCTACTTTTCCGGCTCCAAGATCCGCTGGATCCTCCGGAACAACACCGAGGCCCGGGAACTGGCGGGCCAGGGCAAGCTCAAATTCGGCACCGTCGATTCCTGGCTCATCTGGAAACTCACCAACGGCAAGGTCCACGCCACCGACGTGAGCAACGCCTGCCGCACCATGATCTTCAACATCCACACGCTGGAATGGGAACAGGAAATCCTGAAAAAGCTGGGCATTCCCGAAGACACCCTGCCCGAGGTGAAGCCCTCCAGCGGGATCATCGGCAAGACCGATAAGGCGACCTTCGGCGCCGAGATCCCCATCGCCGGCGTGGCCGGAGACCAGCAGGCGGCTCTCTTCGGCCAGGCCGGATATGAAAAGGGCATGTCCAAGATCACCTACGGCACCGGCTGTTTCATGGTCATGAACACCGGCAGCGAACCGATCTCCTCCCCGTCGGGTCTGCTCACCACCATCGCCTGGCAGATCGGCGACCAGGTGACCTACGCCCTGGAAGGATCGGTCTTCATCGCCGGCGCCCTCATGCAGTGGATGCGCGACGATCTCACTCTTTTCTCGGACGTGGCGACAACCGAAGAAATGGCCACCGCCATCGAATCGAGCGAGGGGCTCTACATCGTCCCCGCCTTCGTGGGCCTCGGCGCGCCCCACTGGGACCCCTATGCCCGGGGCGTCATGGTGGGCATCTCCCGGGGCACCACCAAAAACCACATCGTGCGGGCAGGCCTCCAGGCCATGGCCTACCAGGCCAACGACCTGCTGACGGCCATGACCCAGGATTCCGGCATCAAGACCAAGATCGTAAAAGTGGACGGCGGCGCCAGCGCCAACAACTACCTCTGCCAGTTCCAGGCCGACATCCTCGGAGTGACCGTCAGCCGCCCCGAAAACGTGGAGACCACCGCCATGGGCGCCGCCTTCCTGGCCGGCCTTGCCGTGGGCGTCTGGAAAGACACCGACCAGATCAAGGCGTTTTGGAAAGAGGACCGCTCCTTCCACCTCAGCCAGTCCCAGGAGAAGGTGGACCAGTGCCTCCGCGGCTGGCAGCGGGCCGTGGAACGGGCGAAAGGATGGGCGAAGGCGTAGGGACGCCAGACGTAGAGACGCAATGCATTGCGTCTCTACACCACGCCCCGTCGCCAGACGTAGAGACGCAATGCATTGCGTCTCTACGTTGGACGAAATCGACAAAAATCGCAGGGACGAAAAATATTTCGCCCCTGCCTGGGAAAGGTAAGAAATGCCGCTAAAAAAACCTGTATGCCTGATCATCCTGGACGGCTGGGGCGCGGCGCCGCCGGACGAGCGCAACGCCATTGCCGCCGCAAAGACCCCGTACATGGACAAATTCCTCTCGACATACCCCCACGCGACCCTCAAGGCCCACGGCCTCAACGTCGGCCTGCCGGACGGCAACCAGGGCAACAGCGAAGTGGGTCACCTGAACATCGGCGCGGGCCGGATCGTCCCACAGATGCTGATCCGGATCGACAATGCCGTCGAGGACGGGTCGTTCTACGATAACGATGTTCTGAAAGGCGCGGTGGATCACTGCCGAAAGAACGGCTCCGCCCTCCATCTCATGGGGCTGGTCCAGGATCAGGGCGTCCACGCGGTGACGCGCCACTGCAATGCGATGTTGGCGCTCTGCGGGAAAATGGGGTTCGACAACGTCTACGTCCATGTCTTCACCGACGGCCGGGACACCCCGCCCCGATCATGCAAGGGGTGCATCGGCGAACTGATGAACGGAATGAAGGCGGCCGGCGTCGGGCGCATCGGCGCCATCATCGGCCGGTATTACGCCATGGACCGTGACAAGCGGTGGGAGCGGGTCAAGATCGCCTATGACGGACTTGCTTACGCCAAGGGCGCGGCCCATGCGGATTGGGAAGAAGCGATCGATGCGGCTTACGCCGCAGGCGAGAACGACGAGTTCATCAAGCCCCGGATCATCGACGGGTTTCCCGGCATCCGGGACGGCGACGCCATCGTCAATTTCAACTTCCGCCTGGACCGGGCCCGGGAAATGACTCATGCCTTCACGGACCCGGAGTGGGAGGAATTCGACCGGAAGGCGATCAGCGACTTAAAATATGTGGGATTTACCCAGTATTACGATGGCGGGAATTTCGACATCGCCTTCGGGCCGAAGGCGCAGACCAACATTTTCGGAAAGGTCGTCTCGGACCACGGCCTGACGCAACTGCGGTGCGCCGAGACCGAAAAATACGCCCACGTCACCTTTTTCTTCAACGATTCGGATGAGACCCCGTTCCAAAACGAAGAGCGCATCCTCGTTCCGTCCCCCCCGGTGGCCACCTACGACCTGAAGCCGGAGATGAGCGCCTACGAGGTTCGGGACAAGCTGCTGGCGGCCGTGGCCTCCGATAACTACGATGTTATCATCGCCAACTACGCCAACGGCGACATGGTGGGCCACACCGGGGTCTTCGACGCGGCGGTCCAGGCGGTCCAGGCGGTGGATGCGTGTTGCGGGGAGGTGACCGAGGCGGCGCTGGCAAAAGGCGGCGCGGTCATCATCACCGCCGACCACGGCAACGCCGAGTGCATGATGCTGGACGACGGCTCGCCCATGACGGCCCACACCACCAATCCCGTGCCGGTGATCGTCTGCGGGATGGAAGAGGTGGATCTGATAAAAGACGGAAAGCTGTGCGACCTGGCCCCGACCCTGCTGAAAATACTGGGGATCGAACAGCCGAACGAAATGACCGGCAGGCCGCTTTTTTAGAACCGGGCCTCATCGCAAGGATGCACAAAGCCATCACCGTGATCCAGTTCCGAAATTTCCAAAACCCCGGAAGCATGGTCTTACAATAAGAAGCACTTCAAGACCTCGAAAAAAGACCTACGAGGTTTCTAAAACCTCGTAGGTCTGGGTTGGACGCCAAAAAAGAAAAAGACCTACGAGGTTTCCAAAACTTCGTAGGTCTGGTTTAAAAAGGAAGGAATGGTCATTGAAAATCCTCTACCTCTCCCCTGAAATCGCCCCCTTCGCCAAGACCGGGGGTCTCGCCGACGTGGCCCGGGCCCTGCCCCCGGCCATCAGCGAGTTGGGCCACGACATCCGAACCATGATGCCCCGTTATTTCAACTTCGACGCGGGGGCGGCCCCCATGGAGCGGGCCCTCAAGTTCACCGTGGGGATGCACAACGGCCTGCGGGCGGCCAGTCTGTGGAAGACGGAATCCGGGGGCGCACCGGTCTATTTCATCGCCAACGAGGAATTCTTCTTCCGGGACGGTCTTTACGGCATCGGCGACCGGGACTATCCGGACAACCTGGAGCGGTTCGTCTTCTTCTGCAAGGCGGCCCTGGAGGCGTGCCGGGGGATCGGTTTTTTGCCCGACGTCATCCACTGCAACGACTGGCAGACGGCGGCCCTGCCGGCGATCCTGAAGCTCATCTACGGGGTGTATCGGCGGGATCCGTTTTTCGATCCGCTGCCCAGAGCCGTCTATTCCATCCATAACCTTTCTTATCAGGGCCGGTTCACCGAGGATCTATGGCCGGTACTCTCCATCCCCCGGAGCTATTACACCTACGACTTCGAGTTCTACGGGCAAATCAACCTGAGCAAGGGCGCCATCCACTTCGCCGACGCCGTCACCACGGTGAGCGAAACCTACGCAAGGGAGATCCGGGAGACCGAGTTCGGGTACGGCCTCCAGGGCTCTCTGGAAAACCGCCGGGCCGATCTTCACGGCATCCTCAACGGCGTCGATTACATCGAATGGAACCCGGAGGTCGATCCTCACGCCTACGGAATCACCTATTCCGCCGACGACCTGTCGGGCAAGCGGGAGATCAAGTCGCGGCTGCGGGCCGAATACGGTCTGCCGAACAAAGACGACGTCCCCGTCATCGGCATGGTGGCCCGCTTTGTTCAGCAGAAAGGAATGGACTTGATGGTCGACTGCGCCGAACACATCCTCCGACTGAACGCCCAACTCCTCGTGCTGGGATCGGGCGATCCCCAATACCAGGATTTCTTCGAAGGACTTCGGCGCGCCCATCCCGACCGGGTGGGGATCTATATCGGTTTCAACAACGCCCTGGCCCACAAGATCGAGGCCGGGGCGGACATCTTCCTCATGCCGTCCCATTTCGAGCCCTGCGGATTGAACCAGATCTACAGCCTCAGATACGGAACCCTGCCGGTGGTCCGCCTCACCGGCGGTCTGGCCGACACCATCCGGGACGGCGAGAACGGCTTCACCTTCTCCGCCTTCAGCGTTTTCCCTTTTTACGAAGCGGTCCGGCGGGCCGTGGACACGTTCCGGAATCAACCGGAGGAGTGGCGGAAAATGATGCGCGCCGCCATGGCCGAGGACTATTCCTGGAAAAAATCAGCGGAAAAATACATCGACGTCTACCGCTCGATCACCGGCAAATAAAGGACCGATAATGGAAGCCGCCCCCAGGGCGTTGCCCTTGTTTGCCGGAGGGCTTGGTCGTCGTCGCCCAGTACCGATTTGATGGCGATACCCTTCGCGGAGCCGTTCTATTTTTGCCTGGAAGCATGGTTCTGTTGCGCCCCTTGAACTGCCCGGAGGAAATATGATAAGCTGATTTCCAGAATTGCCCGTCCCACGGGCAATTCGTATTTATTGAGGACTGATCGCGGGAAAAACGCATCGAACAATAAAAATGCTACGAGAGAGAGGATAATTAATGCCTTTATTTACCATAGATTTGGAAAAATGCCAGCGAGAGGGCGCCTGCGTCGCGGAATGCCCGGCCCGCATTATTGAATTGACGGGAAAAGACGGCTCGCCCGAGCCGGTGGAGGGCGCCGGCGCTCTTTGCATCAACTGCGGCCACTGCATGGCGGTTTGTCCCCACGGGGCCTTGTCTCTGGCGACCATGCCGGTGGCGGAATCCCAGCCCGTCCGCCGGGAGCTGCTGCCGTCCGGAGAGGCCATGGAACACGCCCTTAGAGCCCGGCGGTCCATCCGAACCTACAGAGACAAACCCGTGGACCGGGACACCCTGGAAAATCTCATCGAAACCGCCCGGTACGCGCCGTCCGGCCACAACTGCCAGCCGGTATCCTGGCTGGTGATCCACGATACGAAGGAAGCCCGACGGCTGGCCGGCATGGTGATCGATTGGATGCGCCACACCATCGAAACCCAGCCGGAACTTGCCGGCGCCTTTCGCATGGATCGCGTGGTGGCGGGATGGGAAGGCGGAGAAGACCCGGTGCTCCGGGGCGCCCCCCATGTGATCGTAACCCATGCTCCCAAGAGTATGCTGCCGGCGCCCGCCGCCTGCACCATCGCCCTGAACTGCTTGGAGCTGGCGGTCTTTTCCCGCAGCCTCGGCGCCTGCTGGGCCGGGTATTTCAACACCGCCGCCACCCAGTGGGGGCCCATGAAGGAGGCCCTGGGGCTGCCTGACGACCACGCGCCTTTCGGGTCGATGATGATCGGCCATCCCCGGTACGACTACCACCGGCTGCCCAAGCGGAAGCCGGCCAAAATCCTGTGGCGATAATCCCAACCACCGAACCTGTTCAGACAAAGGAGAAGACTCCATGAAAGTGATCGCATTCAACGGAAGCGCCCGAAAAGACGGCAACACGGCAAGCATGGTCCGCGCGGCCCTGACGGAAATCGAAAAAGCCGGCATCGAGACGGAATTCTACCAGTTTTCAGGAAAGAAGATCCAGGGCTGCATCGCCTGTTACAAATGCATGGAGAACAAGGACCAGCGGTGCGCCGTGGACAAGGACGCGGCCAACGAGTGCATCGAAAAGATGCTGGCCGCCGACGGGATGATCCTGGCCTCCCCCACCTATTTCGCGGACATCAGCGCTGAACTCAAGGCCCTCATCGACCGGGCCGGTCTGGTGGCCAAGGCCAACGGCGACATGTATAAACGGAAGGTCGGCGCGGCCCTGGTGGCGGCCCGGCGCGGCGGGGCCATCCACGCCTTCGATTCCATCAACCATTTTTTCACCATCAGCCAGATGATCATCCCCGGCTCCAATTACTGGAACATGGGGTTCGGCATGGACAAGGGGGATGTGGAAAAGGACGAGGAAGGGATCGAAACGGCCCGCGTCCTGGGCGAGAACATGGCCTGGCTGATGAAAAAGCTCTACGCCTAGGAAAAAACTCAGCGCGCCCCGCTGTATTCCGCCAGAAACCGGTTGAAAAAGGCGGTCATGAAGGCGTGGCGTTCTTCGGCCATGCGGCGGCCGGTGGGAGTCAGCATCCGGTCTTTGATGCCGATGAGTTTGACTTTGAACTCCCGGTAGCCGGTGTCGTCGATGGAGTAGGATTCGGTCCGCTCGACATCCACGTCGGGGTTGTGGAGCCGGGCCCCGATCTCCCCGGCAAAGAGATAGGCCCGGGCCACCCCTACGGCGCCGATAGAATCCATTTTATCGGCGTCGAAGAGGACCCGGGCCTCCAGGGTTTCGGGCCGCTGGTCCCCGCGGAACCGGTGGGTTCGGATGCAGTGGCGGATGTTGGCCTTCTGATCCGCTGAAAGCGAAAGGGGTTGAAGAATCGGCCCGGCCAGTTCCGCGCCTTTTTGGGCGTGGCAGACCCGGCCGTTGACCCGGTCCTGGTCCGCCCGGCCGATGTCGTGGAGCAGCGCGGCGACCCGCAGAACGGCCATGTCGGCCGCTTCCGCGGCGCCGATGCGCTCGCAGAGGTTACAGACCCGGCGGGTGTGCTCCCAGTCGTGGCTGCCCCGGGCGTTTCTGAAAAACGACCGGGCCGCGGCTTCCGCTTTCCGAACCGCCGGGTCTATTTCCGTTGCCATACCGGACCATACGGGGTTTTTTTCGGGAGAGATCGGGTGGGACGTTGGATCATTATTTGTAATTGACAAGGGCTTCTCGGTACGCCTCGTCCAGGTCGTTCCAGGCGGTTTCCACGCTGCTTTTGAGGTTTTCCCGTCGGCCCTCGTCGGCGGACTGGAGTTCCGCCAAGGTTTTCAGGGCGTATTCCTGCTTCAGCTCCAGTTCGGCGATCTGTTTTTCGATATCGATTTTTGAGCCGGTTCCGGCCGACTGAGCCTTGGATTTCAGGTCGGCGATCTCCTTCCGCCGCGTCTCGAGTTTGGATTCCATGTCGCTGATGAAGGTGTCTCGGGTCGCCATACTGTTTCCTTTCCGTTGGGGTCCTCGAAGGTGCGCGGCGTTATCCTCTCCGCCACGCCAGATACCGCTCCGCCCATTGTAACACATTTTTTGGGGCGTGGGCTTTTTTCCATTGCCCGGCCGCGGCCTTGTTGGCCTCGGCCAGGGTGGGATAGATGTGGATGGTGGAAAGAATTTTATTGAGCCCGAGGCCGTGCTTCATGGCGGCGACGTACTCGGCGATGATGTCGCCGGCATGCGGGCCCACGATGGTCGCTCCGAGGATTTTGTCCGTCCCCGGCCTGGTCAGCACCTTGACCATGCCCCGGTCTTCGGATTCGGCGATGGCCCGGTCCAGCTCGTCCATTGGGTAGGTCGTGACTTCGTATTCGACCCCCTGCTCTTTTGCGTCGGATTCGTTGAGGCCCACCCGTGCCACTTCGGGATCAGTGAAGGTGGTCCAGGGGATAAC
Organism: Desulfobacteraceae bacterium; assembly: GCA_011389855.1. GTDB lineage: Bacteria > Desulfobacterota > Desulfobacteria > Desulfobacterales > JAABSP01 > JAABTD01. The sequence goes on from JAABTM010000002.1 coordinate 47,786, forward strand.
CCGGTAATCCACCTTGAAGGACTTAAAGGCCCCGAAGAGCGCGTTGACCGTGGCGAACCATGCCTGGTGGGAGGCGGTGTGGGTGAACTGATAGGGACCGGCCGCGTCGCCGCAGCAGTAGATATTGGGGAAGTTCGTCTGGAGCAGATCGTCCGTCTCCACCGTCCCCCGCTGACCGATGCGGACGCCTAGTTCCTCCAGGCCGAACCCCTTGACGTTGGGGGCCCGGCCCACCGCCACCAGGATGTTGTCGAAGGGAACCCGGACCTCCCGCTCGTCGTGTTCGCAGACCAGCACATGGCTCTCCCCTTCCCCGACCACTTCTTTGGCCTTGTGGTTCGCGAGCACCCGAACCCCCTCGGATTCAAAGACCTTGCCGATCATCTCCGAAACCTCCGGATCTTCGCGAACCAGGATGCGGGGGGCCATCTCCACCTGGGTTACCTCCGATCCGAACCGGGCGAAGGCCTGGGTCATCTCGCAGCCGATGGGGCCGCCCCCCAGCACCACCAGCCGTTTGGGCAGCTCCCGGAGGTTCCAGAGGGTGTCGGAGGTGAGGTAGTCGATCTTGTCCAGCCCGGGGATGGGCGGGATCATGGGCCGGGCGCCGGTGGCCACCACGATGCTCTTGGTCGTCAATGCCCGGCCGTTGACCGCCACGGTGTAGGGCGAGGTGATCCGGGCCTCGCCCAGGATGCACTCCACGCCCAGTTTCGTGTACCGCTCCACCGAATCGTGGGGTTCCACCTTCCGGATGATCCGGTGGACCCGCGCCATGACCTCGGCGAAATCGAAGTCCACCTCGGTCCGCTTGAAACCGAACTCCCCGGCCCGGCGGGCGTAAGAGAGCATCTTGGCGGACCGCAGCAGGGCTTTACTGGGGACGCACCCGGTGTTGAGGCAGTCGCCACCCATCTTCTCCTTTTCCACCAGGGCCACCCTGGCTTTGACCGTTGCGGCGATATAGGCCGACACCAGCCCGGCCGATCCGGCGCCGATGACCACCAGGTTATAGTCGAATCGGTCCGGTTTGGAGAAGCCGGAGAGGACTCTTCGGGCCTGAATAAACGCCGCGGCCCGTTTGGCGATGAGAGGAAAAATCCCCAGCAGCGCAAAGGACAGGATCAGCCCCGGCGACAGGATGCCCCCCGCCGATTCGATCCCGGCCAGCTGGACGCCGGCGTTGATGTAGACAAAGGTCCCCGGCAGCATGCCGATCTGGCTGACGAGGTAAAACGTCAGGGTCCGGATGGGGGTGAGGGCCATGGCCAGGTTGATGACGAAAAAGGGAAAGATCGGCACCAGCCGAAGCGTGAAAAGGTAAAAGGCCCCGTCCCGCTCCACTCCCTTGTTGATCTTCCGGAGCCGGTCGCCGAACCGGTTCTGGACGTAGTCCCGCAGCAGAAAGCGGGCGACGAGAAAAGCGAGGGCGGCGCCGATGGAACTGGCGAACGACACCACCAGCACCCCCAGCCACAATCCGAAGATGGCCCCGCCCACCAGGGACATGGCCGCGGCGCCCGGCAGGGAGAGAGCCGTGACCACCACGTAGACGACGAAGTAGACGGCGACGGTCATCAACCGATGATCGCCGTAGAACTGTTCGAATGCCTGCTGCCGGGCCTTGAAATAGTCGAGAGTGAGGTATTGATTGAGATCCAGGACGAAAAAGAGCACGGCCAGGGCCGCGATCACCAGAACGAGAATAAGTCGGAATCGGTTCTTTTTTTTCATAGCGTCGCCTCGTCTTATTCGGTTATTCCGCCATCATCTTCCGCAACACATAGGGCAAAATGCCGCCGTGCCGATAATAGGCCACCTCAATGTCGGAGTTGAGGCGGGACGCGACCTCGAATTCAACGGTCTCGCCCCCCTCTTTTTTGGCCGTGACCTTAAGGGTTTTGCGTGGGCCCATGTCGGCGACGCCCTCGATGTCGAAGGTCTCGGCGCCGGTCAGTCCCAGGCTTTCCCACCCTTCCCCTTCCTTGAAGGTAAGAGGGAGTACGCCCATGCCCACCAGGTTGGACCGGTGGATCCGCTCGTAGGACTCCGCGATGACCGCCCTGACCCCCAGCAGCAGCGTTCCCTTGGCGGCCCAGTCCCGGGAGGAGCCGGTTCCGTACTCCTTGCCGCCCAGCACGATGAGCGGGGTCCCCTCTTCCATGTGCCGCATGGCCGCATCGTAGATATAAGTCGTTTCATCTTCGGGAAACTTACGGGTGAAGCTCCCTTCTTTGTCCACCAGTTTGTTTTTGATGCGGATATTGCCGAAGGTCCCCCGCATCATCACCTCGTGGTTGCCGCGGCGGGAGCCGTAGGAGTTGAAATCCGTCTTCTCCACGCCGTGGTCGATGAGGTATTGCCCCGCGGGGTAGTCCTTGGGGATGGCCCCGGCCGGCGAGATGTGGTCGGTGGTCACGGTGTCGCCCAGAAGCGCCAGCACCCGGGCTCCCTCGATGTCGCCGGGCTTGTCCACATCCAGGCTGAAGCCCTCGAAGTAGGGCGGATTTTTGATGTAAGTGGAATCGTCCCGCCAGGCGTAGGTGGTGCTTTCTTCAATGGACAGATCCCGCCAGAACTCGTCGCCGTCGAAGATCCGGCCGTATTCTTCCGCGTAGAAGTCGGTCTTGACGTGGGTTTCGACGAGGTCGGCGATCTCTTCCTGGGTGGGCCAGATCTCCTTCAGATAGACGGGTTCACCGTTAGGGTCCAGGGCCACCGGGTCGGACGTCAAATCGAGATCGATGCGGCCGGCCAGGGCGAAGGCTGCCACCAGCATGGGGGAGGCCAGGAAATTGGCCCGCACCCGCTGGTGGATCCGGGCCTCGAAGTTCCGGTTGCCCGAGAGCACCGACGCCACGGTCAGGTCGTTTTCGGTGATCGCATTTTCGATCTCGGGGTGGAGCGGCCCGCTGTTGCCGATGCAGGTGGTGCAGCCGAAGGCCGCCAGATGGAAGCCCAGGGCTTCCAGATAGGGAAAGAGCCCGGAGTCCTCCAGGTAGTCGTTGACCACCTTGGAGCCCGGCGCCAGGGAAGTTTTGACGTAAAACGGAACCCGGAGACCCCGTTTGACCGCCTTTTTGGCCAGGAGCCCGGCCCCCAGCATGACAAAGGGGTTGGAGGTGTTGGTGCAGGAGGTGATGGCGGCGATGACCACCGTGCCGTCGCCGATCTTGGCCTCCCGGCCGTTGAGGGTCACGTCGTAGAGCTTTCGGTCGCTGGGGGTGCATTCGTCCTGGCGCCGGGTGACGGAGCCGGATTCGTCGTGGAATTTGGAGATGTGTTCTTTGTCGGTGTCCCGCTCGTAATCGCAGCCCAGGATGTCGCCGAAGGTTTTGCTAAGATTTTGGAGGGGGATGCGGTCCTGGGGCCGGGCGGGGCCGGCCAGTGCCGGTTCGATGGTGGAGAGGTCCAGTTCCAGCACCTCGGTGTATTCCGGGTCGGCCTCGCCGGTGTAAAAAAGTCCCAGTTCCTTGGTGCAGGCTTCGACGATTTCGGCCCGTTCCCCCCGGTCCGTGGCCTTGAGGTACTGGATGGTCTTTTCGTCCACCGGGAAAAAGCCCATGGTGGCGCCGTATTCCGGGGTCATGTTGGCGATGGTGGCCCGGTCGGGAACGGTCAGCTTTTTCGTCCCCGGGCCGAAAAACTCCACGAATTTTTCCACCACGCCGTATTCCCGGAGCATCTGGGTAACCCGCAGCACCAAATCGGTGGCGGTGGCGCCTGCGGGGAGTTCGCCGGTGAATTTCACCCCGATCACCTCGGGGATGGCCATGAAATAGGGCTGTCCCAGCATGACCGCCTCGGCCTCGATGCCGCCCACGCCCCATCCCATGACGCCGATGCCGTTGATCATGGTGGTGTGGGAGTCCATGCCCACCAGGGTGTCGGGGTAGGCGAGGGTCCGGCCGTTCTCGTCGGCGGTGATGATCACCCGGCCCAGGTGCTCCAGGTTCACTTGGTGGCAGATGCCCGAGTTGGGCGGAACCACGGCGAAGTTTTCGAAGCTCTTCTGGGCCCATTTGAGCAAGGCGTACCGCTCGCCATTCCGTTCGTACTCTTTGGCCACATTGCCCTTGAGCGCCTTTTCGGCGCCGAAATAATCGACCTGGACCGAGTGGTCCACGATCAGTTCCGAGGGGATGAGTGGGTTGATCCGCTTGGGATCGCCGCCCTGGGCCTTGACCGCGTCCCGCATGGCCGCCAGATCCACTACGGCCGGGACCCCGGTGAAATCCTGCATCAGGACCCGGGCCGGATGGTAGGGGATCTCCACGGGCGCGTCGTATCGCTTTTGCCAGCCGCCCACGTTTTTCAGATCGTTTTCCGTCACAATGTCGCCGTCCAGCTTCCGGAGCAGGTTTTCCACCAGGATGCGGATGGAAAAAGGGAGCCGGTCGATGTCGGCGATCTTTTCTTTTTCAAGCCGCCGAATGTCGAACAGGCCATAGGGTTTTCCCGAAATTGTCACTGATCGGATATAGGCGTCTCTGTCCATGGATGTCCTCCTTGTGGTCGCGTTGGATGGTTGGCGGGCGACGGGTTGGCGTCTCCCCGGCTCAACGGGCGTTTTTTCGATTATTATAGTCCGGCGCCGCGGGGGATGACAATTTATTTTCCCGGTCGCCCGCCGCCCGTGCCGCCTCGGGGCCCCGCAGAAAGCTGACCGCCACGCCGATGCCGGCCACAAGAGCCCCGGCCAGCATGGCCATGCGGAAGGCGGTCATGAAGATAGGTTCCAAGTTGGGCCTGTAAGTCTTGAACGGCTCGCCGCCCGACAGATCGTAGAACAGGCTGTTGAACAGGGTTCCGGCCAGGGCGATCCCCGCCACCATGCCCAGATTTCGGGCCGCCGCCGTGGTGGCCGCCGCGATCCCCCTACAGTTCCGGGGAACGGCGCTCATGATGACAGCGGTGTTGGGCGAGATGAAAACGGCTGTGCCGATGCCCGCCAGGACCATGGGCCAGGCAATGGCGATGTCGCCGCTGCCGGGCGTGAGGCGCGACAGCGAATAAAGGGCGGTCGCCAGGATGGCCATCCCCATGGTGCAAAGGGCGCGGGAGCCCATGTGATCGGACAGATGGCCGGAAACCGGCGCCACGACGAACAGGCAGATGAACGGCATGACCATGAGGTGGCCGGTGTGGCTCACGCTGCGCCCGGCCGGGTGCATCAGGAAAAATGGCATCAGAAAGACAAGGGTGAACAGCCCCATGAAAAGAATCATGGCGGCGGCCACCGGCAGGGTGAACAGCCGGATGGTCAACAGCGAAGGCGACAGTATGGGCGGGTCGGCGCGGCGCTCCACCATCGCCAGCGCAACTCCGGACAGCAGGGAAACGGCGGCCGGAATCAGGACGGCGGGCGATCCGTATCCCCAGTCGTAGGCGTGGGAAACGGCCATTAGGGCCGGGGCCAGGGTCAGCACCAGGAGAACGGCGCCGGCCCAGTCGAAGGGCTCGGACCGGACCTCGTCCGTGGGGCCGCCCCGGAGGATCCGGCCCGCAGCGGCGCCGGTAATCAGCCCGATGGGGATGTTGATGTAAAAAATGACCTGCCAGGAGGCCAAGTGGAGGATCCATCCTCCCAGGGCCGGCCCCAAAGTGAGTCCGGAGGCCACCACCGCGCCCACCATCCCCATGGCCCGGCCCCGCTCCGCCTGCGGGAAGACGTCGGCCACCAGGGCCTGGGTGCAGGCCATGATCATGGCGGCGCCCACCCCCTGAAACGCCCGGGCCGCGATGAGCCAGGCGGCGCTGTCGGCCGCGCCGCAAAAGAGCGACCCGGCGGAAAAGACCATCAATCCCCGGCTGTAGACCCATCGGCGGCCCTTGATGTCGCTCAACCGCCCGAAACTCAGCAGCAGGGAGGAAACGGTGAGAAGGTAGATCATCGTAACCCACTCGATGACAACCATCTCCGAATCGAGTTCCGCCATGAGGGTGGGCAACGCCACATTGACGATGCTGCCGTCCAGGGTGGACATGAAGACGCCGACGGCGACCAGGGCGAAGACCAGCCATTTGTGGGGCGGTTGATGGGCGTTGTCCATATTTTTTTTTAACATCGGTCGGTTAAAATAGCAAGTGATCTCCCGGTTCCAGAAGGCAAAGTACAAAAATCGGTTGAAGTTTTTGTCTTCATATCCTATGGTATTGGGATATGACTATGCTAAAGAACAGTTCAATTCGGATGAAGGATAAAGAGGAGGCCAATGTGACGGAGGAGATGGAAAACAACGCTCAGATCATCAAATCGCGGTTCCGGATGATGGGCGAAGGGAAGATCGACCAATCGGATATATCTCATTTAAGTGAAGCGAACATCCATGCCTTTCTGACCATTTCCGATCCTGATGGATGGCCCTCCGAAATCGCCCATTTGAAAAAATACGTGAACGAAGAGACGGTCGCCTGACCGGCGATTCGCTCCAACGCGCCACATCCACGGAGGTTGAATGGATTTTGAACAGGACCTGACATCCGACGAACAGCAGTTTCTCCGCACGCTCCATGACAGCGTCGGCGGCGATCCGGGCGGCAGCGCCTCCATGTACGCTGTGGGCGAGACCCTGGGCATGGACCGCGCCGGTGCGTCCCGAACCGCTGAAAATCTCATGAGCTGGGAACTGGTGGAGGTGCGGACTCTGTCCGGGGCCATCGGGGTGACCCCGGCCGGGGTGGACCTGGTCGGCGCATCGGGCCGCGGAGAGGCCGGCGCCGGCATTGGGAAGGGGCCCGTGATCGACGAAGCCGCCCGACGGCGCGTCGAGGCGATGGCCTGCGATTTGAAAAGCCGCATCGGCGGCATGGGTCTCGGGTACGAGCAACTCTCGGAATTGACCGCCGATTTAAAGACCATCGACGCCCAGATGGGATCGCCCAGACCCAAAACCGCCGTTTTCCGGGCCTGTTTTGAATCCATCGGGGACGCGCTGTCCGAGGCCGGTCCGCCGGAGCTTCGATCCCGGATCCTGGATCTTCTCAACGCCTGACAAACAAAAGGGGCGGAAGCCCCGCTCCGGGCCAACCGACGACTGGAAATATCCGATGGTACCGAAAAAAGCCTTTATCAATAAAAACAATCAGGCCACCTTTGTCTGCCCTTCCTGCGGGAGCGCCAAGGTCGTCGATGTCGCCAAGTTCCTGGCCATCAAGAAACCGGTCCGTTTCAAACGGAAATGCCGGTGCGGGGAGGTCACGCCGTTTCTGCTGGAACGGCGGCAGTACTATCGGAAGCCGGTGGATATCGAAGGAACCTGCCGGGTGCTGAAGCACAACGGTCGGATCGCCGTTCGCATCCGTAACCTTTCCCGGTCCGGGTTGAAAATCGACCTGCTGGAAGACAGCGACCTGGAGATCGGCGACAAGCTTTTCGTGGAGTTCCGGCTGGACAACAAACAGCGGACCCTGATCCAGCGGGAGGTGGTCATCCGGAAGATGTCCGGCCTGAGCCTGGGCACGGAATTCACCTCACGGGATCCCGGAAATCCCATCGACAAGGCATATGATCTGGCGATCGGTTTTTACACCTTCAGCTGATTCCCCCTACCCCATAAACAAGGTGCGGGCCGTCTCCATCGTCATCCCGGTCCTCGACGAGGCCCGAACCATCAATGACGCCGTCGCCCGCCTCTACCGGGACGCCGGAGACCAGCGCATTGAAGTGATCGTCGTTGACGGCGATGTCCGGGCCGGCGCCTTGTCGGTCATCGCCGATCCACGGGTCGTTCAGGTCCACTCTCCCGCGGGACGGGGCAAGCAGATGAACGCCGGCGCCGCCCGGGCCGGCGGCGACCTTCTCCTCTTTTTACACGCCGACACGATTTTACCGCCGGGTGGGTTGAGGCTCGTTCAGCGAGCGCTCGCTGCATCCGATAGGGTCGGCGGCGCTTTCGATCTGGGCATCGATTCCCGGCGGTTTTCACTGAAACTGATCGAAATCGTCGGCGGCATCCGCTCCCGGATCACCCGCCTCCCCTACGGCGACCAGGCCATCTTCATCAGAAAAAACCGGTTCGAACAGTTGGGCGGCTTTTCCGACGTCCCCCTCATGGAGGATGTGGACCTGATGCGCCGGATCAAGCGTCGGAAATGGCCCATCGCCATCCTGCCCCAAAAGGTTCGCACCTCCCCCAGAAGGTGGGAGCGAGAGGGGGTTCTTTACGGCGCCCTGAGAAACTGGACCCTCCTTACCCTCTACCTGATCGGCGTCTCTCCGGTCCGGCTGGCGCGATACTATCGGCGCTGACCGCGAAATATTTCTTTACAATTCTATAATCCTGTGGAAATAATGGGCGCTTAACGTCTGATGGCGGCCCCGTTCAGCCGTCTTATCTCCGCGGCTCGCAGGGGGACTTTGACTCCAACGAAACATCCTTTCCGTACGCCAATGAATGCACGACGCGCCCTGAAAACACCGGTTCGGTTGAGTGACGCACCGACCTCCATCCGAGAAACTTTCGAAGAGCGGGAGCGCGGGTTTATCGCCCCCTACGGTTGCCCGAGCGCCGAATCCAAAGGCCGGCGGCGGGCCGAAACCCCCTGCCCTATCCGCACCGCCTTCCAGGTGGACCGGGATCGCATCCTCTATTCCAACGCCTTCCGGCGGCTGAAGCACAAAACCCAAGTCTTTCTTTCCCCTCTGGGAGATCAGTACCGGACCCGGCTGACCCACACGCTGGAGGTGGCCCAGATCTCCCGGACGGCGGCCCGGGCCATGCGCCTCAACGAGGACCTTGCCGAAGCCATCGCCATGGGCCACGACCTGGGCCATACGCCCTTCGGCCACAGCGGTGAAACCGCATTGAAGGAGATTTTCTCCGGGGCGTTCGCCCACAACGCTCAGAGCCTTCGGGTGGTGGATATTCTGGAAAGGAAGGGAGAAGGGCTGAATCTCACCTGGGAGGTGCGGGACGGGATTCTGAAGCACTCCAAAGGGTACGGAAAGATAATCCCGGACAACCCCAACGAACAACCCGCCACGGTGGAAGGCCGGATCGTCCGGGTGGCGGACATCATGGCCTACCTCAACCACGATCTGGACGACGCCATCCGCAGCCGGGTCATCAGCGCCGATCAGGCGCCCGAATCCTGCATCGCCGTGTTAGGGCGGAACCACTCGGAACGGGCCACCACCATGATCCGGGATCTGATTTTTTCCAGCCGTTTGGAGGGGGACGGTTTCAAGCTGGACATGAGCGGGGAGGTCTACGGCGCCATGACCCAGCTTCGCCATTTTCTCTATGAAAACGTCTACCGGGCGACCGAAGTTCACGAGGAGTTCATCAAGGCCAAGAAGATCCTGTCGGACCTTTACGAGTATTTTATGAACAAACCGGAGATGCTCGCGGAAGAACTGGACAACATGGAGATGCAGCCGTACGCCGGCAACGCCCTGCCCCACCAGCGGATCGTAGCCGACTTTATCGCCTCCATGACTGATCGATACGCCCTCGATCTCTACACCGCCTTGTTTCTTCCCTCCCCACTGGTATAAGAGCCTATCCGTCAAGGCCCGCCCCCTGTGCCCTATCCTGTGCCATAAGGCCGCACCCGATCCCGAATGCGGCCCGATGCCGCCGCCTCCGCGAAGGATTCGGCGAGTCGCTCCCCCATTTCGGCGGCCTGGCGCCAGTAGGCGATCCGTTCTTTATCCCGCCCGAAAAAGGTCCAAAAGTCATCGCGGTCGGGTATTTTACCATGGGGTAATCGATCCAGAAACGCCTGGGAGGGCGACGCCATCAGGGTATGATCCAGATGGAGGGGCCGTCGCCGCCGGAGCTGTTTGTCGAGCCATCCGGGGATAATCCGGTTTGTGTAGTGAGGGATGAGGACGATCCCTTTTTCAGGTGAAAACGGCAGATCCATGTGGTAGTCGGTCACTCCGCCGTCCCGATACATGCCCGGAGGGGCGTCGGGAATTGAAGGGACGCCGGACATGACCAGGGGAATGGCGCCGGATGCCAGAAGGGCGGGTTTCAGATTTCTCCGGGAGAGGGGTATGTGGCGGGTCGGCAGGCCGTCGCGGCCGGAGATGGGCAGGGTTCCACGTGGATCATGGAAAACCATTCGGTCGAAAAAGAGGCCGAGGAGCCGCCGATGGAGGGCGTTCCCCAGGAAGGCCGCCGCCATCCCGGCGCCCTGGAGATACCGTTTTTCCGAGGTCGTCATCCCATTGCGGCTTCGCGCCGCCAAGACATGGAGCCGGAGGAACGGGTGATGAAGGATCTCTTCTTCGCCATTACCGCCCAGCAACCGGTCCAGTATCCGCCGTGCCTGACGGCTTACCTCGGCCGGCGGCGGCTTCGATTTGTACCGTTGCCGGATGTAGGCGTCTTCAAACCGGTCTATGGCCGACAATGGATCGGCCTGGGCCGATGCGGCGAAACGCCAGGCGCCGGAGGAAGAGCCGACCAGATGAAGGGGCGTCTTTCGGTCCCGAAACCAATGGGAGAACAGCCATCGGTCCAGGCGGCCCAGGATCAACCATTTGGGACCGCCGGCGGCGCCGGCGACGACCTCCACCGTCTCCGGCTGAAGCCCTCCGTCCCGAATCCGTTTTAGCGCGCCAGGCCCGGCATAAAAATCGAGCATATTGCCTCCCGATGGAACATTGCAAGCTGTCCAGACGCAAAGATCCGTCTCACCCCATCGGTATGTTTCGATGGGGAAGCCGCCGGAAGCACGCCCATGGCTTTTTTGAAAAGGGCGACTTCCGCCAGCGTGAGACGGATCTGTGGGGCGTCAAAAATGGGCATTCGCTTCCTTTAGATCGGACAACGGCGCCGGTTTTCGGATGGGCTCTTAAATCGTCAGGTCTCGTCGTCCACATCCAGGGATTCGTCATCAGCGATTTTCAGAGGAGAGTTGACCGGATCGATGGAGCCGGAATCTTCGAATTCGTCCTCTATATCGTCTTCCAGGAGTTCGTCGAGATCTTCGGAGTCTTCGTCCAGATCCTCCAGCATCTCCTCTTCCGCTTCGATCTCTTCCGCCAGAATCACCTGATCGTCGAAAAAAACATCCACGGACGATTTGTCCCCATCCCCTTCATAGAGATCGATTACGGCCTCCGCAAGCCGTTCGGCATAGGTTCGCGGGGGATAGAGGTTGACGGTATGGAGAACGGAGATCACTTTCCCGACCCCCCCCGGGATGGCCTGACGGATTTTTTCTGCATCATAGGACTGTTCGCATAGAAGGGAGAGCATCTCTTTATCGAGTTCGGCAAACTCGCTGATGGTCATGGTCTTCTCTTCTTCGTTCTTTGCAATCGTATATTTCTGTTTCATCACATCGCTCCTTGAATGGGCGGCCGGCCATGCCGGCCTATTTTTCCTGTCCCTCTTTTTTCAACAACTCCTGATACCAGCACGAGAAATCGTACATGCCGCGGTACCGATCCTCGTCGTTGATCAGTCCCATCGCCATCTCCAGAACCCCGCTTCCGTATTGATTACTGTAGTTGTCGAAGGACAGGCTTTGGAGGAACTCCCGCATTAGCATTTTGGTGGTACGCCGGGTGGGGTCCCGCCGGATATCGATGGGATCCTTGGGCTCTAGGAACGGATCCCATTTCTCATACCCCCTTTTTAGAACGTGGTTCCGGCGCCGCTCCGACATGCCGTCCAACACGGCCCGTTTCCGAGCTTCAATCTCTTCGGGTGAAAACTCATCCATCGGTCTTCTCCTCTGATGGCGGGGTTTCCGGGTTTTCTGCTTTCAACCCCAGATAATTTTCATCATAGACCGTCAGCAGGGCCATGGACAGGGGGACGAGGACGTCCGACATCTCCCTGTGGCGGGTGGGGATAGACTGGACCAATCGCATGGAAATATCATACAGTTTATCGTGGAGCATGTCCATATTGACGGTGGGGTAGGGCTCTCCGGGAACGAACCCGGAGAGGCCGCAGGTGTGTCCTTTTCCACCGATGGCGGTGGGGATGCCGTAAAGACGGCAGGTGATCGGGCGGTGCTCGTACAGATCGCACCGATTTTCATCGTTCAGCATGGGGCATCGCAAACGCTGTTCGGATAGGTCGTCGAGGATGGCGTTCTGGTCTTCGCCGGATTCCAACCGTTTGTAGGCGTCCCGTTTGATCTTATAGACGTCGCGATCTGCGCGGTTGAGCTTTTCGGTCAATACACCCCGCTGCTTTTCATCAAGATGACGGTGATACATGTTATTAATGTAGAGGGCCTCGATGAGCGTAAGGTCGAAAAGGGCGTGGCAACAATCCGCGCAACCGACGGCGCATCGGACGCAATCGCCGTACTCCTCCTGGACGCGCTGGTAAGTTGCGTCCACGACGTTTCGGATCGCTTCGTATTCCCTGAAAAAGGGTTCAAAATCTATGTCCATGGCGGTGTATCTCCTTTGAAAACAACATATTAAGCGTCAATGTTCCACGTGGAACATTGACGCCGCTATTTACCGATGCAGAACTGGCTAAAGATATGATCCAGAAGATCCGGGGGCGCTGAATCCCCAAGGACGTCTCCAATGGCGCGTTCGGTCTCATGAAGGTCGATGGCGGTCAATTCCAAAGGGGCGTCGGCGCTGATTCCTGAGCGTGCTCTACGGAGTGCATCGAGTCCACGGGACAGGGTCTTGTGGTGGCGAAGATTAGGCATCGCCGATGCGGCGGCCTGGAAATCGCCGATGGCGAGGTTGCTGATCGCTTTCCGGAGATTTTCGATGCCGCCGCCTAACAGGGCTGAGGTTTTTACAAGCTGTGCCCCTTCGACCCCATCCGGAAACCCCGGCGGTCCATTGTCCTGGACCAGATCCCATTTATTGATAACGATAATGCGTGCTTTAGATTGCGTCAAATGGAAGGCGGATCGGTCTTCTTTGGTGATCGGTTCGCTGGCGTCCAGTACAAGAAGAACCACGTCGGCGGCCTCGATGGTATGGCGCGTTCTTTCGACGCCGATGATCTCCACAGGGTCATCCGGCATGTGAAGGCCGGCGGTGTCCATCAGGACGATGGGGACGCCGTCGATGGAAAATGGCGCTTCGATCACGTCACGGGTCGTACCTGGAAACGGGGTGACGATGGCCCGTTCGTCATTGAGCAATGCGTTCATCAAACTCGATTTGCCCACATTGGGACGTCCAACCACCGCCATCCGGAGACCGTCCCGAAGAAGCCGGGCGTTCTCGTATCCGCGGCACAAATCGGCCAGGGGGCGGATGGCTTCCGTTTCGAGCCGCTCGGCAAACGCATCCGATGGAATCTCTTCGACGCCGTCTTCGGAAAAATCGATGGCGGCATCGATTCGGGCCAGAATATCCCAAAGGGAACGCCGCACGGTACGCAACCGATCCCCCATGCCGCCCTGGAGTTGTCCGGAGGCGGCGGCCAAAGCCCGATCCGATTGGGCGTTGATAACATCGATGACCGCTTCCGCCTGGGTCAGATCGATGCGGCCGCTGAGAAACGCCCGTCTGGTGAACTCGCCGGGGTCGGCCAGCCGGGCTCCGGCGGCCAGCGCCCTTTCCAGGATGGCGCGCAACACGGCCTGCCCGGCATGGGCCTGGATCTCCACCACATCCTCACGGGTGTAAGAATGGGGCGCCCGCATGACCACCATCAACACCTCGTCGATGATCTCCCCGGGGCCGGCCGATACGATGTGGCCATGATAAAGCCGGTGGGAGGTCGGAGGGTCCGGACAGGGCCGACCGCCGGAGCGGCGAAAAAGCCGGGTCGCGATGACGATGGCCCCTTCCCCGGAGATCCGGATGATCCCGATGCCGCCGCTTCCCGGCGGCGTGGCGATGGCCGCTATGGTGTCCAAGGCCCCATGTCACGCGTTCTTTTTTTTGCGCCCTTTCTTTTTGGGAAAAATCACCAGTTTCCGGTAAAAACCGTCTCCCATGCTCTGGGTCCGGACGGCGGCATCGTCGCGCAGGGACAGATGAACGATGCGTCGATCATGGGAATTTAATTGCCCCAGGGTTACCGGCTTCCCGGTCTGTTTGGCTTTGGTGGACAATTTGGAGGCCAGCTCCTCCAAACGGGAGCGGCGGCCTTCGAGATAGCCTTCTATGTCCACCTGGACGCGGATCCGGTTGCTGGCCTGCTTGTTGACGATCTTTTCCACCAGGTACTGGATCGCCTCCAGGGTCTGGCCGCGCCGGCCGATGAGCACGCCGGCATTGCCCCCCTTGACATGGAAGAGCACCCGGTCAGGTTCTTTCTCGACGACGACCCGGGCCTCGGCGGTGATGGAATCGATGATCCGCTGAAGCCCCTCGACGCCCTTTTCCAGAGCGGCCTCGGCGGCCTCGTCCAGCTCCATCGGCGCCTGGGCTTCTATTGTCTCTTCGGCTGTCTCTTCGGCTGTCTCTTCGGCGCCTTCTTCCGCGACGGGCGCCTCCGCGGGCGCTTCCTCGCTCTCCGTTGGCGGCGCCGGCGGAGGTTCCGCTTCATCAGCCGCCGAGGCGATCTCCTGGGGTTCGGTCGTCGCTTCCGCCGGCGGGACGGGGGCGTCCTCAAGATGCGGTTCGCTTTCGGTCGGCGCGTCGAAGGTCTCTTCCATCAGGGAGGAAATGGTGTCGGCGATGTCCTCCTGTTCGTATTTTTCCTCACGGGAAGGGGAGGGCGTCTCGGCCTCCGGCGTCGGTTCCGGTTTGCCGCTCCGCTTTTTGCCCGGTTTTTTATCGGCGGGTACGCTGACGCGGATGCGGGCTTTCTTGGCGCCGACAAGGCCGAAGATGCCGGTGGCGCCGTAGGAGATCACATCGTATTTGAGTTTATCCTTGGGGATATTGAGTTCTCGGCTTGCTCTTTCGACGGCGTTTTCCACTTGTTTGTCTTCAAATTCCAGAAATTGCGCCATGGGCTGAAACCTCCCTCGCTAAGACTTTTTCTTTCCAATGTAGGACTGCTGCGCGATCGACAGGACATTGTTGACAAGCCAGTAAAGCACAAGTCCGGACGGGAAATTGATGAAAATGAAGGTGAAGACGATCGGCAGAAAGGTCATCATTTTGGCCTGGGCCGGATCGCCCGGCGCCGGCGTCATCTTTTGCTGCAGGAACATGGTGGCGCCCATGACGATGGTGAGCACCGGGATGCCGTAGGGCGGCTCCATCAGCGGTACATAGCCGACATCGAAGTTGAACAGGCGGTCCGGGGCCGACAGGTCGTTGATCCATCCAAAGAAAGGCGCGTGCCGGAGTTCGATGGCCCCGTACAGCATCCGGTAAAAGGCGATGAAGACCGGAATCTGAAGGATCATGGGGAGGCACCCCCCCATGGGGTTGATCTTGTACGTCTTGTACAAGCTCATCAATTCCTCGTTCATCTTCTTTTTGTCGTCCTTGTACTTCTCCCGGATTTTGGCCATCTCGGGCTGGAGCTTCTTCATCTCGTTCATGGACTTGTAGCCTTTGTTTCCCAGGGGCCACAGGACGATTTTAATGAGGATCGTCAAGATGATGATGGCGATTCCGTAATTGGGAATCATCCCGTATATGAAGTTCATGAGCTGGAGACCGGGTTTGGCGATGATGTCGAACCAACCGAAATCGATGGCGCGGTCCAGTTCGTTGTTCAGGTCGGAGAGAACCTTGAGGCTTTTGGGGCCAAAATAGAGATCGAACTGAAACTGCTCGACGCCGCCGGAGGCGATGGGGCGGGCGGGGGCGACATAGTGATTCTGGAGGATGCCGGTGGGCGTCTTGCTGAAACGGACCCGGGCCTCCCCTTCGTTTCGCGGGATCAGGGCCGACAGGAAATATTGTTTCTCCATGGCAACCCACTGGACCTCGCCGGAGATGGGGCCTTCCTTTCCCACATCCTTGGGTTTGATCTGCTCAAGTGAATGGTTGACCAGCACGCTGGGGCCTTCAAATGCGTAGTAGGCGCCGGCGCTCTCGTCCGCGGCGGTGAGGGTCACCGTCAAGGGGTCCCGAAGGGCGAGACCGGATCGGTTGTCGACCCGGACGGTATACCCGATGAGGTAGGTGTCGGGCGAAAACGCATAGGACTTTTCCACCTTCACGCCGTCGGGGGAGGTCCAGGTAAAGGAGAGGGTGCGGGGAGCGTCGGAGAGAGAAACGCTGTTCCGGCCCGGGGCGGCCTTGAAGACGGCGTTTTCCATTCCCAGCGAAGCGCCGCCGGTAAAATCGGTCAGCATCGTGGCGCCCGCCATTTCAGGGACGAGTTCCTTCAGGGGGGCCGTTTCCCCCACCGCCTCCCGGTAGTTTTTCAAAACGAAGCTGGTCATAAGCGCCCCCTGCTCTGACAGGGTCGCCCGGTACAGCGGGGTGTCGACGGTGATGGTGCGTGCGGGTCGAACGGTCCGGACGGGAGAGGATGGCGGCGTCGCATCTGCCGCATCCGTCTCCGGGGCCGTTGTGGCCGTCGGCGTTTCGGGCCGCGGCCCAGGCGGTGTTTCCGGGGCCGCCTGCCGGGGGGCTTCGGCGGTTTGTTGTGTTCGCTCAGGGGGGGGCGCGGCATCCCTGTCGATAAAGAAGAGTTCCCACAGGAAAAATACAAGGAAAGAAAGTCCTATGGCTATCAGTATTCGCGCTTGTTCCATTCTCTTCTCCTAACTTTCTCGGACAAATGGCGGTTGTTTTTCGGGGTCATGTTGTTTCATCGTGGGATTCGACATCATTCGATATCAGGGGATCGGTGTCGCCGGCGCGTACGTCAGGGGACCGGATCATATCCTCCGGGGTGGAAGGGATGGCAGCGGAAAAGGCGTTTCAAAGAGAGGTGCATTCCCTTGAACAGACCGTGTTGCACAAAGGCCTGGTTGGCGTATTCGGAACAGGTCGGATAGAAACGGCAGGTAGGCCCCCACAGAGGGGATAGGACGTATTGGTAGGCCCGAATAAGGAACACGACGGGCCGAACCGTCAGGTTTCGTTTGATGGCGCACCCCTCGGAATGCTGTCAAAAAGGTTTCCCAGCGATGAAAAGGCGAGGGACGACGGAAGGTCGGCCGCCGATTTCTTCGCGATGACGTTGATGTCCCAATTTCCCCGGAGCCGGTGGCGATTCAGCCTGAAGTATTCCCGGACGTAGCGTTTGATGCGGTTTCGGGCGACGGCGGTTCCGACTTTTTTGGTCACGGTGATGCCCAAACGGGGCCGCTGAGCGCGGCCCTGTCCGAAGTTGGCGATAAAATATCGGTTTTGTACGCGCTTTCCCGAAGCGGACAGGCGGAGAAATTCATGGCGCTTCAGCAGCCTGTCCGCTTTGGTGAAGGTGATCAGGCCGACAGCCGCTTTCTTCCCTTGGCCCGCCGCCGGTTGATAATCCGCCGGCCGCCTTTGGTGGACATCCGCTTCAGGAACCCGTGGGTTCTCGCACGCTTGATTCTGCTCGGTTGATACGTTCTCTTCATAACGAACACCCCTTAATAATTGAATTTTGAGCCTATGCCCCCCATTCCCGGCCTTCGGCCGCGGATAGGACACTGTTAAGAGCCTATCCGAAAACCGCATCTTTTGGCCCCATGCGGCGTTCTCGCTCTTTTTCAATCCTCGAAATAGTCGCGCTATTCCTGCGGTTGAAAAAGAGCTGCGGCCTTGCCTGGAACCAAAATCTACGGTTTTCGGATAGGCTCTAAATGATTAACCACTAGCAATAACCATAATCGCGGGCTTATGTCAATATCAAAATCAATCCGCCAGCCGATGCGGTAATCAGACAATATAATCCCCGCCGGCAGAGGGTGCAACCCGCCGAAGGCCATTTCCGATTCTGGATTTGACCTATGTTTTTGCGGGGATTTTTGCTAAACAACCGGTCAGCCCTGCAAAAAGGGCCGTAATCTTTTGGGAAAGGAAACGGATAAATGACGGAAGAAATGACGCCGCTGTCGCCCGAGGACCGGTTTCGATTCGGATGCGGCGAAGCGGTCCCCTGTTTTAACGAATGCTGTCGGGACCTCAATCAGTTCCTGACCCCATACGATATCCTGCGGTTGAAGCGCCATCTGGGAGTCCCCTCCCACCGGTTTCTGGTGGAATATGCGGTGATCCACACCGGACCCCAGACGGGTCTGCCGGTGGCTGTTCTCCGACAAGGGGCTGAGGGGGACCATCCCTGCCCCTTCGTAACCCCTTCCGGCTGCGCGGTCTACGAAAATCGCCCCTCGTCGTGCCGGATCTATCCCGTAGCCCGGCTCCTCTCCCGGTCACGGGAGACCGGGGCGGTCACGGAACATTTCGCCCTGCTCCGGGAGCCCCACTGCTGGGGGTTCGACCGGGGGCGGGAGTGGACCGCGGAGGAATGGATGGCCGATCAGGGCCTTGCGCCCTACAACGAGATGAATGATCGGCTCATGGCGATCATCGCCCTCAAAAACCGGCGCTCCCCGGGGCCGCTGAGCCTCGGGGCCCGCCACGCGTTTCAATTGGCCCTCTACGATCTCGACCGCTTTCGGCCCCAGGTCTTCCAGGAGAACCTCCTCCGGGAGTTTCCCGTTGACCCCGATCTTCTGGAACGGGCGGAAACGGACGACGAGGCGCTGCTGCGGATCGGTTTTCAGTGGATTCGGGAGACGCTTTTCAAGACCGAAGACGGAAAGACGGGAGCCGACCGATGACGCTTTCAGGCAAAACCGCGCTGGTGCTGGGCGCCATCAAGGGGATCGGCAAGGGGATCGCGCTGTCCCTGGCGGGGGAGGGCGCTCGGGTGGCGGCCACCTACTGGGACTGGGAGGAGGAACTGGACCGGATGACGGCCGATTTCGCCGCCATCGGCGCCGACCCGCTTCTGCTGCGCATCGATCTTCGGGACACCGACGCCATTCCGAAAATGGTGGACCGGGTCGTGGACCGCTTCGGCCGCCTGGACATCCTGATCAACAACATCGAGCGGGGCGGCTGGCCGGTGGTCCACGGCCCCTACGTCCGGGACCAGTGGGATCTGGAAATGGCCACCACCCTCCGGGCCAAGCGGTGGGTCTTCGACGCGGCCCTTCCCCATCTCAGGGCGTCGGGGGACGGCGCGGTGGTCAATTTGTCCTCCATCGCGGGCCTGGTGGGACGATCCGGACCCGCGGGGGCGATCTTCAACGACGGCTATGCCGCGGCCAACCGCGGCGTCTCTCTTCTGACCGAAACCTGGGCCCGGATGGGGGCGCCGGAAGTTCGGGTCAACGAGATCATGCTGGGAATTTTCGGATCCCGGCACGCAGAGGGAACCCGGGGGTGGGGACTGCTCACCGAGGACCAGAAGGCGGCCATAGCGGACCATACGCTCCTGGGCCGAACCGGACGCATCGAAGACGCCGTCCGCGCGGTGCGGTTTTTGTTGACGGAGGCGCCATTTATGACCGGCGGCGTGATCCGGCTCGACGGGGGATATGTTCTGGGCGGGGAGAAGGTCGGCCCCATGCCGCCCGGCGTCCTGTAAGTGGCGGTTACCGCTTTTGCTTGAGGATGGACGACGGCTTCCCCCAGACAAACAGTTCTATCCAGGCCAGGCCGATGGCGAGGAGGGCGTCGTCGTCGATCCGCGCCCGTTTAAGGGCCGCGGGTTTGACCTTGAACCGCTTCGAAAAGGAGCTGTTGAAGACGAATTCCCGGAACCGGTCGATGTTGTAGGCCGCCATGAAGGCCATTCGGGCCCGCCGGCCATTGGGGCCTTCGGGGCCCCAGGGGTCCCGGAGGAAAAGCCGTTTGATCTCGATCCACCTGAGCGTCCGGCGGTTGTAGCTTTCCGCTTCCTGGTCTTCGGCCCAGTCTTCGATGGTCCAGGTCTGTTCCTCCGCCTTGCCCAGGCAGAAGTCGGGGGGTCGGAAAAAATGGACCAAATCTGATCGGCCGCTGTCGGCGTCGAACCTAACCCCGTGTTCGACGGGAAAATCCCGGCAGGTTCCGGGGCGGTCCGGGTAGACCTCGCACCCGGCGTCGGACAGGAAGGGGCAGGTGGCCTCGGCGTTGTCGGCCATGCGCAGGAGCACATCCGGGAAATGGTTGTCCGACCGCATCACCACGTCCACATGCCGGTCGAGGAAGTCGTCGGAGGAAATGCCGAGCCGGTTTTTGAGCCGGACGACGTCGTAGGGGTATAAAAACAGGTTGAGATTCCGGCAGCATTTGTTGAAGCAGCCGATGTCGGGATGGCATCGGAAGGCGAACCGGTCGTCTTCCGCCAGCGGTTTTCCGGGCAGCTTCTCCATACGTTCCGGGTCGTCGATGTAACGCATTCAACTCCTTTCAGACGCGGCGTCTTCGGGGAAACGGACGATCATTTCCGCCACGGTCATGCGAACCCGCTCCGACGCCGAAAGCGATGTCCGAAGCGATTTTTCCAGCCGGGCCATTTCCGTATAAAACGGGGTACGGTCGAAGGGGATGTAGGGTTTGTCCCCGGCGGTCCGGGTGAAAACGTCGCATCCCGGCCCCCGCACGGCCCCGCCGCCGGGCCGGCGCAGCTCGTGGGCCAGGCCATGGAGGCGGCAGATCATGGGGCGGCGGGGGTAGAGCCGGCACCATCCGTCCACATTTACCGGACACATGATCCGAACCGGTTCTCCTTTGTTTTCGGCCTCGGCGGTCCGCCGGATGACGCTTTCCGCCTGTTGGCGCGCCGATTGCCGCTCCGGTTCCGGCAGTTCACGGAATCCGTCCCACAAATAGAGATACTCCGCGAGGGTATGATGGTGGAACCGGGTCAGGCAGCAGTTCTCCTCGCATCCCTCGCAGTGGAATCCATACTGGGCGGCGACGCGCTCGTATTCGCGGTCCATATCGGCAAACAAGGCCCGGAGCCGGTCCATGAAAGGCGCGCACCGGTCGGGCTGACGGATGATATCGTTCAGAAGGTTCACTCCACCGCCAGGGCGGTTTTGGGGCCGTACACAAGATAGGCCAAATTGTCGGTGGAATAGCGGAACTGGGCGACGTTCATGAAGCCTCCGTGGGGTTTCCCTGGAATCGCTCTTTTCCACAGAAAATAAACAAGCCTTCTCCTTTGGCAAGACAGGCCAGCGTCATGTTGAGGGAAGCGGCCAGCTCCACGGCCAGGGCGGTGGGCCGGGAGACGGCCAGAAAGATCGGAATCCGGGCCCGGGCCGCTTTCTGGACCAGTTCGTAGCTGATCCGGGAGGACATGACCAGCACCTTGGCCCGATCCAGCTCTTTTTCCAGGAAAAGCCGGCCGATAGTTTTGTCCAGGGCGTTGTGCCGGCCCACGTCCTCGGCTGCGGAAAGCCGTTCCAGGTCCGGGCTGTAAAGGGCGGCGGCATGGGCGGCCCGGGTCCGGGTCCGGAGGGGCTGGTGAGCCGGGAGGCATTCGATCAGCGAAAGGGCGTCCGCCGGATGGATGCGGGTTCCGTCGTCTTCGATGGGCTGGATAAGCTGGTAGAGTTCTTCCACCATTTCCTTGCCGCAGAGACCGCAGGAACTCTGGCTGATGTAGTTGCGCCGCTCCAGGTGGTCGGAGACCGCGGACCGGCGTTCGGTGGTCAGGGCCACCGTCACGACGTTGGTGTCGGCGCCGTCGCAAAACGCGATGGACCCGAGATCGTCCGGCCGGTCCGCGATGCCTTCCCCCAGGCAGAAACCCGCCACATGGGCGATCTCGTCTCCGGGCGTCCGCATGACCACGGCGTAAGGGTTGCCCTGGACCCGGATGGAGAGCGGCTCCTCGCCGATGAGGCGCTGGGGGACGGTCTGTTCCCCTTCATCGTTCCAGAGGATGGCGTTATGGGGGGCGTCGCTTTCCAAAATGGGCTCCTTCAGCCGGATCGGCTTTCGTAGAATCTCCGCAGGCGATCAAAGGCGGCGTTGTAGATCTGCATGATCTCCTTGGAGGTCTGGAATTTCGCCGGGTCGTTGACGAACCGGTCGGAGTGGAACTGCTTCATCTCCCGGTTGCGGGCCCGCTTGACCTCGGATAGGGACGACGGGGGCGTGAGATCGAACAGCCCCAGATCCTCCACCACCTGTCGGGGGTAGCCGCTGGGATGAGGCCGGGATTGTTCGGTCCGGGCTCTTGAATGATCCTCCCGCCGGCGCTGGTCCCCGGACCCATCTTCCGATTCCTCGCCGAAAACCCGCTCTTCCCAGTCGTCCAGCCGGTCTTCGGCCCTGTCCAGCAAATTCCCGAATGCCTGCTGGACATTGGCCCGCGCGATGTTGAATAATCTCCCAAAAAGGTTCGACATGGCATCTTCTTTAAGAATATGGGTAACGGCCTCTACAGTCAATCCCCCTAATGATCCCTTCGAACTTTAGAGAAATCCGGAGGAGAGTTCAATCAAAATCTGACCGCGGATTCCGGTTGACAAGCTGCGGCTTTTTCGTTAACTCGTCCTGAGATTAAGGTTAACGCAAAGGAGCAAGCCCGGAATGACATCCGACATCCTCGCCATCCTCAAAGCCAACGACGACACCCTTTCGGGCGAAGCGCTCAGCGCCCGGCTGGGGGTCACGCGGGTCACGATCTGGAAGCATATCCAGAAGCTCCGGGAATACGGCTACGCCATCGAGGCGACGCCCAAAGGGTATCGCCTCGATGACAGCTTCGACGTGATCTCGCCCTGGGAGTTTCCGGGGCGGTCGGACCGGATACAGTATTTCCCGGAAGTCGATTCCACCATGGACGTGGCCCGGGACCTGGCCCGGAAGGGATGCCCTGCCTACACCGCTGCGGCGGCGGGGCGGCAGCGGAAAGGACGCGGGCGGCTGGACCGGCGCTGGGACTCCACCGACGGCGGCCTCTATTTTACAGTGGTGGTCCGTCCGGATTTGCCGCCGGTGCTCGGGTACCGGGTCAATTTCTGCGCTTCCCTGACCCTGGCCGGAATCTTGCGGGAGCGTTTCGATGTGCCCGCCCGGGTCAAATGGCCCAACGACATCCTGGTGGGCGAGAAAAAGCTGGCGGGGCTGCTATCGGAGATGGAGACCCGGTCGGACATGATTTCCTTCATCAACATCGGCATCGGCATCAACGTCAACAATGATCCGACTGTCGCGGAGCCATCCGCCGTTTCCCTCTCCCGGATCAAGGGCGCCCCGGTCTGCCGGAAAACGGTGCTCTCCGGGTTCCTGGACGCTTTCCAGGAGCGGATGGAAGCGGACGACCTGTCCACGATCATCGACGAATGGAAGGAATACGCCCTGACCATCGGCCGTCGCGTCCGGGTGGCGACCGTCAATGAGGTGTATGAGGGGCGGGCCGTGGACGTGGACGAGAGCGGGGCGCTGATCCTGGAGACGGGGGAGGGGCTGCGGAAAGTCGTTCATGGGGATTGTTTTCACCAACCATACATGGAAGGGAATAAATAAGGATATGACATCATCGGATGATTTGCGCATGACGGTTTACGCCGCGCTCATGGCCGCCCTGATCGCTGCCGGCGCCTACATCGCGGTGCCCGTCGGGCCGGTGCCCATCGTGCTCCAGAACATGTTCGTGCTGCTGGCCGGGCTGCTGCTGGGCTGGCGGTGGGGGCCGGCGGCGGTGGCGGTCTATCTTCTGGCGGGCGTCTGCGGACTGCCGGTGTTCGCCGGCGGGACCGGCGGGATCGGTCGATTGGCCGGTCCCACGGGCGGATATTTGCTGGGCTATTTGCCGGCGGCGGCGGCGGTGGGCTGGATTTCCCAACGGGCGGAGAACAGGACTTTCCTGGATGTGGCCGGTCTCATCGTCGGCACGGCCATCGTCTATCTTTGCGGCGTGCCCTGGCTCAAAATGGTGACCGGCATGTCGCTGAGTAAGAGCCTGGCCGTGGGCATGGTTCCGTTTCT
Source organism: Desulfobacteraceae bacterium (assembly GCA_011389855.1). Taxonomy (GTDB): domain Bacteria; phylum Desulfobacterota; class Desulfobacteria; order Desulfobacterales; family JAABSP01; genus JAABTD01. The sequence continues at coordinate 71,520 of JAABTM010000002.1, forward strand.
GCTGGGAGACGGGCTGAAGATCGTTGCCGCGGCGGCCATCGCCAAAGCGATTCGTCCGGTGATCCGGAAAGATAGCGGGGCGGCCGCCACCCATGAATATTCTCGAAGCTGACCGTCTTTCCCACCGGTTCCCCGACGGATCCATGGGGATCCATGAGATCGGTCTGACGCTGCGCAAGGGGAGTTTCACCGTCCTCGCCGGCCCCAACGGCTCGGGCAAGACCACTTTCCTGCGCCATCTCAACGGTCTGTTGATGCCCACGTCGGGGGAGGTGCGGATCAAAGGCGTGCCGGTGCGCGAAGATCCGCGCCGGGCCCGGCGGCTGGTGGGCATGGTCTTCCAGGACGCCGACAGCCAGATTGTGGGAGAGACGGTCTATGACGACGCGGCCTTCGGTCCGGAGAATTTGAAGCTGGACCGGCGGGAGATCCACCGCCGGGTCCTGGCGGCCCTGGACGCCGTGGGGATGTCGGGGCTGGCCGGTCAGCGGCCCCACCTGCTGTCCGGCGGCGAGAAGCGGCGGCTGGCCATCGCGGGCATCCTGGCCATGGGCTCGGAGGTGGTGATCCTGGACGAGCCCTTTTCCAACCTCGACTACCCCGGCGTCCGGCAGGTGCTGGGGGCGATCCTCGATCTCCATTCACGGGGGCGGACGATCCTTCTGTCCACCCATGATCTGGAAAAGACCATCGCCCATGCGGATCGCCTGCTCCTCATGGAAAAAGGGCGGATCGTGGCGGACGGCCGCCCCGGCGCGGTCCTGGGGCAAACCGAACGGTACGGGGTGCGCCGGCCCTGCGCGGTCCGGTGGGGGAGGGCGGTGGAGTCGTGGCTGAACTGACCGCCTTCGGGTACCATCCCGGCGATTCGGTCCTCCACCGGCTCGATCCGCGTTTCAAGCTGGTCTGCCTCATCGCGACCAGTCTCACGGTCCTCGACAGCGGCATGGCGGCGCTGGGGCTTTGGTCTGCGGCCTGCGCGATCCTTTTGGTAAAAACAGGGGTTTCCATGCCAAGACTCCTTCGGGAACTCCGGTATTTCGGAGTCTTGATCCTTTTTGTTTTCGTCGCCCGGGCCTTTTCGGCCGGGGGCGACCCCCTGGTCCGGTTCTGGGGGATCGGCCCGAGTCGTCAGGGGATGATGGAGGGGGCCCTGGTCGGTTGGCGTCTGGGGCTGGTGGTCTTGCTGGGGCTGTCGCTCATGGCCACTACCCGATCCTGGCAGGTGAAAGCGGCGGTGGAATCGCTGCTGAGACCGGTTCCGTTCATTCCCCACAAACGGGCGGCCACCATGATCGGGCTCCTGTTCCGGTTCATTCCCCAGATCCTGTCGGCGGCCCGGGAGACGGCGGACGCCCAAAAGGCCCGGGGCATCGGGAACCGCCGCAATCCGGTTTTCCGTCTGGTGAAACTGGCCGTCCCCCTGCTGCGCAAGACCTTTCTGGACGCCGACCGGCTGGCCGCGGCCATGGAGGCCCGGTGCTATACCGAGGATCGGTCCACGCCGCCCCTGTCCGCGGCGGCCGGGGACTGGTCCTTCCTGGCGGCGGTGTGCGCCCTGTCGGCCGTCGCCTGGGTCCTTTCGCGGCTTTGAGAAGTGAATTGACACGCCCGCCCGCCTGTAGTAATTCCTCCCTGAATTTAAAATGTAAAGGAGATTTCCTTTGAAAATCGTCATCGTCGGGGCCGGGGAGGTCGGCTACCACATCGCCAGCCGCCTTGCCGTGGAAAACAAAGAAGTGGTGGTCATCGATCGGGACCCGGAGGCCCTGCGCCGGGTGGGCGACAGCCTCGACGTCCAGACGGTGGAGGGGTCGGGGGGAAGCCCCCAGGTTCTGGAAACCGCCGGCGTCAAGGAGGCCGATATCCTGCTGGCGGTGACCGACAGCGACGAGGCCAACCTGCT
>JAABTM010000029.1 GCA_011389855.1 Desulfobacteraceae bacterium
CGTCAAGCGGCTCCTGCAAAAGGCGAATTCTTTATTAAACTATCTCGACCGCGTTTGTCAACAAGTTTTTGCCGCCAACCTCACTTTTTTTCGGCCAGCGACCTCGTTGACTTCGCTGCGGCAACCCAAACAATCTATCCCTTTAGGATGGGGTTGTCAAGATGTTTTTTTAACAACTTTCAATTTTTCGATCCAAAGAGCAGGCGGCGCCGAACTGACCTCCGCGCCACACGGGGAACAGCTTTTATAGGTTCCCGCTTCTCAAGTCAAGCATTTTTTTCGACCCACCCCAAAAAGGGTGGGGCCCCCCCCTATTGTTCCCGTTGAATCCCCCGTTTGAAAATGTCGAATGATATCTTAAGGGTCTGTTTTAAATAATCCTTCTTTTCGTCTATGATTTTTTTGCTCGACTCCCACAAAATCACGCCGGAAAAGAGCGCCCAGAAGATATCCGCCAGGGCGACCGGGTGGCGGTCCAGGAACACCCCCTCCTCGATCCCTATTTTAAAGGTCTTGGCGATGAGATTGATGGATTTCCTCGACAGATCCTCGATCTCCGCCAGGAGCTGGGGCGACAAATTCTTGAGGGTTTCGCTGGACTGGAGGTGGAACATGTTGATGATGACCAGCGGATCGAACTCATAGACGTCGAACATGGCGTCCACCAGGGCGTCGATCTTCCGGTTGGCGTCCAGGTCGGGGTTGCCGTTGACATGCTCCAGCCGTATGATGAGGTATTGGAGGATTCTGAGCGAAAGGGACGCGTACAGCTCATCCTTGTTCTTAAAATATAGATAGAGCGTTCCGGGACTCAACTCGGCCTCCTTGGCGATGTCCTCCATGGTGGTCCTCGTGAACCCCTTTTCGGAAAAGACCCGCTTGGCCGCGACGATGATCTGTTGCCGGCGCCGCTCCCGCTCTCTTTCTTTCCTCTCCTGTATGCCCATTTTCCAAGGTTTCCTGAATGCTGTTTAGTTAAAAGAGCCCTTCATAATTTATGGGGCATCTTTGTGTCAAGGGGTATCATAAGCATTCAGGCCCCATATTCAAGGCGTAGGGGTGGAGGATAAGCCGCACACGGGCGCCGGAAAAACTTGACGGTCCGGCGAGGATGGTTTATCTCCATATATAGACGCCATATATAGACGCCCTTTGAGCCTGTCCGAAAGGAGGACCATGAGCTTTAAAGAGAATCTACTGAAAAAAATCCGGATCAACAGGCTCGCCCACGACGTCATCGACGCCATGGGGCCTTCCGGCGGCGGCCGGAAGATCGACAAGGCGGCCATGACATCCCTTCTGGAGATGAGTCCCTACGCGCACCAGCGGGAACGGGATCTCGACCTTTATATCCGCGAGATGGACGATGCCGCTCCCCGCATTCTGGCGCTGGACAACGAACTGCCCATCTACCGCACCACGGTGGCGGACGTGGTCCTGAGGAAAAGCCCCACGGTCAAGGAGATGATCAGCATCCCCAACGCGGTCAAAATCCTCAGCGACAAGGACGTCAAGGAAAGCAAAAAAGAGGACTCGGTTAAGAGGGTCCGGGACGCCTGCCTGGAGGGGCTCGACCTCTCCTTCTCGCCGGCGGACATCCAGGGGATCGCCGCCGACGGCCGGGCGGCCCTGGAAGCCGACGACCCCGACGGCGTGGCGGAAACCTTGACGCTCTTTTCCGAACTCCTGGGATGGACCCGTCTTTCCGACGCACTGGCCATCGACGGCCAGCAGATCGTGGGCCGCAAGGAAGAAACCCGACCCGGCGAAACCCTTTACGGCCCCATGGTCCTGTACGATTCCCGGCGGAACGTTCTCCGACTCGTCGAAGGACCGATCAGCGGCCCGGACAAAACCGCCCTGGAGGCCCTTCACCGGATGGCCGCCGGCAAGGAAAAAGCCGATCTCGAAGGATCCGAGGTGCTGGACTTTCTCTCCGATGCCGTCCTTCAATCCGAAAGCTGAACCGGTTCGGGCCCGCCGTTCGGGAGCCCAACGGACGGGGCGGCGGGGACGTCATAGAGCCTGTCCGAAAACACTTGTATTGAATTTCATTCCATGCTATCGGAGAGAGCAAGTTCGGAACCATCTATGATAATGCAAACCTTGACAACGCAAACCTGGACAATCCAAACCTGCTGAAAGGAGAAAGGGTCCATGGCCAACAAGATCGTTTCCCTCGCTCTCGTGCTGATTCTGGGAATTTTTCTGCAAGTGCTGTTCGTTTCCGCCGATGTGCGGGATACCCCGATCCGGGCCGCCCGGGAATTCGCCGAAGCGTATGTCGGCTTCGACAAAGAGACCCTGACGTCGCGTCTGTGCGGCGAGAACCTCGTGGTGGACGACGTCAACGTGATCGACGCCTATCTCTACAAAGCCCGTCAGAGGGCCGGGGATCTGGGGTACAGCCTCAATTATATGAAGGACTGTCTTTACCATGTGGAAACAGAGGTGCTGAACGAAAGCCGCACCGAGGCCCAGGTTCATTTGAGCGCAACCCGGAAATCGCCGTTGCGGCGGTTTTTCGGCGGAGAGGCCGATCATGTGGAGGAAACCTTCGACCTGGTCAAGGAAGACGGCAAATGGAAGGTCTGCGGCGGATCGTTAACCTTTCCCGAGGCTTAGCAGCGCGCGCGGCGATCCGCCTTCGCCGGCGGACATCGCGCGGGAACCCGCATCGGAACGGATGGCGTCCCCGGCAACGGGACGCCGCCGTCCCCACACCGTCTTTCGTCTCTCCTTCCCAGACGTTTTTGTGACCCGAACCATCTCATTTCCGCATCTGCAACGACGCACGGCGCCTGATGACGAACCGATCCGCTTTTCCCCGTCCCGGGAGGAAAGCCCCACACGCCTTCGGATATAACCGTTGTGCATAGACCGATCCACCGGGATCAGACGCGATGAAGATCTTCTGGATCCTTATAGCGATTCTGTATACGCTGTTCCCATTCGACATCGTCCCGGATCTGCTGCCCGGCGCCGGCTGGATCGACGATGCGGCCGTCTGGTTTCTGGTGCTCCAGCACCTGTTCCGGCAAAGGGGACGATCAAACGCCAAGCAGAGGTATCGGCAGCGCCGCGAATCGGCGAACCCGCGCGACGCCGAATCGCCGGGATCGAATCCGGAGGGATCCCGCTCCCCCCGGGAGGTGCTAAACGTTTCGGCCGACGCCTCGCCGGAGGAGATCAAGGCCGCCTATCGCGAGCTGGCGAACCGTTACCATCCGGACAAGGTCTCCCACCTGGGAGAAGAGTTCCAGGCTCTTGCGGAATCACGATTTAAAGAGATCCAGGCCGCTTATCGCCAACTGATGCGGCAAAACTCCTGAACCATCGCCATCCTCGAAAACGAATCGCAATGACAGACATCGTCGCCATCTACGGAAGCCCCCGCCGGAAGGGGAACACCGCCGCCCTTCTGGAACAGGTTGTCGCCGGGGCCAGGGACGCGGGCGGGCAGGTGGAAGAGATCGTCCTTCGGGACCATAAGATCTCTCCCTGCCTTGAAATCTACAAATGCAAAGCGGCCGGCGAATGCGCCATCAAGGACGATTTCCAGTCCATCCGGGACCGGATGCTGGCCGCCGACGGCCTCATGATCGCCTCGCCGATCTTTTTCTACACGGTGAGCGCCCACCTGAAGACTTTCATGGACCGGTGCCAGTCCCTCTGGGTCAAGAAATACTGGGTCGATGAAACCCCCTTCGGCCGGAAGACCTTCCGGCGCAAGGCCCTCTTCCTCTCGGTGGGGGCGACCCACGGAAAACGGCTCTTCGACGGATCGCTGCTCACCATGAAATATTTTCTAGACGTCTTCGACGCCGAACTCGAAGACACCCTGCTCTACAGGGGACTCGACGCACATGGGGACGCCCGGAAGCATCCCGACTACCTGGCCGAGGCCCGAAAAGCCGGAAGCCGGTTTGCTCAAACGCTTAAAACAAATTGACCGGGGCGGTCCCATCACCCCCCGACAGACTTAAATCACGAACGAATCACGAACGAGGTGCGAATGGATGCGGAAAAGGTAAGACAGTTGGAAGCCAAGCTCCGGGAGATGCTGGATATCAAGGAGCCGGAGGCCCCCAAGCCGGAGGAGGCCCGGACGACGAGCAGCAAAAGGGTTGTCATCCGCAGGAGAAAAGGCCAACAGGACAAGCGGATCGCCCTGGAGTGATCCCGGATACCCTCCAGGGCGATCCCTGATCGACGCCCCATGATCGACGCCCCATACAGAAAGGAATTAGACCGATGAGACTCTTGACCCGATCCGATTTCGACGGCTTGGCCTGCGCGGTGCTGCTGGTCGAAAAAGGAGTGGTGGACGACTACAGGTTCGTTCATCCCAAGGACATGCAGGACCGGAAAATCGCGGTCACGGATAACGACGTGCTGGCCAACGTCCCCTACGTCCCCGGCTGCGGGCTCTGGTTCGATCACCACGCCAGCGAAGGGGAGCGGCTGGAATTCGACCAGCTCACCTTCGAAGGCGACAGCCGGCCCGCTCCAAGCGCCGCCCAAGTGATCTGGGACTATTACGGCGGCGAAAAGACCTTCGGGGTTCACTTCCGGCCCATGCTGGAGGCCGTCAACAAGAGCGATTCCGGAAACCTGACCCGGGAGGAGATCATCACCCCCTCCGGGTGGATACTGCTTTCCTTCGTCATGGACCCCCGCACGGGCCTGGGCCGCTTTCGGGACTACCGGATCGGCAACTACCAGCTCATGGAAGACCTGATCCAACACTGCCGGACAAAGACGGTGGAGGAGATCCTGGAACTGCCGGACGTCCGGGAACGGATCGAGCGGTATTTCGCCCAGCAAAAGGACTTCGAAGGGATGCTCAGGCGGTCCTGCGAGGTCCACGGCAACGTCATTGTCACGAACCTTATGGAGGAAGATCCCATCTACAGCGGCAACCGGTTCCTGGTCTACGCCCTTTTCCCGGAACAGAACATCGAAATCCGGGTCATGTGGGGCAAGGAGAAACAGAACATGGTCTTCACCGTCGGTCACTCCATCCTCAACCGGACCAGCAACACCGACGTGGGCAAACTGATGCTCCGGTACGGCGGCGGCGGCCATAAGAAAGTGGGAACCTGCCAGGTTCCGGCGGAGAATTGGCGCGAGACCCTGTCGGACCTCATCGAGGCGGCCCAGCAGGACGGGTGACCGGGATTCAGGGCCGCGACAGGCGCCGAGGGATTCAGAACCCGTTAAAATTCCTGTTTCCGGAACATCGCCATGATTCGATATTTCGTCGTTTTCGCAGGGGCGAAATTTTTTTCGCCCCTACACGCGGTATATCGATATTTTCGCTATCCCTTACTTCAGGTGCGTCACCGGAAATGAGATGATCGGCAACCCGACCTTGTCGCTCCGGATCACGGCCTTGATCCGGTCGCTCTTGGCCAGCACCTTCCGTTCCCGGTCCAGGATGTAGTAATAGCACTCTGAGACGCCGTGGAACATATCGAGGGTCAACAGATCGATCCCCGCCATGCCGCCCATCCCCGGCAGGGCGAACTCGGGGGTCCGGAATCCGGCATAGTCCACATCCGTTCCGATGGAATTGAAAAAAAAGCGAAGGAGGAGGTCGGCATCCTCCGGGGACGCGACAAAAGCGCAGTCGTAGCGCTGGATCAGTTCCATCTCCAGCCGTCGCCGGGCATAGTCGATGGCGGGGATCGCCTCGGGAAACGCGCATTCGAGGTGGATCTGTTTGTCCGCCAGCAGGGAGAGGGGATCATCCGGCAGTTTGTCCATGACCGCGTCGATGCTGTAGGTGGTCAACCGCTGGGCCGTCGATCCCTGGTAATCATCCACCACCTGCCTGGTCGTACAGGACCACAAACAGCACACCAGCGCCATCGGCAACACGCTCCACGGTTTTCGCATTCCGCATTCTTCCTTTCAGGGTTTTTCAACGGTTGAACAAGATCCCGCTCCGCCGGCACGAAGAGGGCGAAGCGGGCCATCGCCTTCTTTCCGGTTTTATGCTATCATCTAAAACCAAACAGCAATTTTTTGCAATACCTGAAACGGTCCACCGACGCTTATGGCGCTGTTCAACTGGATTTTCATCATATTCCACATCTCCCTGGCCCTGGTCAGCGCCGGACACGCCCTGCTTTTCAAACGGGACCCCCGGGCCGCCCTGGGGTGGATCGCCGTTTCACTCGCCTTCCCCGTGGCGGGGCCCCTCCTCTACTTTCTCTTCGGCGTCAACCGGGTCCGGACCCGGGCCCGCAAGCTCAACATCTCGCCGCCCTTCCAGGTATCGGTGGACGGCGACCGGAAGCGGACCAAAGACGGCATGGCCCCCCTCGCGGCCCTGGTGCCGCCCCGGTTCATCGAAATCGCCCGCATGGGGGACGCGGTCACCCAAATGCCCCTGGTGGGGGGCAACCGGATCACGCCCCTCCACAACGGGGAGGCGGCCTACCCCCGGATGCTCTCGGCCATCCGGGAGGCCCGTTCCTACCTCTATCTGACCACCTACATTCTCGAAACCAACACAACGGGCCGCCGGTTCATCCGGTCCCTGGCCGACGCCCGGGACCGGGGAGTGGAGGTCCGGGTAATCATCGACGGCATCGGCGATTTCTACTCCCTTCCCCGGGCCAGCGCGCTGTTATCGGAAAAGGGGATCAGCGTCGTCCGGTTTCTGCCGCCTACCCTGTTTCCCCCCGCGGTCCACATCAACCTTCGGAACCACCGGAAAATCCTCATCGCCGACGGCCACACCGCTTTTATCGGCGGGATGAACATCGGCGACCGCCACCTGGCCGACGACCAGGACAACCCCGGCCGGGTGGTGGACACCCATTTCCTCCTGACCGGCCCCATCGTGACGCAAATCGAGGGCGTCTTCATCGAGGACTGGCGATTCTCCACCGGCGACGCCCTCATGCCGCCGCCGGTGGAGCCCGTGGTGGTGGGCGACACCATCTGCCGCGCCATCGTGGACGGCCCCAGCGAAGAACTGGACAAGCTGGAGATGATGCTGGTCTGCGAGGCCGCCATCGCCCGACGCCGGCTCTGGATAATGACCCCCTATTTTCTCCCCTCCAGCGAGCTGAGCACCGTGATGAAAGCCGCGGCCCTCCGGGGGGTGGACGTCCGGGTGGTGCTGCCGGAAAAAAACAACCTCCCCTATATCCACTGGGCCATGCGCCACCTGATAGGGGATTTCCTCAAGCGGCGGGTCCGGATCTTCTATCAGCCGCCTCCCTTTGTCCACACCAAAATGGTGATCGTCGATCGTCATTTCTCCCAGATCGGATCGGCCAACATCGACCCCCGGAGCCTTCGCCTCAACTTCGAACTCTCCATGGAGGTCTACGACCGGGAGGTCAACCGGATATTGTCCGCCCATTTTCAATCCCGGATGGACAAGTCCCGGGAAATCCTCTCCGGGGATATTGAAAACCGGTCCTTCCCCGTAAAGATCCTGGACGCGGCGAGCTGGCTCTTTTCCCCCTATCTGTGATATAAATCCGTACCGGAACCCATAAGCGCCTATCAGCGAATCGGCTCTATACCATTACCAAAGGAGTTTTCATGTCCATTATCGATCTGCGATCCGACACCATCACCCGCCCCACCCCCAGCATGCGCAAGGCCATGGCCGAGGCCGAGGTGGGCGACGACGTCTTCGGCGAGGATCCCACCGTCAACCGGCTGGAGGCCATGGCCGCCGAGCGGATGGGGAAAGACGCCGCCCTCTTCGTCTCCTCCGGCACCATGGCCAACATCGTCAGCCAGCTGACCCACTGCCGGCGGGGGGAGGAGATGATCCTCGGGGACCGGTCCCACATCTTTTTCTACGAGGGGGGCGGGTCGGCCGCCCTGGGGTCCATCCACTCCCGGACCCTGCCCAACCGGCCCGACGGGATCTTGGATCTTACGGCCGTCGAGGCGGCCATCCGGCCCGACAACATCCATTTTCCCCGAACCCGGCTCCTGGTGCTGGAAAACACCCACAACCGGTGTTCCGGCGCCCCGCTCCCCGTGGACTACATGAAAAGAGTGGGGGAACTGGCCCGCCGGCACGGCCTGAAGGTCCACATCGACGGAGCCCGGATCTTCAACGCGGCCGTCGCCCTAGGGGTCCCGGCCGCAGACCTGGTCGCCGACGCCGATTCGGTCTCCTTCTGCCTCAGCAAAGGGCTGGCGGCGCCGGTGGGGTCGCTGATCTGCGGAAACGCGGACTTCATCCGGGAGGCCCGGCGAAACCGGAAGGTGGTGGGAGGCGGCATGAGGCAGGCCGGCATACTGGCGGCCGCCGGCGTCGCAGCCCTGACGGAAATGGTGGACCGGCTGGCCGACGATCATGCCAACGCCCGACGGCTGGTCCGGGGCCTCGCCGACGTTCCGGGGCTGTCGGTGCGGCCCGAAGCCGTGACCACCAACATCGTCTACATGGACATCGAAAGGGAGGGGATGACGGCCCAGGCCCTGTCCGGGGCACTGGAACGGGAGGGACTCCGCATCCTCCCCACCGGACCTTTTCAACTCCGGGCCGTGGCCCAGTACCATGTGGCGGCGGACGACATCGACCGGGCCCTAAAAAAAATCCGAACGGTCATGGGCCGATGACGATTTTGTGCGGGTGGTATTCAAAATGATTTTGACATTCATGCCATAATCGTATACGTACCAAATTAGTATATGCATCCACGCCCGTCGGAAGAGACTGACGACAATCCGACATCGCCGCTGCCGGCAGGTCGCCGCGGCGGGCGCCCGCTCCGCCACCCAGCTGAAGCGGGCGGCCTTTCCCTGCGGGAAAGCCCCGCCACTTCAGCACAAACGCTCGAAACGGTACCGAATAAAATGGTCGATCCCAAAGACGCCCCCATCATCTACATCATCGGACCCAATTATTTCCAGAACGAACTCCTGGCCTCTTTTCTGAAAAAAGAGGTGGGATTG
>JAABTM010000030.1 GCA_011389855.1 Desulfobacteraceae bacterium
CCGGCAGGTCGTCGCGGCGGGCGACCGCTCCGTCACCCAGCTGAAGCGGGCGGCCTTTCCCCGCGGGAAAGCCCCGCCACTTCAGCACAAACGCTCGAAACGGTACCGATAAAATGGTCGATCCCAAAGACGCCCCCATCATCTACATCATCGGACCCAATTATTTCCAGAACGAACTCCTGGCCTCTTTTCTGAAAAAAGAGGTGGGATTGGAGTGCCGGCACAACACCGCCCTCAACCCCACCGCCCTCATCGATCCCTCCGGTTCCCAGCAGTACCTGCTGCTGCTGGACTGCGCCGAAGGGGAGGGGATCGAGCTGCTGAAAACCCCGGAGGTGGAAACCGTGCTCCGAATCCCCCAGTGTCTCCTGGTCTTCTTCAATGTCGATCCGCGAAAAGAGGAAGAAGGGGAGCTGGTCCGGCACAGGGTCCGGGGCGCCTTCTACCGCTCCGACCCGCCCAGGATGCTGGTCAAGGGCGTGGTGGCCATCCTCGAAGGAGAACTCTGGTACTCCCGGAAAATCCTGTCCAAATTCCTGCTCAGGGAAAAATCCATCGACGCCCCCGCTCCCGGCCCGGCAAGGGACGCGGGCACGTTCCTGACCCCCCGGGAGCGGGAGGTGCTGCTCTGGGTCGCCGCCGGGGAGAGCAACCAGGCCATCGCCGACAAACTGGCCATCAGCCTCCACACGGTCAAAACCCACATCTACCGGATCTTCAAAAAAATCCAGGTGCCCAACCGGTTCCAGGCCGCCCTCTGGGCCGCCAAATACCTCGACGCCTGATCCCCCGAAATCTCCGGTTTCCCCAATAAACAACCCCAAAAAACAAAGGGCTGCCCGAAATCATCGGGCGGCCCTTCGTCGTTGACCTAACCCCCCGGCCCTGTTTTCGTTACCCCATCGGCGCATTCTCCACCAAATCCCAAACCCCGCACGGACAGGCCCCGGCGCAGAAGCCGCAACCGATACAGCGGTCCGGATCGACCACGTATTCGTAATCGGCGCCCTCTTCTGCCCCCACCCGGGTGATGGCCGCCTGGGGGCAGATCTCGACGCAGATGCCGCAGTCCCGGCAGGCGCCGCAGGAGGCGCACTGGTCGCCGCACTGGTCCACGCCGTCGAAGGACGTGATCCGGGGATCGAAATACTCCAGGCTGACCCGGGCCTTGTCGATGGCCCGGCGGGGTTCGGCATGATGGCTCCCGGTTTCGGACAGGGCGTGGTCCAGGGAGGTGGCGGGATCGGCCGCCGCCGACCGGACCCCTTCCAGGGGCCGCTTGCCGTCGAAGATGTCGGCGATGGCCAGGGCGGCCCGCCGGCCGGCGCCGATGGCGTCGGTGAGCAGCCCGAGCCGGACCGCGTCGCCGATGGCGAAGATTTGGGGATCGGTGGTCCGGTAATCGTCCCCCACCGTGATGAACCCCCGGTCGGTTTCCACCGTCTCCGGCAGAAAATCCAGGTCCGGGGCGTCGCCGATGGAGACGATCACCGTGTCCGCCGGCAGCACCTCGCCGTCGGTCAGCTCGACGCCCTCCCCGGTGACAGCCCTGGTGAAGACCGGCCAGCGGAATTTGGCCCCGACCTTTTCCGCGTGCTCCCGCTCCTTGCCGAAGGAAGCCGGTTCCTGGATGTCGATGAGGGTAATGTCTTCGGCGCCCAGCCGGTGGGCCTCGGTGGCGGCGTCGCACCCCACGTTGCCGGCGCCGATGACCACCACCCGTTTGCCGGGCCGGATGGCGCCGGCTTTGGCTTTGGCCAGAAAATCGAGGGCCGGGATGAGCCGCTCCTTGCCGGGCACGGGCAGAACCCTGGGTTTCCGGGCACCCACGGCGATGACGACCAGGTCGAAGTCGGTCTTCAACCCCTCGACCTCACCCTTTGACATGGGCTGCTGAAGATGTACGTGGGGAAGGGCATCCTTGACCCGGGCGAGTTCGGCCGTGATCACCTCCCGAGGGATCCGGCTGTCCGGGATCACCGAGGAGATCTTACCCCCCAGCTCCGGGGACATGTCGTAGACCACCGCCTCGTGCCCCCCCTGCCGGAGCTGCCAGGCCACCGAAAGCCCGCCCGGACCTCCGCCCACCACCGCCACCCGCTTGCCGCTGAGGGGCGGGAGATCCGGCGTTTTGGCGTCGATGCTCTCCCGGCCCAGCCGGGCCACGTCCACCGAGGGCATGAAGGCCGACTGGCGGGTGCATCCCTGCATGCAGAGGTTGGGGCAGAGGTAGCCGCAGACCGCGGCGGGAAAGGGGGTGTAGGAGAGGGCCAGGTCCACGGCCTCGTCCACCCGTCCTTCCCGGATGAGCCGCCACCGTTCGTGGACGGGGATGCCCGTGGGGCAGGAGGCCTCGCAGGGGGCCAGGTACTTCCGGTTTTCCCACACCGGCACGAACCGCCGCAGGTCGCCGGTGGTGATGAGGTCGATGCGGCTTCGGTCCAGATCGGTCAGGTCGCCGATGAGGCCGCCGGCGCCCAGTTCCTTGTCCCACGTGTCCCGATGGAAATCGGACATGGCCGGCAGGCCCTTGGCGAGCCGCTCCAGGGGGCTCCGGGCGGTGAGCATCCGCCATTCCGTCCGGTCGGACATCCCCTCCATGAGATGGGGCTTCTTGATCTTTTCCAGGAAGATCCGGAGGTTTTCCGCCAGCCAGTCCCATTCCACATCGGAAATGGGCGCCAATTTGGCGTCGGCCCGGCTGTAGCCCTTGTGGGGGCCGCGGAAAAAGACCTTGCCCCCCACCATGCCCACTAAAGGCCGGTAGCCTATAACATTTTCGGGGTCCTGGGGGCCATGGCCGCAGATCACGGCGACGCCGCCGGCCATGAACTCGCCGAAATAATCGCCCACCGAGCCCAGCACCCACAGTTCCGGCGGATCGAACCGGGGGTTCTGCTTGGTCATGGTCATGCCCCGGGCGCCGAGGTTGCCGGCGATCCAGATTTTCCCCTGGGCCATGCCGTTGGCCGCGCCGTTGCCGCCGTTGCCGTGGACCGCGATTTCAGCGCCGGCGTTGAGCCAGCCCACGTCGTCCGAGACCGGACCGTTGATCTCGATGAAGGTGTTGGGAAAGCCCAGGGACCCGGCCCGCTGGCCGGGATGGCCGTCGACGCGGACCGTCACCGGCTCGTCGCCGGCTTTCCAGAGGCGTCCGCCGATGCCGTGCTGGCCGAAGGCTTCGATGCGGATGCGGCGATGGCCGTCGGCCACCGCCTGCTGGAGGCGTTCCTCCAGGACCCGGGATTCGATGCGCAGGCCGTTTTTCCTGCCGGATATGGAATAAAACGATGCAGTGTCGCTCATGAAAATAGTCTCCAACTAAACCACGTATTGGATGCTCAGCCGCTCGGCCGCGGCCGGGTCGTCGATGCCCAGGGCGTCGGACATGCCGATGGGCAGCGAGGTGGACCGGCCCAGGGGCGCCACGATCTTTTTCAGTTCGGTGTCGAAGCTCAGATAGACGTCCACCACCCGCTGGGCCACGTCGTCCACGTCGAGGCGGCGGTAGAGGCGCGGGTCCTGGGAGGTGATCCCCTTGGGGCAGAGGCCGATGTTGCAGACATTGCACCGGTCCGTCTCCGACCCCAGGCACCCGGCCGCCGCCTGCATGATGTATTTGCCGATCTGGACCCCGCTGGCCCCCAGCATGATGAGGGCCGCGGCATTGGCGGCCAGATTCCCGCTCTTGCCCACGCCGCCGCCGGCGAACAGGGGGATTTCGTTCTGATCGCCCAGCTTGGCCAGGTTGAGGTAGCAGTCCCGGATGTTGCTGGCGATGGGGTGGCCCATGTGGTTCATGGAGACGTTGTAGGCCGCGCCGGTGCCGCCGTCCTCGCCGTCGATGGCCAGCCCGGCGGCGTAGGGGTTGCGGGTCAGGTTGTTGAGGACCGCCAGGGCCGTGGAAGAACCGGAAATCTTGGGATAGACCGGGACCCGAAACCCCCAGGCCATGTACATGGACTGGATCATCTTGGCCACCGATTCCTCGATGGAATACTGGGTCTGGTGGGTGGGGGGGCTGGGCAGACTGACGCCCGCGGGCACGCCCCGGATGGCGGCGATGAGTTTGTTGACCTTGTACCACATCAGCAACCCCCCGTCTCCGGGCTTGGCGCCCTGGCCGTATTTGATCTCGATGGCGCAGGGGTCTTCCTTCATATGGGGCAGGGCATGGATGATCTCGTCCCACCCGAAATACCCCGACGCGATCTGGAGGATGACGTACTTCAGGAACCGGCTCCGGAGCAGCCGGGGCGGGCACCCGCCCTCGCCGGTGCAGATGCGCGCCGGCATTTTGAGGACCTCGTTGAGATAGGTCACCCCCAGCTGGAGACCCTCCCACATGGTGGGGGAGAGGGCGCCGAAGGACATGGAGCCTATCACCAGGGGATAGATCTCCCGGACCGGCGGAATCCAGCCGTTTTCGGACAGAAACCTCAGATTCTCCTCCGGGGGCAGCACCCGTCCCAGCAGGGTCCGCATCTCGAACTCGTGTCGGCCGGCGTCCAGGGCCGGGTCGGTGAGCATGGAGATCCGGATGAACTTGATCCGGTCCAGGACCCCGCCGGGGACGTTGCGCCGCCCGCCCCGCCGTCTCGGCTGGCCGCCCCGGTCGATGTGGTACTTCAGCTTGTCGGCTTCGTCGGACCGGCAGGGGATGATGGCGTCATTGGGGCAGACCATGTTGCACATGGCGCACCCGATGCAGGCGTAGGCCGGGTCGGTCCGCTGGCGGATGCCGTGGTAGAGGTCGAAAGCGTTGCCGGGGGGTTCGGAAAAATTGAGGGAGACCCGGACCCGGCGCTTCCGAAACACGCCGAGTTCAATGGCGTGGACCGGGCAGACGGCCGTGCAGCGCCCGCAGAGGGTGCATTTCTCCTTGGACCAGAGGATCTGCCAGGGCAGATCCTTTACGCTGAGCGTAGAAACGGTAACGGCTGTGCTTGATTCCATATGTGAATCTCCTGGCGATCCGGCTTCACGATGGCGGTGTCCAGATGCATGGGTTGAAAATCCGATGATTTGTCCCGCTCGGGGATGGCGGCGTCCAGGCCGCAGATCTCGGACGAGAAGGCGTACATCCCCGGCCGTCCGCCCACCACGCCGGGCCGGAGCTTTTTCCGGTCCTGGACCATGAAGAGCGAATGGTCCGGCAGGCTGCCGATGACGCAGTTGGGGCCGTCGATGATCAGCCGCCGGCAGGACCGTTTCAGATGGCGCAAAAAGTCGGCGTTGGGATGGACGTCCAGGTCGTCGCCCTGGAGCGGCGTGATGAGGTGCTTGTAGGTCTCCAGCCCCAAGTTGAGCTTTTTCTTCATGTAATGGAGGATGTGGGTGAAGACCTCCGAGTCGGAGTTGTACCCGATGTAGCCGTGGAAGCCCCGGGACATGAGGTATTCCTTGATGGGCACGAAGGCGGTGTTCTCCCCGTTGGTCATGGTGGAAAACCCCTCGATGAAAAACGGATGACAGGCGTAGAGGTTGATGGCGTAGTTGGTGTTCTGGCGTCCCTGGGCCATGATCACCCGGGCCGTCAGGTCCTCCCGGTCCAGCCCCAGGTGCTGGGCCACCCGGTAGGGGTCGCCGATCTCCTTGATCATGATCACGTCGGGCCAGAAGGAGAAGACGATCATGTCCCCATTCTCCTCCCCCATCTTCCGGAGTTCCAGGCGGAGGATGAGCAGCCGGGCGTACCGCTCTTCGTTGGTCAGCTGTTCCCACGCCTCGGGATAGTCGTAGGCCCGGATCAGGTAGACGTCCCGCTTGGGCACGCCGGGGGGCGGGGATTTGGGCACCCGGATGGACATCCGGAATTTGGTCAAAAACCCGATGTTCATCATGAAATCGTCCAACCGCTTGATCCCGTTGTCGGTGAAGATCCCCGACAGAATGGGGGCCTCCTTCATATGATCGAACGGCCCGCCCAGGTCCCGCAGGAACAGACCCACGCCGGAGCCGTCATGCCCCTCCCGCATGACATCCAGGGCATCGACCGCCAGCATGGGGGATAAGGGCTCATCGCTGGTAATGGCAAACAAACGACACATGGTGGTTCTCCTTACGCCTTATGGGTTCACATCCATCTCTAAGGCATCGGCATGCCCGATCCGGCATCTCCTTCGATCCAGGAGAGAAGGAAACGGTGGAAAGCTGTTCCTTGGCGGAATACTACAAGAATTGTGCCAGGCTGGAACTTCCGAATGGGATCGGACAGAGGTTATTGATAAAGAGAGGTTTTTTACCGCCATCGGCCGGATTTTGCAAGGATTTATTGTAAACACTTTTGTAATTTATTCGCGCAAAACATGTCATTTTTGTCATAAGCTCAAACAACCCATCGCAATTATTAAAAATCCGATTCCATCGACCCGAAAAAAAAAGGTAAGTATTGAATCGGCGTCCATGGGATGGTATAGCGTTTTCCATGGAACCGATTCCCATTCCCATTACTGATGAACTGGATCTGCACACCTTCCGGCCGGGAGAGGTCTCCGATCTCTTGCAGGATTATTTCGAAGCCTGTATAGAAAAGGGGATTCCCGCCGTCCGGGTCATCCACGGCAAAGGGATCGGCGCCCTCAGACGGGGCGTCCATGCCTTCCTGGAAAAGAGCCCGCTGGTCCGGGCCTTCCGGGCGGCGCCGCCGGAGGCCGGCGGCTGGGGCGCGACCATGGTGGAACTGAACCCGTCAACCCGAAACCAGAACGAAAAGGGATCCTCATGAAAATCATCGTCGCAGGAACCGGATACGTGGGACTGGTGCATGCCGCCGTCTGCTCGGAATACGGCCACGAAGTCTACGCCTACGACAACGACGAAAAGAAAATGGCGGCCTTCGCCACCGGCGAAACCACGGCCATCGAGCGGTACGTCAACGAGCCGGGGCTGTCGACCATCATCCGGGAGACCATCGACAAATACCTCTTCTTCTCCACGGATCTGGCCCCCATCATCGAGGGGACCGACGCCATTTTTCTCTGTCTGCCGACGCCCCCCAACCTCAACGGCTCCACCAACCTCACCGTCTACGACGCCGCCCTCCGGCACATCGCCGGGATCGCCGCCAACCGCCGGAAAGAGCGGCGGCTGGTCTTCGTCAACAAGTCCACCGTCCCCATCGGCACGGCCCGCCATCTCGAAACCATCCTGAAGGAACACGGCGTGGAGAACTTCGGGGTCTGTTCCAATCCCGAGTTCCTGGCCGAGGGGTCGGCGGTGGCCGACGCCCGGAAGCCCGACCGGGTGGTGGTGGGGTGCGACGCGGAAGAGGATTTCCGGATCCTGCGGCGCATCTATTCCCAGTTCACCAACCACGTCCGGATCAAGTACATCGAGACCACGCCGGAGACCGCCGAATCCATCAAATACGTGGCCAACACCATGCTCCTGACCTACATCTCGTTCTGGAACGGCGTGGGGGCCAAGATCGGGGAAGGGTTCCCCAATGTCCGCATCGACGACCTCCGGGCCGGGGTGACGGCCGACGCCCGGATCTCCACCTGGGGCTCCTTCGTGAGCAACGGCGCCGGCGGCTCCTGCTTCGGCAAGGACATCGCATCCCTCATCTATCAGCTCCGGGGGGTCAACGTCGGCACCAAGATGCTGGAGGCTTCCTACGAGGTCAACGAATACCAGAAGGTCTACCTCATCGACCGATCCGTCAACGAAGTAGGATTCCAGTTCAACAACAAGACCGTGGCCGTTTTGGGACTGGCGTTTAAAAAGCGGACCAACGACATGCGGGACGCCTCCTCCATCAAGGTGGTGGAATCCCTCCTGGGTCGGGGCGCCGCCCGGATCCGGGCCTACGACCCCCTGGCCAACGAGGCCGCCCAACAGGTTTTCGACCCCTCCAAAAACATCCTCTTCGAGAAAATCGAATACCACGACACGGCCCGGACGGCCATCGAAGGGTCCGACGCCCTCTTCGTCTCTTCGGACTGCGAGGAGTTCCGGGGCCTTTCCCGGACAGTGGAGGAGACGGTCAAGCCCCCCTACCTGGTCATCGACGGCCGCCGGATGATCCCCGACTTCGACGAATTGACGCGCAAGGGATACGGTTACCTGGCCGTGGGCGCCCGGTACATGGCGCCGGCCGAGCCGGAGGCGGCCGAGGCCCTGGCTGATCCGCCCGCCACGTCCGCGCTGGACGAAATGGTCACCTGACCTCGCCTCGGTTCCCCTTGGCGCCGGCATCGCCGCCGCGCATCTCGCGGTGGAGCCGCCAGGCCATCCAGCCCAGGAGGAGCACGCCGGCCACGAGGACGGCCCAGAGCGCCCATTGCCGCCAGGGCAGCGGCGGCGCGGGAGGGTGCAGTGCCTCCCCGCCGCCCAGGACCACCGTTTCGCCGACGGCCGCCCGGCCCGCGATGTCCGACGCGCCGCCTTCCTTCAGGGTCTCCAGCAGCGAGCCCAGGGCCGCGTCGGGCGGTTCGGCCCGGCCGCTGCCGTAGGCCAAGGTGAACGGCCCGCCGCCCCCGGCCAGAAAAACCAGTTCGTGGGGCGTCCATTCCAGGATCAACGCAGGCGGATTCGCGCCCAGGCCGCCCACGCCTTCCCCCGCCTCCAGCCGCCAGAACCGGTCCGTCGCCGTGGACTGCAGACGGATCGGCCCGCTCTCCAGCGTCGTGCCGTCCAGGGTCAGCCGGTAAAACAACCCCCTGTGCCGGACCCGCCAGTCGGTTTCACCGTCGGGCCGGGAAAAGAGCGCGCCTTCCATGAGGCTGTTGGGCCGGTTCATGGCGACCGTCGCGCGGTCCACCGGAAACCGTCCGCCTGAATCGTAGTGAAGCGCCGGGCCGGCGTCGCCTTCGGCCTCTCGCCCCGTTAGTTCGAGGGTCTGTCGATCGACATCCCGGTGAACGGGCGACAGCCGGGCCGCGACCCGCGTCAGGCGGAGGGGCGTTCCACCGGGCAGCCATCGGATCCGGAGGTATGTGTACCGGCGGTTCGGCAACGGAATCGTCCGCTGCTCCAGCGAATGCCCGCCGTAGCGCAGCCGGGCCAGGGTCGCCGACGAAACCAGGGGCTTCCATTGGGAAAGATCGTTCCCGACCTCGATGGCGGCCGAGGCCGCGCCGGTTTCCGGGGTCGCCCAGTCCAGGATCAATGCTTCCGGAGATCGCTCCAGCCCGCCGGCGTCCACAAGATATCCCTGAACCCGCTCCTCCCCGGCCGTCGGCTTTCGCCCGGCCCGGATCACCGTGCCGTCGCCGTCCAGGCGGAACTGGAGGAAGACATCCGCCGACGCGCCGTCCGACCGGCCGTGGAGGGGGAAAAACGGCAGGTCTACGAGGGTCGCCGCCGCTTCCGCCGGCCGGGGCCGGATCAGGGCGTGGGGCGTTGGTTCGCCGCCGGCGTTGAAGACCCGGATATCGCCCAGGTCGTCCCGGGTCGCGGTCCGATAAACGTCGTCGGGCAGCGCCAATCGGTAGACCGGGGCCGCGCCCGGCGTCTCCAGGCGGATACCCTTTGCGAAATCCTCGGATTTCGGTCCGTCGGCATGGGCGGCCGCGACGCCCATGACCGCCATCCATACAACCCCAAACGCCTTCCACAGCTTCATGATTCCCCTCCCCCATTATCGGCCCCATTATCGACATCGACCCGCGGCGGCAGGGGCGACAAATAGCCGATCACCAGCATCAGAACGCCCACCACCAGAAACGACACGATCCGCGAGACCGTCCCCGTTCCGGCCAGATCGACGATGAACAGTTTGGCCACCACCACGCCCAGGATCCCCCCGCCCGCGATCCAGGGTTTTCGGGCTCCGTTCCGCGTGGCCCAGACCATGACGCCTAGGGCGATGATGCTCCAGAGGATCGAAACCGCCGACTGGAACAGGGTGGCGTCATACAGGCTCTCGGCGTCGAAGGGGATCCCGCCCCAAAAATGGACCGCCCGGGCCGTAGCCGCCGTGAGCCAGACGAAGATCCCCGCCGAGACCAGCCAGACAGCCCCCTGGGTCCCCGGTCCCTCTGTCTCCGGCAGCTTGCCCCGATGGTTCTCCCAGATCCAGCGGACGACGATCAGGAACCCGAAGGCCTGAGCCGCGTCCAATGGGTTGAACAGGGGCAGATAGGGCAGCGGGGCCGGATCGCCCGGAAGCCCCGACGCCGCGACCTCCCACAGGATCACGAGGCCCGACAGGACCATGGGCGCGACGCCCCGGTAAAGCCCCTCCCGGGCCATGACGGGCCAGGAAAGCCGCCGTCCGACGGCCATGAGGGCCAGTGCCGCCAGCGCGGGGACGACGCCCCACGGGATCACCCGCCAGGTCGCGGCG
Source organism: Desulfobacteraceae bacterium (assembly GCA_011389855.1). Taxonomy (GTDB): domain Bacteria; phylum Desulfobacterota; class Desulfobacteria; order Desulfobacterales; family JAABSP01; genus JAABTD01. The sequence continues at coordinate 10,292 of JAABTM010000030.1, forward strand.
TCCGCGATGCGCCCGGCCAGCCAGCTTCCCTCCCACGACAGGAAAAAAACCAGCAGCAGGAGGGACAGCAGATGCCAGGCGGGACGGACCCGTCCGGAGAACCGCGACCACTCGGGCCGGCCGTCCATCCGCCGGAGCAGGACAACCTGGACCGCCAGGCCGACGGACCAGGCGGCGCCGGTCCACCCGGCAAAGGGATGACCGTCCGGATCGGCGGAAAAATACGCCCCGGCCAGCAGGATCAGGACCGGCAACCACGCCATGGGCGGGTGTCCGAGGGCCTGCCAGCCCAGGGGACGGGACGCGAACTCCATGGCCGCCGCCGTGGCCGCGAGGAAGACGATCATCCAGTCGATCCAGTGGTCCATGGGCGCGTGGATCGCGATTTCCAGGGGACCGGCGCCGAGCCACCACATCAGCCCCCAGAGCATCAGGGGAACGGGAAACCAACGCTCCCACCGCCGCAACCGCTCGGCGTTCCGGTGAATTTGCCAGCCCGCGAAGAACCCGGCGAAGGCGACCATCAAATACCCGATGAAGATCGCGTTGATCACCGGCATGCGCCCGTCGGAGGTCGCGCCGTCGGCGAAGACCGCGGCCCCGGACCCGATCAGAAGCAGCAGTCCGAACAGCCGCGCCGGCAGCCGGTGTTGCCGGACCCCGATCCAGACCAGACCCGCGCCTTCGAGGGCCCAGGCGGCGGCGGTCCATCGCCCCTCCAGCCCCATGGGGATCGCCAGGCTGCCGAAGACCACGCCCATGGCCAGGAAGGCCTCGGTCAGAAGGCGCATCCCCTCCTCGCGCCGCCGCCACAGGAGCGCCGCCAGTCCGATGTAGACCCCGCTCATTCCCAGCGCGCTGAAGGCGAGGCCGAATTCGTACCGGTGAACCATCGCCCCCTGGAGCGAGAACACCACGATAGGGACGCCGAAGACGAGGGTTCCGTCGACGTACCCCTTGAGGCGGGGCGGCTGCTTTCGGGCGAACAACACCGCGATAGCCGTGTAAAAAAGGAAAAAGAGGATGAGAAACGGCTCCACCGTCGCGAAATGGTCCGGACGGTAGTATTCGGCGCCCCAGACGCCTCCGATGCCGAAGGTGAAGGCCGCGCCCAACAGGTTCAGGGGCCGCCAGGCCTTGAAAAGTGCAACGCCGAGGATGCCGGCGTTGAGAAGTCCGTAGTAGGCGAAGAGCGCCACGTGGCTGCCGCCGCCGGAGGAGGTGAGCACCGGCGCCAGAAACCCGCCGGCGGCCCCGAAGGCCGCCAGGGACATGCTGTTTTGGAGCACGGCCAGAACCCCCGACAGCCCGACCAGGGCCACCATGAACCCGAAGGCCAGGACCAGGGGAACCAGACCGTAGAGCTTGGCGGCGGCGAAAAGCGTCAGGTAGAGAACGCCGATGCCGCCGCCCTGGAGCAACAGAGCGTAGTCGGCCCGGCGTTTCCGTAGCCGCCACCCGACGACCAGAAGCGCCGTCCCGCCCGCCGCCACCCCGGTCAGCCGCAGCCAGACAGGCAAATAATCGTTGGCCGCCGCGTATTTGGCGAGAAACGCCACCCCGAAAAACAGGACGATCAGCCCCATCCGAACCACCGGATTGCCGGTGGTCAGAAAGGTCTTGATCCGGTCCGCCGCGCGTTCCGCGAAGTTCGGAGAGGTCGCCGGTGGCGGCGTTGGCGGAGATGCCGGGGCCGTTTCCGCCCGGGGTTCATCAACCGAATCATCGCCCTCCGAATCGTCCACTCCTGGCTCGTCGCCGGCCGGCCGTTCGGGGGGCGGGGCCTCCGGTTCGGTTTCCGGACGGATCGATCCCCGCTCGTATTCGGCCAGCCGGGCTTCGAGTCGCTTGACCCGCCGACCCTGCTCCATCGCCACGCCCGCCAGAAACCCCAGGACGAGCCCCAGAACCGGAGGGGCCTCGGTCAGACCATATCCGAAAACCGCGCCCACAAGCGCCAGAATATATCGCATAAACGTCTCCCGATGGGCCGGCGGACCTGACCCGTTTTCAGATAGGCTTTTAGGGCGAGAGGATCACGGCGGCGTCGACGGCCACCGGTCGGCCCCCCTGAATGATGACCGGGTTGATATCCACTTCCCGGATTTGGGGAAAGGCTGTCCCGAGGTCCCCGAGCCGGACCAGTATCCGGGCCAGCGCATCCCGATCCACCGGCGGCGCGCCCCGGAAGCCGTCCAGCAGCTTTTGCGCCTTCAGGCGGCCGATCAGGGCAAGGGCCTCCCTGACCGATAGCGGCGCCACGGCGAATTGCGCGTCCCCGACGGCCTCGGCCAGGACCCCGCCGAACCCGCACATGACGCAGGGGCCGAACTGCGGGTCGCGGACGAGCCCGAGGATGAGTTCCAGATCGCCGGCGATCCGGCGCTGCGTCAGCACCGTCCCGCGCCCTTCCATCCGGGCCGTCAGGTCGGCGAAGGCCGCTTCCACCGCCGCCGGATCGCCGACGCCCAGCCGGACAAGGCCGCCCTCGCTTTTATGGACCTCGCCCGGCAGGAGCCCCTTCATGACCACCGGATAACCGAAGCGTTCCGCCGCCGCCAGGGCGTCATGAACCGTCGCCGCCGGCGCCTCGTCCACCGTCGGAATCCCGCAAAGCGACAAAATCTTTTTAGACCGATGCTCGTCCAGGGCCCCTTCGCCGGTCAATTCAGCCGCCGCCGATTCAGGCATCGCCCCGGCATCCACCCGGTCCACTCCGTCCACCAAGTCCACCCCGTCCATTTTACGCCGAAACACCGCCGCGATGCACTCCACGGCCCGGCCGATCTCCCGATAGACCGGCATCCCCAGTTCCTGGGCCTCGATCTGAAGCCGCCGGGCGTCGTCCCGCCGGCCCAGGAGCCAGCAGAAGATCGGTTTCCCGGCGTCCCGGGCCGTTTTCACCATGCCGGGGATGTCGGGGTTGAGGGCGAAGCCGCCGGTGAACACATGGACGAAAACGCCGTCCACGCCGGGGTCGGCGCAGACCGCCGCCACGGCCGCGTTGAAGGTTTTCTCCGCCCCGTGGCGCTCCACCGCCGGCCAGAGGTCCACGGGATTCGACACCGGCATCCAGTCGGGAAAGACGGTTTTGAGCCGGTCGATGGTTTCGGCCGACAAGTCGGCCAGGGGGATGCCCGCCTCGTCCAGCCGGTCGGCCGAAACGATGCCGGCGCCGCCGGTGTAGGTGAGCACGGCCATCCGGCCCGGGTTGCCGGGCGCCGCGTCCGGGAAGGCGGCCAGGGTCCGGCAGATGTCCATCATTTCCTTGAAGTCGTCGGCCTCCACCACGCCGACCTGGGCCAGGGCGCCGCCGAGGACCGCCGCGTCCCCGGCCATGCTGGCCGTGTGGCTCATGGCGGCCCGGGCGCCCCGGTCGCTCTTGCCCCCTTTGAGCATCACCACCGGCTTGGGGGACCGGCGGCACAGCGCGAGGAACCGGGGGCCGTCGGCGATGCCTTCCAGGTAGAGGCCGATGACCCCGGTGTCCGGGTCGTCGATGAGGTATTCCAGCAGGTCGCACTCGTCCACGTCGCATTTGTTGCCGATGGAACAGACCTTGCTGATGCCCATGCCGCCGTGGGTCATGACGTCGATGAGAAACGCGCCGGACAGCATGCCGCTCTGGACGACCATAGAGACCTCGCCGCTGAGCAGCCCCTCTTCCCAGATGACAGGGGAGACGAAGGAGAAGACGTACCGGCGTTTGGCGTCCACCAGCCCCATGCAGTTGGGGCCCCAGAGCCGGATGCCGGTCTCTTCGGCGACGGCGTCGAGGGTTTCCTGGCGCGCCGCGCCGTCCGGGCCGGCTTCGGAAAACCCGCCGGATTCGATCATGACGCCCCGAATCCCGCGATCAGCGCAGGCCCGGATCACCTCGGCCACCCGGTGACCCGGCACGAAGACGATGGCCAGATCCACCGGATCGGGCACGTCGGCCACCGACGGATAGCAGGGGACCCCGTCGATCTCTTCGTAACGGGGATTGACCGGGTAGATGCCGCCGTCGAATCCGGTTTTGAGATTGTTCAATATGGCGAATCCCCCTTTTTGGGGGTTGGCGCTGGCCCCTATGAGGGCGATGCCGCTCGGTTTGAAGAAAAAATCCATGGGATATAAGATCCTTGCTCAAGTCGGTTGAGGTGTATAAGTAATTTAAAAGGTGGGTCTTCAGCCGCCTGGATTCCGGCACCACGCTCCGGATTCCGTTCCCGGCAGCGGCATCGTCGAAGAGGTCGCCGATTCGGACGGTTTTTCCGGAAAATCCATGCTCACTACGATGTCGCCGTCCTGGAAACGCATGCCGGCGTCGTGGTACCGCTTTTTGAAGACGTGGATCATGGCCTTGTTCTCGGGCATCACCATCGCCGTGAACCCCGTGTAGCCGTTCTCCCGGGCGATGGCCTCCAGTCTTTCCAGCAGATAGGAGCCCATCCCCATCCCCTGGTATTCCTCCTGAACCATGAAGGCCACCTCGGCCCGGTTCTCATCGATCTCCATATAGGTGCCGATGGCCATGATCTCCTTGTGCCCTTTTTTCTGGACCATGCCGATGAGGGACATGTTCTTCCGGTAGTCGACGCTGGCCCAGGTTTTCTGGGCCGCGGATCGGGGCAGGGTCCGGACCTTTCGGAAAAACCGGTAGAAGATGGTTTCTTCCCGCAGGGAATAGAAAAAATTCCGGTAGGCGAATTCATCGGCGGGCAGGAGGGGCCGCACCGAAATCCGCCGCCCGTTTTTGAGCGTGACCCAGGACTTGTACCGCTCCAGAAAAAGGAGATCCTCCTCGGGCGGCGCCATCTGGTCCAGGAAGATATAGTGGTATTTCTTGGCCTCCTCCACCAGCCACTGGCGGAAACCGGGGTGGGCGATCTGGGCCAGTTCCATAACCCGCTGGTAGATGGATTTGCCCCGAAGCTGGGCGATGCCGTATTCCGTGACCACGTAGTTGACATCCCCCCGGAGGGTGGCCACCCCGGCGCCTTCGCTCAGGTTGGGCACGATCCGGGAGACCTCGCCGTTTTTGGCCGTGGACGGCAGGGCGATGATGGAAAACCCGCCCTTGGACATGGACGCCCCCCGGATAAAATTGGCCTGGTCCCCGATGCCGCTGTAAAAAAGATGGCCCACGGAATCGGCGCAGACCTGGCCGGTGAGGTCCACCTCCAGGGCCGAGGAGATGGAGATGAAATTGTCGTTCTGGGCCGCCACCGACGGGTCGTTGACGAAATCCGAAGACCGGATGTAGAAGCGGGGGTTGTTGTCCAGATAATCGTAGAGCCGATCCGACCCCATGCAGAGGGTGGCCACCGCCTTTTCCGGCAAAAAATTCTTCTTGGCGTTGGTGATGACGCCATTTTCAAACAGGGGAATGAAGGCGTCGGTGATCATCTGGGTGTGGATGCCCAGATCCTTTTTGCAGTCCAGGCATCCCAGAATCACGTAGGGGAGCCGTCCGAACCCGATCTGGAGCGTGGCCCCGTCCTCGATGAGTTCCGAGACGTAAAAGCCGATCCGCTTGGCCACCACCTCGTCGGGGATCTCGGGCACGGCCTGGACGAGCTGCTCCTCGTGCTCCACCATCCAGTCGATTTCGTCCACATGGATGAAGGAGTCCCCCCAGGTGCGGGGCATCCGGGGGTTGATCTGGGCGATGACCAGATCGGCGTTCCGGGCGCCCGATTTGGTGACGTCCACCGAAATTCCCAGGCTGCAATAGCCGAACCGGTCCGGCGGGCTCACCTGGATCAAGGCGACGTCCAGGCCGATCTGGCGGCTGTCGAAGAATTCCGGGATCTCCGACAGATAGGCCGGCACGTAGTCGATCTTCCCTTCAAAGGCGGCTTTTCGCATGGGCGCGCTGATAAAAAAGAGCTTCAGCGCGAACCGTTCCAAAAAGTCCGGATCGTCCACATAATCGGCCAGGGTGAAGGAGAGCATCTGATAAATCAGGATCTCCTGCATGTCCCGGTTTTTGACGAGGGCATGGATGAGGTGCTGGGGCTCCCCGCACCCCGATCCGATAAACACCCGGCTCCCCTGGCGGATTTCAGCGATGGCCCCGTCCGCCGGGACCAGTTTTTGGGCGCAATATTGCTGGAGGTCCATCAACCTGGGCATCAGACGCCATCTCCTTTTCCGGCATCCGCCAAGCCGCGGCCGCCGGTCCGTCCATTGCTGACAGCGTACCGGGTTCCTTTTCCCTTTCCCAGTTTTATCAGGCAGTTGGTTTCCACCAGTTCCCGCAGTCTGACCTTGAGGGTGTTCCTGTTGGCCGCCGTCATTTTTTCCACATCCGATATGGACACCGGTCCGTGGGATTTCGCTATCTCCAGGATCTGTTGAGCCAACGGCGGCAACGCCATTTTTTTTCGTTCGCGGCTGATTTTTCGCGCCAGCAAATCCTTCTGGGTTTTCAAGGCGTTTAAAAAAAACAAAAGCCACGCGTCCAGGCCGGCGTCATCTGTTTCAAGGGTTCCCTGGGCCTTGCGCAAGGCCAGATAGTAGTTGTTCTTGTTGCGTTCGATAACGCTTTCCAATGAACTGTAAGGCGCATGGGCATACCCGGCTCTCAGCAGGCACAATGTCGTCAAAATCCTCGACAGGCGGCCGTTGCCGTCCTGGAAAGGATGAATCGCCAGGAAATGGACGATCCATACCGCGATGACCAGCAATGGATGAAGGCGCTTTCGTTCCAGTTCCCGGTCCGTCCACCGGATCAACGCAGCCATTTTGCCGGGGGTTTCAAAGGGCGATGCGGTCTTGAAAATAATTCCCAAAGATTCGCCATCGGAATCGAATGCCTCCACGTGGTTGGGAAACTTCTTGTATTCCCCGCGATGTCGGACGTCTTTTGAACTGTATTTGAGCAAAACCCCGTGCAACTGCTTGATATGGTTTTCCGTCAGCGGGATGTCCGCAAAGGAATCGAACACCAGATTCATGGCCTCGGCATATCCCGCCACCTCTTCCTCATCCCTCGATCGAAATGATCGGATGTCCAAACCGGACAAAAGGGCCGCGATTTCCGGGTCGCTCAGGGTCGCCCCCTCGATCCGGGTCGAAGAACCGATGGATTCAATGGCGGCGACTTTCTTCAAGGCGTCGAGACGTTCCGGCGACAAATCTCCCAGGGCTGTCCATTCCCCTTTGAATTCATCGATTTCAGCGACCAGCTTCAAGATCTCGCTGGTGATGTGGATGACGGGTTCTTTCATGGATCAGCGGTCACATCCCCATAAATATACCCATATTTACCCAAAAATCAGCCGCCGTCATGTCATTCCCTCAACCGGTCCCACATGGCTTCTCCTTCGGATCGTTGCCGACCGCCGCCCGAAGCCGGGCCGGACGGCGCCTGGGGCCGGGTCCCCCGCAGCCGGGCCACCCGTTCCTCCAGGGGCGGATGGGTCGAGAAGAGCTTCATCAGGCCGGCGCCGGACAGCGGATTGACGATGAACATGTGGGCCGTGGACGGATTGGCGTTCATGGGCCGCCGCTTGGAATAAGCGCCCAGCTTCTCCAGGGCCCGGGCCAGTCCCTCGGGATGTCCGGCCACCTTGGCCCCTTCGCTGTCGGCCAGGTACTCCCGGGACCGGGAGACCGCCATCTGGACGATCATGGCCGCGATGGGGGCGATGATGGACATGACGATGAGGCCGATAAATCCCAGGCCCCCTTCGTCGTCGCTGTTGCCGCCCCCGAAAATGGCCGACCAGCGGGCCATGCTGGCCAGCACCATGATGGCCCCCGCCAGGGTGGCGGCGATGGAGCCGATGAGGATATCCCGGTCTTTGACGTGGGACAGCTCATGGGCGATAACCCCTTTGAGTTCCTCCCGGTCCATGATGTTCAACAGCCCTTCGGTCACGGCCACCACGGCGTGTTCCGGGTTCCGGCCCGTGGCGAAGGCGTTGGGCGATTCCTCCGGCATGATGTAGACCTTGGGCATGGGCAGGTCGGCGTTTTTCGCCAGTTCCTCCACGATCCG
>JAABTM010000249.1 GCA_011389855.1 Desulfobacteraceae bacterium
TTGAGGCCGATGCGGGTATATCGCAGCGCCAGGGCCGTGAGCCCGATGGCCGCCAGCACCAGAACCAGCCCCACCGGCGACATGCGGAGCCCCGGAATCGTCGGCAGCCACAGGGCCCGGGGAAAGAGTTCGGTGCCGCTCATGGAGGCGACCCCCGGCCGCTTCCAGGGGCCGAAGATGAGCCACAGGATGGCGCCCTGGGCCACGAAGTTGAGTCCCAGGCCGGCGAAGATCTCGTTGACCCCGCCGTGGGTCTTGAGATACCCGGCGATGAGGGCCCAGAGGCCGCCGCCGATCATGGCCGAGACAAAGGCCAGCCCGATGAAAAGGGCCGGGGCCGAGCCGTCCATCCCGAACCGGAGGGCGAAGGTGGCGAAGACAGCCCCCATCATCACCTGCCCCTCCACCCCGATGTTCCAGAGGCCGATGCGGAAGGTGTAGAGAAGGCCGCAGGCGCAGAGCGTCAGCGGAATCCAGGCGTTGATCACATGGGCGAGCTTGTTGACGGAACCCAGGGACCCCTTGAAGATGTGATAATAGGCGGCAAAGGGCGGGGCTCCGGACAACAGGAGGATCAGGGTGGTGAAGACGAAGACCGCCGCCAGCGTAAACAGGGCCTCCCGGGCGAACCGCAGCGCGGCGTTCATGATTCGGATTCCGGCTTTGTAAGCGTTAAAAAGGCGCGGCGCATGGGATCAGGCTTTTCCGGCTATGGCGAGCCCCAGCTGGCCCACGTCGGTCTCCGGGGTCCGGACATCCTTGATGACCCGCCCGTCGAAAAAAACCAGGATCCGGTCGGCCACCATGAGGATTTCATCCAGCTCCGCGGATGAGAAGACGATGGACGCCCGGGCGTCGGAACACCGGGACTGGAGATGGCCCCAGACCCAGTGGGCCGATTCGATGTCCAGGCCCCGGGTGGGGTTTTCCAAAAGCAAGAGGACGGGATCGGCCGTCAGAAAGGAGAGGAGGAGCCGCTGCTGATTGCCGCCGGAAAGCGAGACGGCGGCCGTCTCGGGTCCGCCGCCCTGGATGCGGAAATCGGCGATGCGTTTTCGGGCATCGTTATACGCGTCGGCCCATCGAATCCAGAAGCCTGCCCGGCCCGAGGCGCCGGCCCGGAGGGCCGCGTGCTCCACGATGCTCATATCGGAAACGAGCCCTTCTTCCAGCCGCGAACCGGGCAGGAAATGGACCCCGCAGGCATTGAACCCGTGATGGTCCCGGCCGGTCATCTCTTTTCCTTCCAGGAAAACCCGGCCCCGCACCGGCTTTTTGAGACCGGCCGCCACCCGGAGGAAGACCCCCTGGCCGCTCCCCTCCAGGCCGGCCAGCCCCACCACTTCGCCGCGGCGGATGACCGCGTCGCACCCCTTGAGGCCGGTTCGGCCGCCCGCGGCGTCGATTCCGTCGAATGCCAGCACCGGCTCGCCCGGCGATGCCGGACACCGGGCCGGGGTCGGGGGCGGCGCGCCGAACATCAGGGTCATGAGCCGTCCGGCGTGGAAGGGGGCGTCCATGTGACCGGTGACCCATCCGGTCCGGAGCACGGTGACGCGGTCGCACAGCGCCTCCACGTCCTCCAGTTTGTGGGAAACCAGCACGACGCTTCGCCCCTCTTCCGCCAGTTGCCGCAGGGCCTTGAAAAGAACGGCCTTCTGGGTGGCGGAGATGCCGGTGGTGGGTTCGTCCAGGATGAGGATCCGGATGCCCCGCTCCAGCAGCCGGAGGATCTCCAACTGCTGACGCTCGCCGATGGTGAGGGCGCGCAGGAGATCGTCCGGTTTCAGGGTGAAACCGAACTGCCGGGCGAGATGGGTCAGACGATCCCGGAGAACGCCGGGATCGTCAAGGGGATGGCCCAGCCTGAAATTGTCGAGCACCGTGAGGAGGGGAAAATCGAGGGGATCCTGGTAGAGCATCCCGATGCCCAGGGCGGATGCCTGGGCCGGGGTGTCGCAGTCGACCGGCCGGCCGTCCAGGAGGATGTCGCCGCCGGTCCGGCGGGTGTAGCCGGCCAGGATTTTCATCAGCGTGGATTTGCCGGCGCCGTTTTCCCCCAGAATGCCGTGAACCGTTCCGGAGCGGACCGTCAGGGAGACCCCGTCGTTGGCCCGCACCGGTCCGTAGTGCTTGTGGATGTTCCGGAGGGCGATCTCCATGGCCGGTTCAGCGCCGTCTATTTGGCGCTGCTGGGTCCGTCCATCCCTTCCAGCAACTGCTCCATGTACCAGATCTGCTTGTCGGCGGCCACTTCGCCCGCTTTCAGAAAAACGCTCCCGTCCTGATAGTTGAGCGGCCCCTTGAACAGGGTGAGGGTCCCGGCGCCCAGGGCCCCGATGAAGTCATCCAGCGCTTTCCGGTTTTCCTCCGACAGGGCCGCGCCCATCTCGTAGCCGATGGGGCTGGTCTCCGGGTTGTTGATGTCCGACCAGTCCGGCGGCTGCCAGCGCCAGACCGACTTCCATTCGTCGTTCATGGACATCTCGATCATCTCCACATATCCGGGACCCCAGTTGTAATAGGGAACGCCCAGGCAAACGTCGTCCGCCCCCTCGCATGCCCCTTTATAATCGTAGGGGACGGCCCAGACGGTTTTGCCCTCCCGGCGCTTCTGGCGCGCCACCACCACGTTTTCCGTGGTGTCGATGCCGGAGACGACCACGTCGTAGTCGTTGTTGAAAAAATTCTGGGCCACCTGGGTGGGATCGGCGGTCACGCCGGGGATGTTGAACCAGAAGCCGATCCAGGTCACCCCAAATTTAAGATCTTTGGGATCCTTGCCCCGGACGGTCGTCCAGGCGTGTTGGGCCCCAAGATAGGAGGCGGCGGCCAGGCGGCGGGTCTCCTCGTTGACCAGGGGACCGAGGTAGCCGATTCGGCCGGTTTGGGTGGTCATGGCGGCGGCGAATCCGGCCATCATCTTGCCGTAGACCATCCGGGCGAAGAGGTTGGACAGGTTTTCGGGGGCTTTGCCCGTGAGCGCATCGTCGCCGGAGCAGTGGATGAAGTGGGTTTCGGGATGGAGCATGGCCGCCTCCCGGATGCCGTCCTTCATGTCGTCGGAGTTGGCGATGATCAGTCGGGCCCCCTTTTCCACCATGTCGTCCACGAGCTGGGGGATGGTGACGCCGGGCCGGTCGGCCGGGTTGACCTTGTCGATGTAGATCATCTTCGCGCCGGGGACCTGTTCTTCCACGTAGCGACCGCCCTCGTAATGGGCCTGGCTGTAGCCTCGGTCGTTGTAAGGCCCCACCAGCAGCAGGCCGAAGGAAAAGGTCTCGGCGGCGACGGCCGTCGCGGCGAATGCGATGGTCAGGAAAACGGCCAGCGAGGCCCACGCGGTCTTTTTTGCCATGGATGTCCCTCCTTATGGTCTGTTGGAAAACGCCTCGAAAAAACGGAATCACGGCCTTCGGAAGGCCGATCCCACCCCGTTTGGTTATCGGGTCTTTATAAATCCAACCGTCCACCGGGTCAAGGCCGATTTTCTATTGACAACCCCTGCAATATAGACTGAAATAAAGAACCTTTGACAGGTTCGGCGAGCGATGCCGCCCCATCCCGCCGGGAAACGACTCACGCAATCGCCATCGACGCAAGAGAGGGTTTGTCAATGCCAACAGACATCCAGACACTGAAATCGCTCGGTCTTTTCGAGGAACTGACCCCGGAGGAACTCAACAGGGTCGCCCCCATCATCCATCCCATGAAGGTCGGCGAGGGGGAAATCCTGACCCAGCGGGGCGAGCCGGCCACCGTGTTTTACGTGGTATTGAAGGGAAATTTTATCATCTCCTTCAAGGACGGGCGGGCCTTCACCCTCCACGAGCGGGGGGACATCATCGGCTGGTCGACCATCGTCACCCCGTTTCGGTACACCGGCACGGCGGTGGCCCTCACCGACGGCGAGGCGCTGACCCTTCAGGGGGACGATTTTCTCCAGACGATCCAGGGAGAATCGAGCATCGGCGACAAAATCATGAAAAAAATCAACCCCATCATCGCCGAACGGGTTCCGTATTTTTCCCGGGACGCGGCCCGTCGGGACCTTCCCCCGGCCGGGGCCGAATGATCCGGGATTCGACCGATCACCAACGAACAAGGAGGTAATGGACTTGACTGGTTTAGAAGCAATCGCCGCCCACAACGGATGGGCCATCGCGGCCGTCGGGGTCTCCATCGTGTTCTCCGGGCTGACGATGCTGTCCATCGTCATTTCCCAGCTCTACAAGGTTCTCGACTTCTGGGAACGGCGGGACGAGTTCTTTCAGCGAATGAAGGGCCGGGGCGCCGTGGAAGACGTGCCGCGGATCACCGTCTCTCCGGACATGAAAGAGACGGTCCGCCAATACCGGATGCTGGCGGATCGCCTCGGAAAGCCCTTCTCTCTGCCCAGGCTGCTGGACCTGGCCCGGAAATGCGGTCTGGTCAATCCGCATTCCACCATCAACCGGCTCCTCAAGCAGGAGATCATCGTCCCTGACGGCGAGGGCTATTACCACTGGCATCAGTCGATTTCGAGCTGAACCGCGATCCAGAAAACCGACAACCCCTCTATCGGACAGCAAGGAGCGAGATCAATCCCATGGAAAACATGTTTTTGGAATTCTTCTCCAACACCGGATATGCGATGGCGGATTACCGCCACGTCGTCATGATCCTCATCGGCGTCACCTTCATCTATCTGGGCATCGCCAAACATTACGAGCCGTTGTTGCTGGTCCCCATCGGGTTCGGCATCCTTATCGGCAATGTGCCGGTCTTCAAAGGCCTGGGGCTGGGCATTTACGAGAGCAACAGCGTCCTCCATTACCTTTATTTAGGGGTCACCAGCGGCGTTTATCCGCCGTTGATCTTTCTCGGCATCGGGGCCATGACCGATTTTTCCACCATGCTTGCCCGGCCGCTCCTGATGCTTCTGGGCGCCGCGGCCCAGATGGGAATCTTCCTCACCTTCCTCGGCGCGCTGGCCCTGGGATTCGCCCCCAACGAAGCGGCCTCCATCGGCATCATCGGCGGCGCGGACGGCCCCACGGCCATCTTCCTCACCGCCAAGCTGGCGCCCGAACTCATCGGCCCCATCGCCGTGGCGGCCTACTCCTACATGGCCCTGGTACCGGTGATCCAGCCGCCCATCATGCGGCTTTTGACCTCCCGGAAGGAACGCCTCATTCGGATGGAAGAGCCCCGGGTGGTAGGCAAGCGGGAAAAAATGATCTTCCCCATCATCGGGTTCCTGCTCACCTGTTTTCTGGCGCCGGCGGCCCTGCCCCTGCTGGGGTTGCTCTTTTTCGGGAATCTGTTGAAGGAAGCCGTGGTGACGGAACGGCTGGCCGTGGCGGCCCGAACCTCCATCATCGATTCGGTCACCATTTTGCTGGGCATGACCGTGGGCGCTTCCACCCAGGCCGACGTTTTTCTGACGTCCCAGTCGGTGGGGATCTTTGTTTTGGGCGCGCTTTCCTTCGGCGTGGCCACCGCTTCCGGCCTGATATTCGCCAAGATCATCAACCTGTTTGTCCGGACCAAGATCAACCCGCTGCTGGGCGCGGCCGGCGTTTCGGCGGTGCCGGACTCGGCCCGGGTGGTTCAGATGGTGGGCCAGGAGGAGGATCCGACCAATTTTCTCCTCATGCAGGCCATGGCCCCCAACGTCTCCGGCGTGATCGGTTCGGCCATCGGGGCCGGCATCCTCTGGAGTTTCATGAGTTAGATCGCGAGGGGGGCGATTCGCCCCCCTTCCCTCCCCCCGCCCCCGCCTTTTTCTTCCGCGTCAGCAACGCCTCGATCCGCCCGATCCGCTTCTCCAGATTCGCCAGAACGTCCCCCTGGTCGCCGACCCTTTTGGCCTGCTCGCCCTGTTCCCGCCGGGTCTTTTGGGTGTGCTGGGCCAGCTTCCGGACATAGGACTTGATATCGGTGATCGCGTCCCCGCTCCCGGCCGCGAGGTCGGCGGCCGCCGCTTCGACCATTTGCGCCACCGCCGTTTCCAGGGACGTTTCCATGGACGTTTCCAGCCGGGCCGTCTCTTCGCCGATCCGCGACGACACCGTCTTTTCGATCCGCTTTTCCAGACGTTTCCGATGTTTTTCCAGTTCCGTGATCCGGTCCCGGACATCGGTCTCGGCCCGCTCCCGGAAGTCGTCCAGGTCCCGGGTCAGCCGCGCGATCTGTTCCTCGGACCCGGCCATGAAGGCGGTGAGTTCGTCCGACTGAACCTTGGCCTCGGCCGCGGCGGCCTCCCCGGCCTCCTTCACCTTCCTCCGTTCGGCCGTTAGCACCTTCCGGACCTGGGCGGCCAGGGCCGAGCCCCGCTCGTCGACGGCGGTTTCGATCCTATCGGCCCGGGCCTTCAACTCCTTATCGAAGGCGGTTTTCGCGTTTTCCAGCTCCGCACGTTTTTTTTCGGCCCGTTCCGATAAATCCCGTATCGCCTTTTCAACCATCCGCTGGGAAGCGGCCTCCACAGCCTTCCCCCGTTCTTCGATGGCTGCCGCGGCGGTTTCCACCTGTTCGTCCACCCGCTCCTTGAAGGCCGACAAATCCCCCATGGCCTCCTGGAGCCGGTCCCCGGCCGCGTCCATCTCCCGGCATTTTTCCCCGAATTCGGCCAGGGCCGTCGTCATCTCGCCCGTTTTGGCGTCGATCCCTTCCCGGAGCGACGCCGCCAATCCATCGTGGGTCTCCCGAAGCGCATCGACCTCCCCGGAAACCCGGTCGGCGATCTCGCCGCGGATCTTTTCTTCAAATTCGGTTTGACGGCGTTCCAGGGTCTTTTCCGCTTCGGTCAGCCCGGTGGCAGCGTCGGTCTTCAGCCGTTCCAGTTCCCCGGTCAGCCCGTCGATCTTCCCTTCGGCTTCCGATACGAACCCCGCGACGCGTTTCGCTTCGGCGTTGACCGCCGACTCGGCATCGGCGGCCGCTTTCGTAAGGCGCGCTTCGACATCCGCGCCCAGGGCCCCGGCCTTGTCCGTCAGATCCCGTCCCAGGGCCTGGAGAGCGGCCCGGTCCTCCTGGAGGGTCGCCAGATTTCCGTCCAATCGGGCGTTCCGGTCGGCCGCTTCCCGGGCGAGTTTGTCGACCTCTTCATCCAGCCGGGTCTCCACCGCTTCGCGAAGGGATCTTTCCAGGTCGCCCTGCCGTTCCGCCAGGGAGGCCAGCGCGGTCTGCACCTGTTTCTCCGTTCCCTCGACAGCTTCCGCCAGTCGCGCTTCGGATTCAGTTAGTTTGGCCAGGGTGGTTTCGTCGATCCCGTCGGCCCGTTCCAGAAGGGTCTGCCGGAACCGGTCCCCCATCCGGGTCCATTCCTCCCGCGCTCTGGACAGGGCCTGGGCGAGGGCTTCTCTCTCCCCGTCGAACCGGTCCGACAGGTCTTTCCGGACCCCGTCCCGAAAATCGGTCAGTTCGACCTTGAGGGTCTCGACGGCCTCCTGGGTTCCCTCCATGAAGAGACCGAACCGGCTCAGCTCGCTTTCCAGCAGGGCGCGCTCCTCCTCCAGCTCGGTGTTCTCGGCACGGAGGGCGGACAGGGCGTCCGCCATCTCCCGGGTCCTGGACCGGAACGCTTCCAGGAAGGCGTCGGTCTCGGCCGACGCCCTCTTCCGGAGGTCGTCCACGCGGTCCAGGGCGCCGACGAAGGTCGATTCCAGCTCCCGGTTCCGCTCGATCCGGGCCAGCAGCCCGGCCTCCCGCTCCGACATCCGGTCGCAGGTGGTCTGGAACCGGTCCTTCAGGGTTCCGATCAGGTCGATGGTGTCAAAAAGGGCTTCGACCTTTTCGTAAAGGGTTTCGATCTTTTCAAGGGCAACATCGGGGTCGGATAAACGGGCCAATTCAGGCATCCTCCAGATAAGTGTGCAATCGGGTCTTCCAGGCGGTGAAGAGATCG
>JAABTM010000542.1 GCA_011389855.1 Desulfobacteraceae bacterium
TATTCCCCCAGGTCGGTTTCGGTCACCTCGATGCCGTCGGCCATGAGGGCGGGGTTGAGGCCGATCTCCTCGGTCACCATGGATTTGCCTTTGACGACCCGCTTGACGCCGCGCCGGCGGGCGACCTCCCGGCAATAGGTCACGGCCGCTTCGGCGTCCTCGGCGAAAAAAACACGGCCACCCCGGGCTTCGATTTTATCGGCGAGACGTTCCAGCAGGAGATCGAGATGATCGATGGCATGTTCCCGGATCGCCTTGGCCCTGAAGCGGAGTTCCGGTCCTTCGGGCAGGTTCCGGTAAGCGGCGGCCGTTCCCCGGCCGAACCGGTGCTGGAGATTGACCAGGGCCCGCTGAAGCACCGGGTCGGCGATGCCCTTTTCCGCGACATCCTTGTAGTGTTCGCAAGTGATCTCCGCCATCCTAATCCTCCCCGGTTCCGGCCAGAAACTGGGCGAGGTGGCGCACCTTCACGTCCGCCCCCATTCGGCCCAGGTATCCGCCGATGTTCATGAGACACCCCATGTCGCACCCCACCACGGCGTCGACGCCGGCTTCGATGATCCGTCGCGCCTTATAATCCACCATGGCGGTGGAGATCTTCGGATATTTGACGGAAAACGCCCCGCCGAAGCCGCAGCAGCGGTCCGAATCGACCATCTCCACCAATTCGGTCCCCGCCGCGGCGCGAATGAGCTTCCGGGGCTGCTCCCGCACCCCCAGATACCGGAGCGGATGGCAGGAATCATGGAATGTCACGCGACCGGAAAACCGCGCCCCCACATCCGCGACGCCCAGCACGTCCACCAGATACTGGCTCAATTCGTAAGTCTTGTCCGCAACCCGGAGGGCCCGTTCCAGCCACGGACCATCCGATTCGAACAGCTCCGGATAATGACGGCGCACCATGGTCGCGCATGATCCCGAGGGGCACACGATGGCCTCGCTGTTTTCGAAAAGCGCGATGAACCGCTTGGCCGCTTTTCGCGCTTCATGCCGGTAGCCGGAGTTGAAGGCCGGCTGCCCGCAGCAGGTCTGGTCGGTAGGGCAATCCAGCCGGACCCCCAGCCGCCGCAACACCTTTACCATGGCCTCGGCCACTTCCGGATAAAAGCCGTCCACCAGGCATTGGATAAACAGCGTCGCATGGGGTTGATTTGTTGTCATAAGCGTCTCCGTTGGGTCGGTGATCCCGACCCGCTGCAAGCGGTCTTTCCGATGGCGTGGCTATACCAGATCCTCGCGGTTTCCACAATAAGCCCTTTGCGCGGGAGGAGGGATGTGATATTGAATAATACATATGCTGTAACGCACTCCAGAATCCATATTCGATATCGTAAAAACCTTTCCGGCAAAAGATCGAGAGGAGAAACCAATGGAAGCGGAAATTCTTATCGAAAGCCTTGAAATCGAGGATGATTTCGATGTCTCGGATGAATGGATGGAAGAGATTCGAAAAAGATGCCGTCAAATTGATGAAGGAAAAGCAAGGCTTATTCCCGCCGAAGAAGTTTTCGCGCGGCTCAGAAGAGAAGCCTCGTGAAACCAGCGATTTTTCATTCCGAGGCACTAGAGGAATCAGTTCAAATCATTCAATTTTACCGTAATCAGTACGAAGGTCTGGCGGTACGTTTCAACGACGATCTGGAAAGTGCGATAAAAGCGATATGCAAGCATCCCGAAATCTACCGTAAAGTGGATCACGAGACCCGAAAACGCTCTTTGGAAACCTTTCCATATGCGATCATTTATCGGGATAGGCATGATCATATTGAGATAGTAGCGGTTATGCACAAACGAAGGGAACCAGGCTATTGGAAGCACCGCCATTAATAAGAGTAAACCATGCGAAAGGAGGAAAAAAGGATGGAAGACTGCATCTTCTGCAAGATCATCAAGGGCGAGATTCCCTGCACGAAAGTTTACGAGAACGTCGATGTGCTGGCCTTCGCGGACATCAACCCCATCATGGACGGCCATACCCTGATCATTCCCAAAGTCCATGCGGAAAACATCTGGGAGATCGGCGGCGAGTCATTGACGGCCATCCATCTGGCGTCCAAAAAGGTGGCGGCGGGGATGAAACAGGCGCTGGAACCGGAGGGCATCGCCTTCGTGCAGCTCAACGGGCGGGGCGTCAATCAGGTGGTGATGCACTATCACCTTCATCTGGTCCCCCGGCCCAAGGGCGCGCCGGAACTGCCCCTGAGCGGATGGGAGATGATTCCGGGCGACATGGAGAAAATCAAAAAAATCGCCGGCGATATTGCCGGCGCGATTCAAT
>JAABTM010000543.1 GCA_011389855.1 Desulfobacteraceae bacterium
GCGGGAGATGCAGGACGCCCCGGACGCGGCAAACGTATCGGCGCAGGACATGGCCGCGGCGGCCAGTCCGATGGCTGTCAACGCCACCACCACCGGCGGAAAGCCCCGGCCCACGATGAAGTCGAGGAGCGCGGGTTCGGCCTTGGCCATGCCGGCGGGAAATCCCATGGCCGCCACTTCGGGCATCAAGCGGTTGAGGCTGATGGCGATCACGGCGCAGCCCCCGAAGACCACGGCGATGAGGACCGCGCCCACCACCATGCCGATGCGGGCGGACCGAGCATCCCGGGCCGCCCAGACCCGTTGCCACGGGTCTTGTTCGGAAATCCACCCGGGCAAAATGGCGAGCGTGAAGATCAGGGCCATGGGCAGGCCGATGGAGAGCGGGTTCCACCATCCATCCGGCACGTCGGCGAGGATTTCCGCCACTGTCGCCGGGGCCGCGCCGCCGCTTGAAAGGGCCGCCCCGGCGGTCGCGACGGCCATGGCGAGAATGAAGACCGCCAGAAAGAGGTACTGGACAACGTCGGTCCAGACCACCGCCGAAAACCCGCCCAGGGTGACGTAGACCGAGACGGCCAGGGCCACGATGACCGCGGCCCAGACGGGGCTCAGCCCGTAGTAGACCTGGAGCAGGAAGGCGAACCCCTTGATGTCCGCCACGGCGAAAAGGATCATCACCACGGCGATGATCAGGGCCACCGGGGCCCGGATGGCGCTGCCATACCGCTGCTCCAGCAGTTCCGGCTGGGTGATGGCCGGCAGGCTCTTGATCCGCTTCACCAGCAGCGCGATGACGAGCAGCGCCAGGATGTTGGGGGCCACGAACCCCCAGACCGACCCCATGCCGCTGAGCATGAAAAACCCGATCACCGCCAGAATGGCCCCGGCCGTCAGCCAGGAAGCAGCGGCTGAAAAACCGAGGGTTATGGGTCCCACCGTCCGTCCCGCGAGCCAGAAATCGGCGGCCGACTGGTGTCGACCGCTGAATCGCCATCCCACCGCGATGAGCGCCGCGAGGTAAAGCCCCAACAAAATCAGAAATATGCCGTATCCGTTCATGTCATCCTCCTTGAGCAAAATGCGTTGAATCGGCCGGCGCCGGTCCGAAAAGCGGCGCCAGCGAAGCTAGAATATCCGCCCGGACCGTTGCCGCCTGCGGCGGCCTCCCCGGCTTCCGGGCCGTTGCGAGCAGGGAATCGAACATCTCCACGAGATGGTCGTTGACCGTTTCGTGAATCGGCCCCGAGACGCCCTTTTCCCAGAACAACGACGACGCCGGGCGGCCGGTTTCCCGGAGCGCCGCCAGACAGACGGGCGACACGATGTCGGCCATCCATTTCACCCGCGGGTCCGCGTAGGCCGCGTCCCCCTCGAACCCGAAAGGCCCGGCGGGGATCAGGCGGCCCACGTCGGCGAACCGTCGGTAGCCCGGCGTCCCCATCAGGACGATCTGCCGGTGGCTGAGCAGGTTGGCCGTCCGGTCGAGGCGGTCCAGGAGCCGGTTGCGCCGCAGGAACCGGAAGTTGGCCTCCAGGCCCGCCAGCGTGCCGTCGGGCACGAACATGAGAAACCCGATCTCCGGCTCGATGCCGGCGTTCCGGCAGCAGGCGATGGCCTTTTCGGCCGCGTCGCCGGAGACGTGTTTATTCAACGCGTCCAACTCGGCGGCGGAACCGCTCTCGACGCCCAGCAGCAGGCTGCTCAGACCGGCCGCCCGCAACCGCGCCATGAGGGCGTCGTCGAGATCGTTGGGACGGGTCTCCATGCCGAACCGGATGCCCAGGGGCCGGATTGCGTCGGCCATGGCCAGGGACCGTTCCCACCCTTTCCGGCCGGGGCCGACGAAATTGGGGTCGGCGAAATAAATCGTCTCCGCCCCCAGATCCCGCAGCATCCGGATTTCGTCGATCACCGATTCTATCGACCGACCCCGCCACAGCGGCCCTTGCCGATAGAAGGCCGGCACGGGGCAAAAGGCGCACTGGTTGTAGCAGCCCCGGCTGGCCAGGAGCATGGCCGTCTCTCCGGGCCGGACCCGTCGGAGGGGCGTGGGGAACCCGTCCGGGTCCGGCGACGGCGCGCGCCGACGGTTCTCCACGACCAAGTCCCCCCGCCGCCAGACCAGCCCGTCGACGCAGGCGAGGTCTGCATCCCGGCCGAGGGCGTCGGCCAGTTCGCGCACGGTTTCTTCGCATTCTCCCAGGGCAATGCTGTCCACGGCGCCTGCATGGGCCATGATCGCCCCGTGGGCCAATGTGGGGAA
>JAABTM010000250.1 GCA_011389855.1 Desulfobacteraceae bacterium
CCCACTCCGATTGTTGATGAAAATGGATGTTATGGTCTCAATGATGTAATGTCAACAACCCTGGAAAACGACAATATAACTTTTTATGAAAATGATGGACCGGAATTGGGACTTGAGCTGGTCGATACAGATGGTTTTACTGGTGACGGCATAACACTTTATGATGACAACTGCAATATAACCCAAGCTGTTTTAGAAGAAAGACAAAAATATGACCCGGACGGTGACGGTGTAGTGGGTCTGGAGGTGGCGATATACGCGTTACAAGTCGTAACGGGAACAGTATCGGATCCCGCCGATCCTGGAATCCCGGATCAATTTTCCATGGAATGGCTCAAGGGAAAGACGCTATACATAGCATGGTACGGTGAAGGAACGGACAGTAATGGAGGCAAGTTATTTGACGTACCCGTTGTCGAAAAGATTTTTTTCGGAACTGACGGTACCGCCACTGTGAAAGGCTTGATGAATTCCTCCCAGGATTTGTCAGCTAATTACAATGTGAATCCCGATGGATTATTATATTTTGGTGAGGACTCATTTGAAGGCAATGTAATTGTCTGCGGCAGCACCTCTCAATATGTTAAATCCCATTATGTTGTAAACGGCAATTTTGATAATGTTGACTTGTTCTTTTTCAATCAAACCGACGCCATGAACAGCGCCGCATTATGGGGAGCCGGAATACCCAAATGCCTCGACAAATAATCTCAGATCAACAAAGAATGGAATAGCAGATACGCGCGGATTGAGTGGATCGCGCCGATAGCTACGCCCATGCACGCTTCTGGAAGATCCGCTAAATCCGCGCTTATCTGCATTCAAAACCCCAAATACGCCTCCCGCACCTTCGGATCCGCATCCAAATCCCCTTCCCCGACCTTTCCTTAAAAATCCGGCCATTTTCGATGACGTAGCAGTAGTCGGCAATCTTCAGGGTCTGGTGGACGTTTTGCTCCACAAGGAAAATCGTCAAGCCCTCCTTGTGGAGTTCCTTGATGACGTCAAACACCTCCTTCACCAGAATCGGGGCCAAACCCAGGCTGGGTTCGTCGAACATGATGAGGTCGGGGTTCTGCATGAGCCCGCGGCCGATGGCCACCATCTGCTGTTCGCCGCCGGAGAGGGTTTCGGCCAACTGCTTGCGCCGCTCCTCCAGGCGCGGGAAGAGATCGTAGACCTTTCGCAGGTTTCTTTGCCGTTTTTCTTTGGCCCGGGGCAGGTAGGAGCCCACGATGAGGTTTTCCTCCACATCCATCTTGGGAAACAATTGCCGCCCCTCGGGAACCAGCGTAATGCCAAGGTTCACCGTGTCATGAACCGGAAGCGTGGTGACGTCTTTCCCTTCATACATCATTTTCCCGCTGGTGACGGGCTGGAGGCCGCAGATGGCCTTGAGGGTCGTGGTCTTGCCGGCGCCGTTGGCGCCCAGAAGGGCCACCAGGTGGCCGGGCTGGACCGAAAAGGAGATGTCCCACAGGGCCTGGGTGTCGCCGTAGTGAACCGATACATCGTTGACGTCAAGGATGTTCATGCCGCCTCCTCCCCCAGGTATGCCTTGATGACTTCCGGGTCCCTGGCCACCTCGACCGGCGTGCCCATGGCGAGCTGTCGGCCGAAATTGAGGACCGCCACCCGGTCGCTGATGTTCATGATGACCCGCATGATGTGCTCCACGATGAGGATGCTGATGCCGCTGTCGCGCAGTTTCAGGATGAGCTTTATGGTCAGATCCGCCTCGGTGGGATTGAGGCCCGCCACCACTTCGTCCAGCAGCAGCAGGGAGGGCTCCAGGGCCATGGCCTTGCTCACCTCCAGCCGCTTCCGGCCCGCCAGGGGCAGACTGGCCGCCGACACATGGGCCCGGTCCGCCAGACCGGTGAATTCCAGGATCGACCAGGCGTGCTTTTCCGCGTCGGCCCGGCGGGGATGGCGGCAGAAGGCGGCGATGACCATGTTTTCCAGCTTGACCAAGAAATATGCAGAATTGCATAAACCTTGTCTGAACTGTGATTCCGATGATTTTTGTGATGCGCATGATGGGAAAAATCATCGGAATCACGAAAATCACCTCAATCACAGTTCAAACCATGCTTTTTCAACTTCCGCGCGATGGTCGATTGATTCACGCCCAGCGCCCGGGCCGCTTCCTGCTGGGTGCCGCGGCGCGCCATGGCCTCGGCTATGGTCTCCCGCTCCACGGCCGCCAGGATTTCGGCGAGCGTCATCGGTTCATCCGGGGGCGTGGGACAAAACGCCGTCGCCCCGGCCGGGCCGGCCACGTCTCCCGGCAGGTCCGCCATATCGATCCGCCCGCCCTCGGTCATCACCACCAGCCGTTCGCAAATGTTCATCAATTCCCGCACGTTGCCGGGATAGCCGTAGGCCATCAGGGCGTCGGACGCCCGGCGGGTCAGGCGGGGCGGAACGCCGAGGGCCAGCTTTTCAGCGAAATGTGCCAGGAAGTGGTGGATCAGCGGCAACAGGCATTCCCGGCGATCCCGTAGCGGGGGCATCCTCAGCGGGATGACGTTGAGCCGGTAATACAAGTCCCGGCGGAATTCGCCCGCCTCGACCATGGCCTCCAGGTTCCGGTTGGTGGCGGCCAGGATTCGGACATCCACCCGGCGGTCCTTTGTCGCCCCCACCCTGGCCACCTCCCCGTCCTCCAGAAACCGAAGCAGCTTCACCTGGGACGACAGGGGCAGTTCGGCGATCTCGTCCAGAAAGAGGATGCCGCCGTCGGCCAGCTCGAAGTAACCGGGTTTTCCGCCTTTGCCCGCGCCGGTGAAGGCCCCTTTTTCATAGCCGAAGAGTTCCGATTCCACCAAACTCTCCGGAATGGCGCCGCAGTTGATCTTGATCATGGGCCGGTCCGTCCGGCCGGAGTGCTTGTGGATCAGATCGGCCACCATCCCCTTGCCGGTCCCCGATTCCCCCAGGATCAGCACCGTGGAATCGACGCCGCTCACCTTCAGCGCCATCTTGAGGGCCTGGGTCATGCAGGGACTTCGGGCGATGATCCGGTTCGACTCCAGCTCGGTCAACTGCAATTCCATGATGTGGTCCCGGAAGCCGTCCCGGAGGGCCGACTGCTCCTCCAGCTCTCGCCGCAACGCGTCGATTTCGGTAATGTCCCGCTCGTTGACCACCACCCGGTCGAGAAGGCCGTCGTCGTCGAAGACCGGATTGCCGGTCAGCATGAGCTTCCGCCCGGCCCGGTTGATCTGGAGCAGATTGGCCACCTCGCCGGTCCGGATCGTCTCAAGGGTGACCGAGCGGTCGATGAAGCCTTCGTCCACCAGCTCCTGCATGTTGCGCCCCACCACATCCGCCGACCGGATGTCATTGAGCCGCTCCGAGGCTGGGTTGATCTGCAGGACGTTGCCCCTGCCATCGCAAATCCAGAGCCCGTCGTTGCTGTAATCGATGATGGCGTCCAGCTCCCGGCTCAACTCCCTGTAGGAGTGCATCCGGCGGGTGGCCTTCTCCAGCTCGGTCCGGTCGTCGAAAACGCACAGCACGCCCACCGGCGCGCTTTTCCAGTAAATGGGGCTGACCCGGGCCAGGAAAGAGCCGGTCTCCCCCTGGATGGGGATCTCGGACCGGTAGGTGTGGTCCCGCAGGGTGTTTTCCACCTCGGGCCAGAAACCGGGCAGGGTCGCGGGCAAAGATGTGCCGGGAAACAGCCCGAACGCCTTCTGGATGATCAGGTTCGACAGCACCACCGTGCCGTCGCCATCCACGGCGAAAACCCCGTTTCGGGTGGCGTTGAGCATGGCCCGGCTGAAGGCTTTCCAGTCGATGTGATGCCGGGCGACCGATGGATCGAAGAGGAGTTGGCTTAAGGGGGAAGGCATGGCGTTGAGTTCCTTTTTGAATAACTAACTATACTATGCATATTTGCATATAATATGCAAGACCGCATCGCCTCGGAATGAAATTCCGAGGCTGAATCATTTGAAACCGGCTGAAAGCCGGTTGGAATCACATTTATCGTTTAGCCCCCCGATAGCCATAACCGGCTTTCAGCCGGTTTTTAAGGTTCAGCCTGGGATTTCAATCCCAGGCGGGATAGCCCGGGCGACGCTATTAAAACCCGAATTGGTACAATCCTTGCTTTCATCCATATCATCAATCATCCACCTATCCGCCACGCAAAGGAGAAAAGATATGAGCCGCAGTCAGGAACTTCTGGAAATGCGAAACAAACATGTGCCCCAGGGCCCCTTCAACACGACCACCGCCTTTATAAAGGAAGCAAAGGGGGCCGTGATGATCGACATCGAGGGCCGGGAACTGATCGATTTCGCCGGCGGCATCGGCGTCAACAACGTGGGCCACAGCCATCCCAAGGTGGTGGCGGCCATCAAGGACCAGGCCGACAAATTCACCCATACGTGCTTTCACGTGGCCATGTACGATTCCTATGTGGAACTGGCCGCCAAACTAAACGACCTGGCGCCCGGCGACTTCAACAAAATGACGATGTTCGCCAACAGCGGCGCCGAGGCCGTGGAAAACGCCGTCAAGGTGGCCCGGTACGCCACGGGCCGGCAGGCGATCATCTGCTTCGACAACGCCTTCCACGGCCGGACCCTCATGGGCATGACCCTCACCAGCAAGATCAAACCCTACAAGTTCAATTTCGGTCCTTTCGCCCCGGAAGTTTACCGGATGCCCTTCGCCTACTGCTACCGCTGCCACTTCGGGCTCAAATATCCCTCCTGCGACGTCGCCTGCGCCGATTACCTGGAAGAATTTTTCATCACCAACGTGGCCGCCGAATCCACCGCCGCGGTCATCGCCGAGCCGATCCAGGGCGAAGGCGGGTTCGTGACCCCGCCGCCGGAATATTTCCCCAAGCTGGACAAAATCTGCAAAAAGCACGGCATCGCGCTCATCATCGACGAGGTCCAGAGCGGTTCGGCCCGGACCGGCAAGTTTTTCGCCATCGAGCACTGGGGCGTCGAGCCCGACATCATCACCCTGGCCAAGAGCTTCGCCGGCGGCATGCCGCTGTCCGCCGTCATCGGACGGGAAGAGATGATGAACAAACCACACGTGGGCGGCCTGGGCGGCACCTACGGCGGAAACCCCATCTGCTGCCGGGCGGCCCTTGCGGTGCTGGAAGTCATCACCGAAGACGGCCTGCTCCAGCGGTCGGCCGAACTGGGGGAGATCCTCTCCAAACGGTTCGCGGCCCTCCAGGAGAAAGTCGAACTCATCGGCGAGGTCCGCGGCAAGGGGCCCATGTTGGGCCTTGAACTCGTAAAAGATCGGGAATCCAAGGAACCGGCCACGGACCAGGCCAAGAAAGTCGTCCAGCTCTGCTACGAAAAGGGGCTGGTGGTCCTGGCCTGCGGCAATTTCGGCAACGTCATCCGGACCCTCATGCCGCTGGTCATCACCAACGAACAGCTTGACAAGGGACTGTCGATTTTGGAAGAGAGTTTGGTGGAGGCATCAGCATGAAAGGCTTTTTTCAACGCATCCTGACCATCGATCTGACGAATCGGACGAGCCGCGAGGAAGCCGTCGGCGATGACATCACACGGGATTATCTGGGCGGCAAGGGGCTGGCCACCCGGCTCCTGCTGGACAAGACGCCGGCCAAGGTCGATCCCTTCGACCCGGAAAACGCGTTCATCATCGCCACGGGGCCGGCCACGGACACGCCCATCTACGGCTCCTGCCGCCACGGCATCTTCGCCAAGTCGCCCCTGACGGGCTTTTACGGCGAGTCCTACTCCGGCGGCCGCATCGCCGTCCCCATGAGCCGGACCGGTTACGACGCCGTGGCCCTGACCGGGGCCTCCGACGCGCCGGTCTGGCTGGAGATATCGGATCGAGAGGTGAAATTCCACGACGCCGCCGACCTCTGGGGCAAGGAGACCTACGAGACCGAAGATATCGTCCGGGACCGGACCGACGCCAAGCGTCCCGGCGTGATGGTGATCGGCCCGGCCGGCGAGAACCGGGTCCGGTTCGCGGTGGTGGAAAACGACTACTGGCGGTCGGCCGGCCGAACGGGGATGGGGGCGGTCCTGGGCTCGAAAAAGGTGAAGGCCATGGCCTTCCACGGAGAACAGTCCCGCCCCATCGCCGCCGCCCCGGAGGAAATGAAAGCCTACGCCAAGGAGATGCTCCAGGAGCTGAAGGACCACGCCGCCACCAACGCCTACCGCCAGAAAGGCACGCCCATGATGGTGGAGATGCTCAACAAAGCCGGCGGCTTCCCGACCCGGTACTGGGCCGAAGGGTCCTACGACCAGTGGGAAAAGATCAACGCCCAGTCCATGACCGACAAGCTCAACGCCAAGCCCAGGGCCTGCATGACCTGCTTCATGGCCTGCGGCAAGTACGTGGAGGTTCAGGACGGCCGACACCAGGGGCTCAAGCTGGAAGGCCCCGAATACGAAACCATTTACGCCTTCGGCGGCCTTTGCATGATCGACAAAATCGAGGAGATCGCCTGGCTCAACGACCTGTGCGACCGGCTGGGACTGGACACCATCACCGCCGGCAACCTGGCCGCTTTCGCCATCGAAGCGTCCAAGCGGGGCAAGATCGCCGACAAACTGGAATACGGCGATCCGGACATGGTGGCCGACCTGCTCCATAAGATCGTCCGCCGGGAGGGCATCGGCGGCCTGCTGGCCGAGGGCATCCGACCCGCCAGCGAAGAACTGGGCATGGAAGACGTGGCCGTCCACGTCAAAGGCATGGAGCCCGCCGGTTACGACCCCCGGGCCCTCAAAGGCATGGGCCTGGCCTACGCCGTCTCCGACCGGGGCGCCTGCCACCTCCGGGCCACGTTCTACAAACCCGAACTGGCCGGCATGATCGACCCCGAGCAGATCGAGGGCAAGGCCGAACTCTTCCTCGACTTCGAGGACCGTTGTACGCTCTTCGACACCCTCATCCTCTGCCGCTTCTACCGGGATTTCTACCCCTGGGAAGGGTTGCAGAAAGTGATCGCGCTGACCACCGGCAGGGAACTGGACAAGCCTGAACTGCGACAAATCGCCGCCAACGTATCCGACGCCGCCCGGCGGTACAACATCCGGGAAGGGCTGACCATGGAAGACGACAAGCTGCCGAAACGCCTTCTGAAAGAGACGCTGAAGGACGGCCGCGGCATCACCGAGGAGCAGATGGCGGCGCTGGTGGGGGATTATTATCGGTTGAGGGGGTGGAGCGAAGAAGGGGTGCCCGTATGACAACCGACAAAATCATGCACCTGAGCGACGCCATCCGCCGCTTCGTCGCCCCCGGCAGCCACATCTCCATCGGCGGGTTCACCCTCAACCGGAACCCCATGGCGGCGGTCTACGAGATCATCCGCCAGGGAATAACAGACCTCCACGTATACGCCCATTCCAACGGCCAGGGGGTGGATGAACTCGTGGGCGGCGGATGCGTAAAACGACTCGAAATCGCCTACGGCGGCACGGGCCGGTTCGCCCCCACCTGCATCCGGTTCAAGAAGGCGGCCCAGGAGGGGACCCTGACGGTGGAGGATTATTCCAACTACCAGATGACCCTCCGGTTCATGGCCGGGGCCATGGGGGTTCCGTTTCTGCCCACCCGCTCCGGCCTGGGCACCGACCTCATCAACAAATGGGGCTTTTCATCTGAGACGCGGGCCGCGGACCCGAAACTGCCCGACGACAAGCTCCAGGTCATGGACAACCCCTTCGGCGACTGGGGCGACGCGCCCAAGGTGGTGCTCGTGCCGGCCATCAACCCGGACGTGACCATCATCCATGTTCAGAAGGCCGGCCCCAAGGGAACGTGCCGCATCGAAGGGC
>JAABTM010000544.1 GCA_011389855.1 Desulfobacteraceae bacterium
GTGCTCTTCCGAATCTTCTATACGGAATACTGGACCATGGTCCTGGGGATCGTTATGATGCTCTTGATTCTCTTTCTGCCCGAGGGCATCCTGGGCTACATCGGCAAACATCGGGAAGGCCCGGTCGCCGCTGAACGGACGGGGCCCTGACCCATGCTGGAGTTGACCGACGTTCAAAAATCCTTCGACGGGTTCATGGCGGTCCGGGACGCCCGGCTCACTGTGGAGAAGGGGGCGGTGGTGGCGGTGATCGGCCCCAACGGCGCCGGCAAGACCACGCTGTTCAACCTCATCACCGGGCAGTTGACGCCGGATCGGGGCGCCATCCGCTTCAAGGGCGAATCCATCGCCGGGCTTTCGGCCCACGCCGTCTGCCGGAGGGGAATCAGCCGGTCCTTCCAGGTGGTCAACATCTTTCACCGGATGACCGTGTTCGAGAACGTCCAGACGGCGATCCTGTCTCGGCGACGGATGGGGTTTCGGCTTTTTAGGCCGGCCCGGTCCATGGCCAGGAAAGAGACGATGGCCATCCTGGAGAGCGTGGGGCTTTCGGACAAGGCCGGGCGGGTCTGCGGCCAGCTCGCCCACGGCGACCAGAAGGTGCTGGAAATGGCCATCGCCCTGGGCAACCGGCCCGAACTGCTGATCCTGGACGAACCCACCGCCGGGATGTCCGCCGACGAGACCTCCGTGGCCCTGGACCTCATGCGCCGCCTGTCCGAGGAGATGGGGCTGACGATTCTCTTCTGCGAGCACGACATGGAGATGGTGTTTTCCATCGCCCATGAGATCATGGTGATGCAGGCGGGCCAGACGCTGATCCAGGGAAATCCGGAGAGCGTCCGGGCCGACGAACGGGTCCAGGCCGCGTATCTGGGGGGCGGATGATGCTGCTGGAAGTGGAATCCATCCACACCTTTTACGGCCTCAGCCACATCCTGTTCGGGGTGTCCCTTGAAGTTGACCGGGGCGAGATCGTCTGCCTGCTGGGCCGCAACGGCGCGGGGAAGAGCACCACCATGAAATCCATCATGGGACTGACGCCGCCCCGGCAGGGAACGGTCCGGTTTGATGGCGTTGAGATCACCGGCGAGAAACCCTTCCGCGTCGCGCGGCGGGGCATCGGGTTCGTCCCCGATGACCGCCGGGTCTTCGCCGACCTCACCGTGGGGGAAAACCTGGAGATTTCCCAGCGGAAACCCCCGGAAGGTGAAGCCGGATGGGACCGCGACCGGGTCTACGACTTCTTCCCGGCCCTGAAAGCCATCGACAGCCGCCGCGCCGGCTTCCTGAGCGGCGGCGAACAGCAGATGCTCACCATCGCCCGGGCCCTGGTCACCCAACCCAAACTCCTCCTCCTGGACGAACCCACCGAAGGCTTGGCCCCCCTCATCGTCGAAATGCTGGCCGACGGCATCGAAAAACTCCGCGACGCGGGGCTTACCGTACTCTTGGCCGAACAGAACCAGTCCGTGGCGTTGCGGTTGAGTTCACGGGTGTATATCATCGATAATGGGTCGATTAAGTACAGCGGGGGCGTTGATGATCTGAGAGCGGATGAGGCGATGCGGCGGCGGTATTTGGCGGTTTGAATCCACCCGAAGATAAAGATAGCATTTTGAGAAGTTGGATCGAATTTATTCGACGTGAAGTCGAGCATCAACGATATGAGATATCGATTCATGCCGATGATGAGCGCTTGAATGAAAAAATAACGGTTGAAGAGATGGAGACCGCGTTTCGGCCAATGAATGCCGCGGAGCGGCAACGGAATATAGCCTGGGGTTTCAACCCCAGGTCGGAATTCTCCAACCAGTGCGGCCTGAAGGGGCGCAGGCAGTTGAATGGCCGAAACGATGATCAAGGCCAAAAAATGGAATGAGTGGTTAATATGGCTGAGTATGGGGATTGCTTTTACTGCGGGGGAAAAGTAACCGAAAAATACCTCCCGCGCGAAATCTGGTGGGAGGATCGTCTGCATATCATTGAGAACGTCCCAATGGGCGTCTGCGTTCAATGCGGCGAGAAGGTTTTAAAACCGAATGTCGCAAAGCAGATCGATTCATTTTTAATGAATAAAGGGATGCCTATGAAAACCATGAATGTTCCTGTGTATGAATTTGAAGGGTCTGCTGCATAAAGGAGGCGGCATGCTGACCGATTATATCAACTCAGCAATGAAGAGAGCACATTACGAGATTATAGAGGACAAGACGTATTTCGGGGAAATCGACTGTCTGGATGGCGTTTACGCCAATGCG
>JAABTM010000545.1 GCA_011389855.1 Desulfobacteraceae bacterium
ACATCCTGAACCCGGACGAACCTTTTGACGCGGCCCGGTATGCGGAGAGGGCGGGGGATGCGGTCAAACGGCTCCATGAAAAAGGGATTCTTCCCCTGGCGGTCGGCGGCACGGGGCTCTATATCAAGGCCCTGGTCCACGGCATCTTTCAGACCCGTCAGGTCGATCCCGAAGTTCGGGAGCGGCTTAGAAGAGAGGCGGAGAAACGGGGATCGACCCAACTGTATGAACGGCTTCGCCTGCAAGATCCGGCGGCGGCCCGGCGGCTCCATCCCAACGACGCCTTCCGGATAGTTCGGGCCCTGGAAATATGCGAAGCCACCGGAAAGCTCCTTTCCGACCACCACGGGGATCACCGGTTCGCGGAGGCCCGTTTCGACGCCCTCAAAATCGGGTTGACGCTGCCCCGTGAAACGCTCTACGAGCGCATCGACCGGCGGGTGGATCTCATGATCGCGGAAGGGCTCCTAAAGGAGGTGAAAGCGTTGATCGAGATGGGCTACGGACCCGAATTGAAACCGATGCAGTCCATCGGCTACCGGCATATGGCCGCCTGGCTCGCCGGCGACCTGACCTGGGAGGAAGCCGTCCGCACCCTCAAGCGCGACACCCGCAGGTACGCCAAGCGACAGCTCACCTGGTTCCGGGCCGATCACGACATGGCGTGGCATTCACCGGATGAGGCGGCCGCCATAAAGGATCAGGTTGCCGCGTTTCTGGAAGGACCGTCGGTTTGACCGAACCGAAGCGGCGCAAATACCTTCGATGGACCCTCCGCCTGCTGGCGGCCGCGGTGGGCGTCCTGGCGCTGTTCCTGCTGGTGCTGGCCTCCACCGCGGCGCTGCTGCCCACCTTCCTCTCCACGCCGTGGCTCAAGGGGCTGGCGGAGGTGGAACTGGGCCGGATCGTCGAGCGGGAGGTCCGCATCCAGACCATCCTCTGGACCTGGGGCGGCGGCATCCTCATCGAAGGGCTGGAGGTGGCCGACGACCCCGACTTCTCGGATGCGCCCCTGGCCGCCGTCCAAAAGATCCGGGTCCGGACGAAGATCCGGTCCCTGTTCGACGACCGGCTGGAACTCGATTTCGTGGTGGACGGCCTTTCGCTTCACCTCGTCCGGAAACGGGACGGCGACACCAATCTCGG
Organism: Desulfobacteraceae bacterium; assembly: GCA_011389855.1. Classification (GTDB taxonomy): domain Bacteria; phylum Desulfobacterota; class Desulfobacteria; order Desulfobacterales; family JAABSP01; genus JAABTD01. The sequence goes on from JAABTM010000545.1 coordinate 1,147, forward strand.
GGATCTGCTGGCCGACATGGGCTCGGGCGGCCGCGCGGACGACGGGGAAGCGAACACCGAAGCGCCGTCCCAAACGGCGCTCTCCCTGCCCCTGAATGTGCGGGCCCGGGTCCATCTGCGGGGAATGTCGCTGATCGCCGAGGACCGGTCCCTGCCCACCCGGCTGGCCCTGACCGGCGGGGAGGTCCGCCTCGACATCCCGTCCCTGGTGGATCAACCCGTGACCCTGACCGTCCGGTCCGACCTGACGCTGGATGGGCGGGATCTGGACCCGATTTCCCTGGATGCCGAGGTGACGAACCTCTTCGGGACGGACCGGGAGCTGACGTTAGACCGGCTGCGGGCGGAAGCCCATGGGCGCCTTCCCGGGGTCCGGCTGACCGTCGCGGGCAACATGGCCGCCGGGAAAACGGGGGTGAACGGACAGGTCTCCGTGGATCTGCCCGCCCTGCATACGGTCGCGCGGCCCCTGCTGCCCCGTTCCCTGGCCGGTTTTCGGCCGGCGGGGGATCTGACGCTGACCCTGGAGGCCTCCCGCGGCGGCGAAACCACTGTCGCCCCGGCGGCCGCCCGACCGTCCGGGGATGGGGCTACGGAATCCGCCCGGCCGGGCATCGAACTGGATGTCTCCCTGGCGGGCCGGAACCTCGCCTTCTACGGGTTGCCGCCGGACGGTAAAAACCTCGGTCCATTGGATTTCGCTTTCCGGCACCGGGGAACGGTCGATGCCGAACGCGGCGACCTCCATATCGAACAGGGGGCCTTCCAATTGCTGGACGGGACGACCCTCGCCTGGGCCGGCGAGGTCCGCGACGCCTTTGGCGGCGCCCCGGATCTCGATTTGCGCATCGGTCCGGCCGACGCCGATATCCGCGAGTTATTAGGGCTGGCGATCCCCTTTCTGCCTTCGACGCTTGACATGGACATCGGTGACAAGGACGCGGATCCGCCCCGGCTGAGGCTGGCGTCCCTGACGGTTTCCGGGAGCGCGGGGGACGGCCCGTTGGAGATCGCGGTCCGGGACCTGGACCTGACGGTCCCCTATTGGGTCATGAGGCCGCCGTCCGCCGGGATGTCGCTGAAGGGCGGCCGCATCGCCGTTTCGACCCT
>JAABTM010000546.1 GCA_011389855.1 Desulfobacteraceae bacterium
AGATCCCGGCCGGCTTTGTCCGCCACTGGTCGGACCGGATGGACGACCGCGCGTTCATCGCCGCGTTCATCGCCCCCAACATGATGTGGCTGGCCGATTACGAAACCCTGAAGCGGACCGGCCGGCTTCCGGCCGACGCCGATCTGTTGCGGGACGTCCGGCGCCGCGTCGAATGGGAGATCTACGCCGAATACGGGTTCCGCTGCCGGATCGGCCGGACCCTCGAAAAGACCGGCTCCTCCGTCGGCCACCCCGACCCGGACCTGCTGGACCGGATGACGAATGACGCCCTGGACCCCCTCCGAAACGAGATCGGCGGCCTCCGGTCCCTGGACCGGCGGACCCTCAAGACCTTCATCATGGGGATTCTGGTCCACCTCAAGCAACAGGGCGGCCTCCACCATCCCGTTCTGGACGCCTACATCCAGGAATGGGGCAACACCTATCGCATCAATCAAATCCCCTGGATGCCCGGTTTCGGGTTCAACACCCGGGCCCCCGCGTTCCTCTCCACCAAACGGGTCAACCGGTTCGATACGCTGTTGAGCGCCGGATCGAAACGGGCCACCTGGTATGAAGGATGGGCGGACAAATGCTTCGCCCCGGTCTTTATCCTGGTGGGGGAACTGATCGCGTCCATTTACGACATCGTCCTGAAGGCCATGACCGACGCCGGCGCGTTGAAGGAAACCGCCGTCAAGGGCGAACGGATCTGGTCCATCGATCCCGAAGCCCTGCGCATCAGCGCGGCGGTGGTCCAGTTCCGGTGCCGGACCTGCGGCCACGACATCTCCGCGGCGGAAAGCGAAACCGGCGTATGGACGGACGCCCCCTGCCTCCGGTTCCAGTGCAACGGCGCGTACGCCCCCCTGCCGCCCGCCGAGGATTACTACCGGAAACTCTACGCCGCCGGGGACATCGAGCGGATCTTCGCCGAAGAGCACACCGGCCTCCTGGGACGGGACGAGCGGGAGGACCTGGAAGCCCGGTTCAAAGCGAAGGACCGCGCCCCCTGGGACCCCAACCTGCTCTCCTGCACGCCGACCCTGGAGATGGGCATCGACATCGGGGACCTCTCCTCGACCATCCTCTGTTCCGTGCCCCCGGCCCAGGCCAATTACCTCCAGCGCATCGGACGGGCCGGACGCCGGGACGGCAACGCCCTGAACCTGACGGTGGCCAACGGACGGCCCCACGATCTCTATTTCTTCGCCGAACCCGAAGAGATGATCGCCGGCGAGCTGGACCCGCCGGGGGTGTTTCTCAACGCATCGGCGGTTCTGGAGCGCCAGTTCACCGCCTTTTGCCTCGACCGGTGGGTGGAAACCGGCATCGGCCAGGGGGCCATGCCCCACCAGCTCCGGAACGTGCTCGGCAATCTGGAACCCGTCAACCCGGACAAATTCCCCCACAATTTCCTCCAATACGTGGAGACCCGTCGGACCGATCTCTTCGGGCGCTTTATCCGGGTCTTTGAAAGGTCCCTCACCACCGATTCCATCGACCATCTCCGGCGGTTCGTGGAAGGGGACCCGGCCGCCCAGGGAAGTCTCTCCTACCGCATCGTCGATGGCCTCCACGCCCATTACAAAGAACGGGAATCCCTGAAGAAGAAGGTTACCGCCCTCAACGGGCGCATCCGTAAAAAAAAGGAAAGCCCGGCAAAGGACGCCCACCACGCCGAGGAACTCGAAGATCTGATCCGGGAAAAAAGCGCCCTCCAGGCCCTGATCACCCGGATCAACGACCGGCAGACCCTGGCGTTTTTCGCCGACGAAGGACTGATCCCCAACTACGCCTTTCCCGAGGCCGGCGTCCTGCTGCGCTCCATCATCTACCGCCGCAAGAAAGTCCCCAAAGAGGGGGAAAGCCGCTACGACACCTTCACCTTCGATTACGAGCGGCCCGCCCGGAGCGCCATCAGCGAACTGGCCCCGGAAAACCGGTTTTACGCCGGGGGCCGGAAGGTGCGGGTGGACCAGGTGGACCTCTCCGTTTCCGATGTGGAGACCTGGCGGTTCTGCAACAACTGCGACTGTCACGGCCAGGTCGTCCGGATGCCCGATGCTGGCGCATGTCCCCAGTGCGGCAGCCCCCTGTGGTCCGACGCCGGGCAGAAGCGCCAGATGATCCGGATGCGGCAGGTCTTCGCCACCACGCCCGACCGGGAAAGCCGCATCAGCGACGACAGCGACGACCGGGAGCCGTCCTTTTACAACAAGCAGATGATGATCTGGTACAGCCCCGCCGACATCG
>JAABTM010000251.1 GCA_011389855.1 Desulfobacteraceae bacterium
TCTTTGGTTGATATGGTCACGTCGCTCAGGGCGCCGAATCCGGTGGTGACGCCGTAGATGACCCGCTCCGCGTCGACCCATTCGTCCACCAGTTTTCGGGCCGCGGCAATGCGGTCCCAGGAGGCCCGGGCGAGGCGCACGGGTCGCGGTTCCCTGGCGATGGCCGCCAGATCGGCCAGGGTCAGGCCGTCCTCGTCGATAGTAATGGGTTCCATGGTCATTCGTTCCGTCCTCTGAGGTGAATTACTGGAATAATGATGCCAGACTTGATCCCGCCCGACCCTTCATTTCCGGCGCACCTTCAGGTCTATGCAAAAATGGCCCGGATTTCAAGGCCGTTTTCTCCGAATCCCGGTCTTTAACCCGTAGAACAGCCTTCCAGGCTGTTTAAACAGCCTGGAAGGCTGTTCTACGGGGAATTCGTTCACGGGTATTGTCTTTAACACCCGGGAAAAATCTGGTATGGATATGTTTGGAGGATATAGATATGAAAAAGATCACGACAACCATGGTTCTGATGCTCTCCCTCTGTTTGACGGCGCCGGCCGCCGGACGGGGGGAGGAACTGGTCGCGGCCACGGGCGAATGGGCGCCATACGTGTCGCAACACCTTGAAAACAAGGGATTCATCACCCAGATCCTCTCCGACGTTTTCAAAGTCATGGGGGTCGAGGCGCGGTTTGTTTTCTACCCCTGGCGCCGGTGCTATGAATCGGTGCTCTCCCATCGGGTCTGGGCCGCGTTCCCCTACTCCCCCACCGAGGAACGCGCAAAGGAGGTGATGTTTTCGGATGTCATTTCCTATTCCGTCACCAAATTTTTCGTCTATGACGAATCGGAGATCGACCGGTACGCCGGTCCGGCCGCCCTGAAGCCCTATACCATCGGCGGCGTCATCGGCTATTTTTACGAGGAGGACTTCAAGCGGCACGGCCTGACCGTGGATTACGCGGCCCGGGAGACCGCCGCCATCGAGAAGCTGGTCAAGGGCCGGACGGACCTGCTGGCCCTGAACGAACTTGTGGGCTGGCGGCTCATCAAGCAGCGGTTTCCGGAGCGGATGGACCGGTTCCGGGTCCTGGAGCCGCCCTATTCCAAAAACGATCTCCACCTCATCGTCTCCAAAACCTACCCCGGCGGAAAAGAACTGCTGGACCGGTTCAACGCCGCCCTCCGGACCGTCAAGGACAACTACATCTACGACGGCATCCTGGAAAGGTACCTGGAGAAATGAAGCGGGCCGCCGGCGTCGCCGGGATTCCGCCGTCGCACCTGTTCCCGGTCCTGGCCCTGGCCCTGTTCCTGATCTTTTCGGGAACCCCGACCCCCGGCCGGGCCGCCGACGGGCCCATCCGGATCGCCACGGGCGAATGGCCCCCCTATACGTCGGAAAATATCGAAAACTTCGGGGTGGCGGCGGAGATCGTGACCCGGACCTTCGAGGAGATGGGGGTGGCCATCGAACTGGTCTTTTACCCATGGGCCCGTTGCTACGAATCGGTCCGGAGCGGCAAGGTCTGGGGGGCCTTTCCCTTCGCCCGCACCGAGGCGCGGGCGGAAGCGGTCGATTTCTCGGACACGATCCTTTATTCCGCCTCCAAACTCTTCTATTTCGACAAACCGCCCAAGGGTCTCCGGTTCACGACCGCGGCGGATCTGGCCCCGTTTCGCATCGGCGGGGTCGGCGGCTACTACTACGAAAGTCTCCTGGAAGCGGCGGGCATCGACGGGGATTACGCCCCCAAACCCGAAAACGGCCTGGAGAAGCTGATGCGGGGGCGGACGGATCTTTTCATCGCCAACGAGCTGGTGGGCTGGTATCTCATCCGGAGGATCTTCCCCGAAAAGGCCCACCGGTTCGGGACCCTCTCCAAACCCCTGGACCGCCACGGGTTGCGGATGATCGTCTCGAGACGGCATCCCGACGCCGGGCCGCTTCTGGCGGCTTTCAACGCGGCCCTGACCGCGGTCAAGGACGACCTGTTCTACCGGGCGATCCTGAAAAAACTCCAGGACGGCGGGAGGCCCGATGGCCCCTGATCCGCCCCGCCGGCGCCGGTCCCTTTCACGGGAACTGACCCTCGGTCTGGTGATCACCATCATGGTGATTTCCGCCCTGGCCATCACCGGGATCTACCTGAACCTGTCGGCCCGGGCCGAAAAGCTCCTACAGGTCAAGGCGGACGAGTATCTCGATTTCACGGTTGACACGCTGTCGGCGCCCATGTGGGACATCGCACGGGAAAACATCCGGGACATCGGGCTCTCCCTGGCCCGGAGCGATTTTCTGGTGGGCATCCGGGTCCTCGACGCCGACGGACGGGTTCTGTTCGATCACCAAAAATCCCCGCCCGGTCCCGTGATCCGGCGATCCGGAGCCGTCCTCTACGAAGGCGAACGGATCGGCCGGGTCGATCTCTCCCTCTCCGCCGGCCGGTTCATGGCGGACCGCCGGCGGATGCTGCTGACGACCGTCGGCATACTGCTGGCGGTGGTGGCCTGCCTGCTGGCCGTGACCGGGATCTATACCCGGATGCTTTTGAAAAATCCGCTGGACCGGCTCGGGGCCGTCGTGGCCGCCTACGCCGAAGGCCGGTACGACGCGGCCCGGGCGGATATCCCCTACGCCGAATTCACGCCCCTGGTGGAGGTGCTGCAAAAGATGGGCGAGACCATCACCCACCAGATGGGGGAGCTGACGGCGGCCGAGGAGAAATACCGGAACATCTATGAAAACGCCGTGGTGGGGATCTTCCAGGAAGACCCACGGGGTCGGTTCCTCGGCGTCAACCAGACCCTGGCCCGGATGCTGGGATACGACGATCCGGACGAGGCAATGGCCGCCCGCGGGGAGGCCGGAACCCAGCTCTACCAACGCGCCGAAGACCGCGAAAAGTTCATACGGGTCTGCGACCGGCTGGGCCGGTTCACGGATATGGAAACCCAGTGGCTGCGGCGGGACGGCGAGGCGATCTGGGTCTCGCTGTCGGGGCGGAAGGTGGCGGACGACGACGGCGCGCTCCTGTACTGCGAAGGGATCGCGGAGGACATCACCGAGAAAAAACGGTTCGAGGCGGAACTGAGCCGGTACCGGGCCCACCTGGAGGAACTGGTGGAGCAGCGGACCCGGGAACTGGCGGCGGCCAAGGAGGAGGCCGAGCGGGCCAACGCCGCCAAAAGCGCCTTTCTGGCCAACATGAGCCACGAGATCCGGACCCCCATGAACGCCATCATCGGCCTCTCCAGCCTCTCAATGGGCCTCGACCTGCCCCCCAAGGCCGGGGCTCACATGAAAACCCTCCGGAAATCCGCCCGGCACCTCCTGGACCTCATCGACAACATCCTCGATTTCTCGAAAATCGAGGCAGGCCAGCTCACCCTGGAGGAGTGCGATTTCTCTCTCCGGGACCTCCTGGACGAACTGGTGGAGATGTTCGCCGGCCCGATCACCGACAAGGGGATCGCCATGGACCGCCATATCGACCCCGACATCCCGGACCGGCTGCGGGGCGACCCGCTCCGGCTCCGGCAGATCCTCATCAATCTGGTCAACAACGCGGTCAAATTCACGGAAGAGGGGGAGATCGCCATCCGGGCCGACCTGGCGGAAAGCGCGGACGACGACGTATGCCTCCGGTTTACGGTCCGGGACACGGGCATCGGCATCCCGCCGGAAGAGCGGGCCCATCTGTTCACATCCTTCATGCAGGCGGACAGCTCCACCACCCGGAAATACGGCGGCACCGGCCTGGGACTGGCCATCAGCAAGCGGCTGGCGGAACTGCTGGGCGGGGAGATCCGCGTCGATCCCCCCGAAGCGGCCGGGGCCGGGACGGGAACCCAGTTCTCCTTCACCGCGTGGTTCGGTCCGGCCGCGGGCCCGGCGGAAGATCCCGGGGCCGCCGCGCCGGAATCCCGCCGCGACCGGCCCGTCACCGACCTCGCCGGCATCCGGGTGCTGCTGGCCGAGGACAACCGGATCAACCAGGAGGTGGCCCTGGAAATCCTCCAGGGGAGAGGCGTGGAAGCGGCGGTGGTGGAAAACGGGGCGGAGGCGGTGGATGCGGTCCGGAAGGGCCGGTACGACGCCGTGCTCATGGACGTGCAGATGCCGGTGATGGACGGCCTCGAGGCGGCCCGGGCCATTCGGATGGAGCTGGGCCGGAAAACCCTGCCCATCATCGCCCTCACGGCCCACGCCCTGGACGGCGACCGGAAACGGTGCTTGGCGGAGGGCATGAACGACTACATCTCCAAGCCCATCGATCCGGAAAAACTTTTCAGGACGCTCCTGCGCTGGGTCGGCGACGACAAGAATCGCCATGGCGCATGAAGGCGCCTTTCTCCATTACCGGAAGCTCCCGGCCCGGCCGACGACCTTCGACGACGCGACCCGGTCGGTCCGGTCCGTTGCCGCTGCGGAGACGCCCATTCGGCGGGTCGATCCCGAGTTGAAGATCCCCGTGGACATGATCCACCTGGTGGACGGCGTGGTCCTGCCCGAAAGCGGCCAGGTCCCCCTGCTCGATTCCCACAACTGGGCATCGGTTTCCGCCGTACTGGGCAGCGCCCGGAATTTCCACGCCGTCGGCAACGTCCTGGAGTGCGATGTCTTCTTTTCCGGAACCCAGGCCGGGAAGCTGGCGGCCGGGAAGGTCAAGGAGGGCCATCTGACCGATTTTTCCGTGGGCTATTTATGGGATTTAAACGAATCCGAATTGATCCCCAAAGGCGAAAACCGGACCGTGGCGGGCCGCGCGATCCAGGGGCCGGCCCGGGTCATCAAAAAATGGCATCTCCTGGAATTGTCCATTGTGATGAAGGGCGCGGACCCTTTGGCCAAGGCCCGGAACGCGGACGGGGCCGGGCTGACGGAGCGATCCGCCGGGCCGGCCCCGTCCGCGCCGGACGCCCGGCCGGGGCGCGTTATCGACCGGATTTTCTGGTGGCTCGCCGCGTTCATGGCGGCGAGCCTGCTGATCAGCATGTTAAACCGATAGAGAGGAACAAAAACCCATGACCGACATCCCCGATCCCGTGGAACTGACCCGGAAACTGCTCGCCTATAAAACCGTCAACCCGCCCGGCGACGAAGCGGAACTGGCACGGTTTGCGATAGACCTGCTGGAGAAGGCCGGATATGCCGTCTCCACTCGCTCCTTTGCCGAGAAACGGACCAGCGTGATCGCCGTGCTGGAAGGCCAAGGAAAGAAGCGGCCGCCCCTGTGCTTCACCGGCCACATGGACACCGTTCCCCTGGGCAACGCCGGGTGGCGGGTGGACCCGTTTTCCGGCCGGCAGGAGGGGGACATCCTCTACGGCCGGGGGTCGTCGGACATGAAGGGCGGGCTGGCGGCCATGCTCGCGGCGGCCCTGCGCCTGGCCGAACTGGATCGGCGGGGAGCGGACATCAAACTGGTGCTCACCGCCGGGGAAGAGCACGGCTGTCAGGGCGCTGTGTTTCTGGCCGAAAAGGAAACGGAGGCACTGGGGGACGCCGGGGGCCTGGTGGTCTGCGAACCCACGGCCAACTACCCCATGCTGGGCCACAAGGGCGCCTTGTGGCTGGAGGCCGAAGCCCTGGGCAAGGCGGCCCACGGCTCCATGCCCGAGCAGGGCGTCAACGCCATCTACAAGATCGGTCGGGCGGTCACCCGCCTGGAGGAATACCGGTTCGACGCGGACGCCCATCCCGTGCTGGGATCGCCCACCCTCAACGTGGGCACAATTTCCGGCGGGACCAACGTCAACATCGTCCCGGACCGGGCCGTCATCGGCATCGACATCAGGACCGTGCCGGGGCAGAAAGTGGAGCGGGTTCGGGACGATCTGGCGGCGTATCTGGGGGATGAGGTGCGACTGTCCCCGGCGGTGGGGGCGGAAAGCATCTGGACCGACCCGGAAGATCCCTGGGTGCGGGAGGTCTACGACATCATGGAACCGTTGATCGGGGAAACGCCCGGGATCCGGGGCGTCACGTATTTCACCGACGCCTCGGCCCTCAAGGCGGCCATGGGCCATCCCCCCACTTTCATCCTGGGGCCCGGAGAACCCTCCCAGGCCCACAAGACGGACGAATACTGCTACGCCTCCAAAATCACAACGGCGGCGGAGGCGTATTTTCTGATCGGCAAGCGGTGGATGGGGATTGGATAGGCGCTTATCGTTTTCCTTTTGAAAACAGGTCCATCACGGCTTTGACGATCTCCGTCACGAGAATGGAGTAAGTGGAGATGCTGTCGGCGGTCTTGTGGACGGCGATCAGGGTGTCCCCGACGTTGGCGCTCACCTGCTCGATCACATCTTCGGTCTGGTTGATGCCCCGTTTGACCCCGAAACTGGCCTCGTTGAGGTTTTCCGTGATCAGGGGCAGGTTCGCCAGGGACTGGTCGATATTTTTGCGATTGGCGTCCAGGAGATCCCGGATCTCTTTGACGAGGCCGTTTAGGTTTTTCAGGGTCACGGCCAGGTAGGCGCCGACGCCGAGAACCAGGAGAAAGAGGATGAAAAAGCCGAGTTCTTCCAAGGTGATGGTGATGTTCATCTGGCGTCCCTCCCGGGTCTATTTCTTCTTTTTTCCTTTGCTCTCGTCCGAGGCCGATTCCGACTCTTTCTCTTCGGCGGCTTCGGGGATATCCTTTACCGCTTCGACGTACCGCCGGGCGGCGTCGGTGATTTGTTCCTTTTGATCGGAGAGCATCTGGCGCGTCTCGTCGAGGTTGCTTTTGACGGTGTCGTACGCGTCGCTGGTCTTGGATGCGATTTGTTCCCGTGTTTCCTTGCCCGATTTCGGGGCCAGCAGCAGGCCCGCCGCGGCCCCGGCCGCGGCGCCGAGGGCGGCGCCCAGGATGAATTTTCCGGCCCGCTTCCGCCGTTCTTCCCGTTCTCTTTGCGCTCTCATTCTGTCGATGGCGTCTTTAAAAAACATGCTGCCTCCTGCGATAACGACTGGATAAACTACATTTTTCATGGGAGTGTACCTCTGTTTCGCTCCGGTATTGGCCTTTGTACTCCATATCAAACTCAGGATACACAGCCGGGAATCGGGGGTAAATGGGGGAAAGGGTGCATAATCGCGCCGAAAACACCTTATATTGGTTGATCAGGCGGGGGTGGAAGGTTGCTCCCAGGCGATGAGCGGCTATAATGCCGGAGTGTCCGGCGCGGCATTGCCGGCGGGCGGGACGCTGTCCCGGAGAACTGAACTATTTGATATGCGGAAGGATGATCGGCCTAACCCATGATCCAGGATTTTTTTGCGATTTTCATCGATGTGGTCGCGCCGGTGTTCGGCGTGGTGCTCGTCAGCTACGTGGCCGGGCCGAGGCTGGACCTGAAGGTCCAGACCTTATCCCGAACCGCGTTCTACCTGCTGATCCCGGCATTTGTCTTCAACATCATCAGCCGGGCGGAGATCCAGGCCGCGACGGCCGTCCGGATGATCGTCTACATCGCCGCGGTCCATCTGGCCCTGGCGGCGGTGGGGTTTTTGCTCGGACGGGCACTGAACCGGCCCCGGGAGGTCATCGGCGCCTACGCCCTCATCGCGGTCTTCGGCAACACCGGCAATTTCGGGCTGTCCCTCATTAATTTCCGGCTGGGGGAGATCGGGCTGGAGTCCGCCACGGTCTATTTTCTGGGGCTCACGGTCATCACCTTTTCGGTGGGCGTCGGGGTGGCCTCCTGGGCCGGAGGGCGGAGCAAGTGGCGGTCG
>JAABTM010000252.1 GCA_011389855.1 Desulfobacteraceae bacterium
GGGGCTGGATCACGGACCGGACCCGGTCCTCTTTGAGCTTGTCCGCCAGTTGATCGAGATGGGTTTCCCGCCGCAGGATGAGGTTGTCTTTTGCCTGGAGGACCATGTCTTTAGTGATGGGTTTGGAACGATGCCGTCCTTCCTTCATTTTAAAGCAGACCTCATACCCCAACGCATTGACGAGCCATGGCTGTCCCCGGGTCAATTCCCAAGTCTTCTCCAACGCTTCCTGCTCAAAGGGTTGTCCGGTTTACCCCACATGCTCTTGGTATAATCGCACGACTTCTTGTCGGGAAAAATCCCCTAATCGCAAAGATTCCGCCCTGATGTTAAACGCGCTGCCGCCGGTGATGATGCTTTTTTCCTTGTCCGAATGAATCCGGTAATCCCGAACGTCCCGAACGCCGCAGAGCAGGATGGCGTGCGGGAAAAGGGACGGTCTTTTCGTATATCCGGCTCTCAACTGGCGAAGCAACGAGATCAGGCTGTCGCCGACCAGCGCATCGACCTCGTCGATTAACAAGACCAATGGCTTTGAACTGCTTTTCGCCCAGAGGCTCAATGCGGTCTGGAGCGCCAGAAATTCGCCGCTTCTTTGAAGAATCCGGTCCTTCTCCCTTTCCAGGAAATCATCTCCCAGATAATGAAAAGCGTTGAAGGCCAGTTCGTTCAGGACCGTGGTCATGGCCTCTTTTACATTCTCCCGAGCGGCCTGGGCCATTTCCACGTTGACGTATAAACAGCGGTATCGGTCGCTTTCGTTCAAGCGATCCATCAGGGCCAGCAGGCAGGAGGTTTTTCCGGTCTGCCGGGGGGCGTGCAATACAAAGTATTTTTTTTGATCGATCAGGCGGCTCACTTCTTCCCAATCGAAGCGCTCCATGGGCGGCAGGCAGTAGTGTTCCTCGCAGTTGACGGGGCCGGCGGTGTTAAAAAATTTCATGGAGATTCCTTCCAGGTTACTTAAAAACCATGCGAATGCAGGTTTTTCCTCTGACTCTTCTTTATCATAAAAAGGCTGATTTTAAAAATATATCACAGAGGTGAGAAATGGAAAGGGTTGGTCAATCGGAAGCTCACACCGGGGTGTTGGCGATGGGCGTTCGGTAACGGTGCAGATGGGGAGAGGTCGTGATTGAAATGCTTCCCCATGTCCGGCAAACAACCATTGAGCCGTTGATAAAAACCACGGTGATGCCGGAATCTTTGATATCCATCGATGAGTACGGCATTTATAACCGATTGGATGAATGGGGCTAAGGACACGAAAGGGTAAACCACCGCGCTGGAGAATACGCCGGAGATGATGACGGGGATGGCTTTTGTGAAGTCCATGTGCCTGGACCGCCCATCGTTTATAATGGATATCCCACGCGCATCTTGTGATTAGCCGATTTTGCTGATATACTTTCCGGCGTAATGCGACTGGAAGCGTGCCGATCGCCGGAACGGCGTCCCCGGCATGAACGATGACGCCCGGACCCCTGGGAGCCCATGACCGCCTACTTCATCCGACGATTCCTGCTGATCATCCCCACCTTCATCGGGATCACCATCATGGTGTTCACCATCACCCGGTTCGTCCCCGGCGGGCCCATCGAGAGGATCATCCAGCAGGCCCAGCAGATGCAGTCGGCCTCGGGCGCCGGCCCGGCCGGCATGGGGGAGCGCGGGTCCCAGCCCCTGTCCGAGAGCCAGATCCAGCAGCTTAAGGAATATTACGGCTTCGACAAGCCGGTGCTGGTGAGCTACGCCGAATGGCTGGGCAAGGTGTTCACCGGCGACCTGGGGACCTCCACCCGCTACTATGATCCGGTCTGGGACATGATCAAGCGGCGGATCCCCATCTCCCTCTATTTCGGGGTTCTGACCATGATTCTCGTTTATGGGGTCTGCATCCCCCTGGGGCTGGCCAAGGCCATCAAGCACAAAAGCCTGTTCGACAACGTCTCCTCGGTGATCGTCTTCATCGGATACGCCATTCCCGGCTGGGTGGCCGGGGTGTTGCTGCTCATGCTGTTTTCCTCCACATGGGAGATCTTTCCCCTGGGCGGATTGACCAGCGATCTGTTCTTCGAGTTCACGCTGTGGGAAAAGATCGTGGATATCGCATGGCACACGGTCTTGCCCCTGGCGGCCTACATGGTGGGATCTTTTACGGTAATGACCTTCCTGATGAAAAACACGGTGATGGACAACCTGGCGTCCGACTATGTCCGCACCGCCATCGCCAAGGGGCTCCCCTTCCGGAAGGCGGTCTTCCGCCATGCGCTGCGCAACAGCCTGATTCCCATCGCCACCCATTTCGGCAACAACATCTCCATCATCCTGACGGGATCATTTCTCATCGAAAAAGTCTTTAACATCGACGGCATGGGGCTGCTCGGCTACGAATCGGTGGTGGACCGCGATTACCCCGTGGTCATGGGCATATTGGTCATCTCGTCGCTGCTGCTGATGATCGGGAACATCCTGTCCGACATCTGCGTGGCCATCGTCGATCCCCGGGTGCAGTTCAAATGAAGATCTTCCGGAACATCAATCCACTGACGCTGCGGAAACTCCGGCGGTTCAAGTCGATCCGGCGGGGATATTATTCCTTCATCATCTTCTCCCTGATGATCCTCGTGGCCGTCTTCGCGGAGCTGCTGGTCAACAGCCGGGCACTGGTGGTCCACTACGACGGCGATTATTATTTCCCCACCTACCGCCAGATGATCCCGGGCACGGTTTTCGGGCTCGACTACGATTATGAAACGGACTACCGGGACCTGAAACAGAAATTCGCCGTGGAAGGGGAGGGCGACTGGGCGCTCATGCCGCCGGTCCCCTACAATCCATACGAAAACGACCTGCGGGAGGGGACTTATCCGCCGTTTCCGCCATCCATCGAAAACCGCCATTACCTGGGAACCGACGTGGTGGGACGCGACATCGTGGCCCGGCTGGTCTACGGGTTTCGGATCGCCATCTTCTTTTCTCTGGGACTCCTGGTGGTCAATTACACCATCGGGGTCTCCATCGGCTGCTCCATGGGCTATTTCGGGGGGAAATTCGATCTGTTTTTCCAACGGATCATCGAGATCTGGTCCAACGTGCCGTTTTTGTACGTGATCATCATCATCTCCTCCATCCTGGTCCCCAACTTCTGGCTGCTCATCCTGATCATGGCCTTTTTCGGATGGATCAACATCACCTGGACCATGCGCACCGTCACCTACAAGGAAAAGGAGCGGGAGTACGCCCTGGCGGCACGGGCACTGGGGGCGTCCAACATCCGGATCATCTTCAACCACATCATCCCCAACACCGTGGCCATCATCGTCACCTTCGCCCCCTTCGCCGTCTCCAGCGGCATCGTGGCCCTGACCTCCCTCGATTACCTCGGCTTCGGCCTGCCGCCGCCGACCCCGAGCTGGGGCGAACTCCTCCAACAGGGCTGGTCCAACATGTGGGCCTGGTGGATCGCCGGCTCGGTGATCGCCGGGCTGGTGACGACGTTGTTGACGGTGACGTTTATCGGCGAGGCGGTGCGGGAGGCGTTTGATCCGAAGTTGCATACGGTGTATGAATGATAGATAGAACCAAAGTACGGCCAAATTTTGCGATCATAAGCCCCATTTGTGTATCTTACTGATTTATGCGATGGGGGTTTGCAACTGGCTATGTCCAACAAAGGTCTCTTAATATTGTGGAATGATAGTATGAAAAACAGACCGATCATAATAGATCTTTTTTCGGGTGCTGGAGGGCTCAGTTTAGGGTTCGAGCAGGCAGGATTCGATGTTGCAGCAGCCGTTGAAATAGATCCGATACACGCTGCGGTGCATAAATATAATTTTCCAAAATGTAAAGTTATACCCAATTCGATAGAGCGCCTGAGCGCGCAGGCGATTCGCCAAAAAGCAGAGATAGGTTCTATCCAAATAGATGTCGTTGTTGGCGGCCCACCCTGCCAGGGATTTTCGCTTATAGGACAAAGAATTCTTGACGATCCAAGGAATTTTTTGGTTCGCGAATTCGTGAGAGCAGTGAAGGATTTGTCGCCACGATTATTTCTTTTCGAGAATGTAAAGGGGCTGACCATTGGAAAACATCGCCAAGTTTTATATGAACTGATAGCAGAATTCGAGAGAATTGGGTATAATGTTCGAATGCCTTGGCAGCTGCTTAATGCCGCCAGCTACGGAGTGCCGCAGAATCGGGAGCGACTGTTTCTCCTTGGTGCAAAGCGTGGAGAAACCTTGCCCGCCTATCCTCCGCCAATGACGATACCACCACCTCTCCTGGATATTTTCCATTCACTTGCCGAAACGCCTACATGCGACGATGCGATAGGGGACTTACCCGATGCCGAATCTTTCGCGGAATTAATAAGCGACGATTGCGTATATACGGAAGATTGGGAAAAACCTTCCGATTATGCAGCCGAAATGAGATGTCGAAATGACAATTCGTGGCATTACGGGTATCGTCGTGAATGGAATCCGAATTTGCTCACATCGAGCGCGAGAACGAATCATACTGAAATATCTCGCAGAAGATTTTCTCGGACTCGTCCGGGCGATACCGAACCTATATCACGTTTCTTTAAGCTTTCTCGGGAAGGTGTGTCGAACACCCTTCGCGCGGGTACCGACTCGGCGCGGGGTGCATTCACAAGCCCCAGGCCGATTCATTACGAAAAAAACCGGTGTATAACGGTCCGAGAGATGGCTCGGTTGCATGGTTTTCCAGATTGGTTCCGATTTCATAAGACAAAGTGGCATGGGGGCAGACAGGTGGGAAATGCCGTTCCTCCGCCACTGGCGAGAGCTATCGCCGCGGAATTCGTCAAGGTTCTCAATGTCGATATTTTGAAGCCAAACATATCTATTCAGCTCGGGGATCGCGCACTGCTGGAAATGGACATGACAGACGCGGCGAATTTTTGGGGTATAGATGCACCTATTGCCAAACGGAATCAAAAAAGCGGAGCGAAAAAGCGAAAACAAGAAGAAATCGAGGCGCCGAGCACAATGGAAATGGATGTACGAAGATATGGCTAAGAACTCGATCCATCATTCCCAAAGTCGATATAAAGCATTGATCGAAAAAGTGTTTTTTGATCGTTACAAGACGGGTGATCGCAGCGTGGAATTCCAGCGGGAAGACCTTGTCGCCGCGGCGAATCAAATTGGCATCCGTTTACCAAAGAACCTTGGAGATGTCGTTTACTCTATTCGATACCGAACTCCGATGCCGGATAGCATTTTGAAAATTCAGCCGGATGGGATGGAATGGATTATTGAAGGAGCAGGTCGATCAAAGTATATTTTTAGGCTGGTTAGAATTAATAGAATTGTTCCCAATCAGGAATTAATAGCGATAAAAATCCCCGATTCCACCCCCGAAATCGTCAGTGCGTATGCGTTGTCGGACGAGCAAGCACTCCTTGCGATTGTGAGATATAATCGCCTGATCGATATTTTCCTTGGCGTGGTCGCCTATTCGCTTCAAAATCACCTCAGAACCACTGTTTCATCGATTGGCCAAGTTGAGATTGACGAGATTTATGTGGCGGTCGACAGGCATGGAAAACAGTTTGTTTTACCTGTTCAAGCGAAAGGGGGGTGCGATCATCTTTCAGTTGTTCAAACCAAACAAGATATCGCGTGTTGTAGCGAAAAATACCCAAATCTTTTTTGTAGGGCGATATCCGCTCAATTTATGGAGAATAATCTAATCGCACTATTCGAGCTTACGGTAGTTGACGATGAGGTTAAGGTTGCAGATGAAAAACACTATAGATTGGTGCCATTCGATCAGATAGACGATATCGATCTTGAAATATATGCAATACGTTCCTCATAATCAACGCAATAACTCGACCGACTAACGATAAATTTACGATCTGCTTTGCAATCCGCCGATCCAGTTGAAAGGAGCAGCATGACCCGTCTAAAACTCTCGATTACCATGACCTTCGTATGCCTGACATTGCTGGCGGTATCCATAGTCCGACCAGCGTTTTCAGCCGACGCGCTCAAACTTCCGGAGGATCTCGAATGGCTCACCAACAACACAGATCCGACCTACGCCTCTCCAAATGCCGAAAAGGGCGGCATGTTCAACACCACCATTATGAGCTTCCCCCTCACTTTCAGAGTGGTTGGCCCGGATTCCAACTCGTCCTTCCGGTCCGCCATTCTCGGCAACCAATTGAGCCTCATCGGCATCCATCCCAACACCGAGAACATCGTCCCGGAACTGGCCACCCACTGGGCCTACGGCGACGATAAAAAAACCATGTATTTCAAGCTCAACCCCAGGGCCCGGTGGTCCGACGGCGAACCGGTCACCGCCGGCGATTTCGCCTACACGCTGGAATTCATGCGCTCCAAGCACATCATCGCGCCCTGGTACAACGATTATTACACCCAGGAGATCGACCGGGTCGAAGTCTTCGACGACCATACTCTTTCGGTGGTCTCCACCAAGGCGGTCCCCGATCTCCATCTCAAGATCGGCCTCGGCCCCACTCCCCGGCATTTCTACGGCGAGCTGGATGAAACCTTCGTCCAGAAATACAACTGGGCCATCGTCCCCAACACCGGGCCCTATCAGATCGCCGACTTCCGCAAGGGCCGCCACATCATGTTCAAGCGGAAACCGGACTGGTGGGCGGACGACCTGCGCTATTTCAAAAACCGGTTCAACGTCGATTACGTCAAATACACCGTTGTCCGGGATTTCAACATGATGTGGGAGCATTTCAAGCGGGCCAGGATGGACGCCTTTCCCATCACCATCCCCCAATACTGGCACGTCAAATCGAATATCCGGGAATTCGGCAACGGCTACATCCACAAGATCTGGTTTTTCAACAACACCCAGCAATCGGCGATGGGCCTGTGGCTCAATCAGGCCCGGAAGATCTTCGAAGACCGCAACGTCCGGTACGCCTTCGCCCACGCCATGAACATCGAAAAGGTCATCGACCAGGTGCTCCGGGGCGATTACTACCGGCTGGAAGGCCCTTACGTGGGTTACGGCCCGTATTCCAACACCGATATCCGGGCCCGGCGGTTCGATCTGGACAAGGTCGACCGGTACATGACCGATGCCGGCTGGAAGCGGGGGTCCGACGGCATCTGGGAAAAGGGGGATATGCGGTTTTCCGTGGAGGTGGTCTACAGCAACGACGAGCACACCCCCCGGCTGGTGGTGCTCAAGGAAGAGGCCAAAAAGGCGGGGATCGAACTGCGGCTCCAGAAGCTGGACGCCTCGGCGGCCTACAAAAAGATCATGGAGAAAAAGCACGACGTGGCCTGGATGGGGTGGTCCACCTCCCTCCGGCCCCACTTCTGGGAGCACTGGCACTCGGTCAACGCCTTCAAACCCCAGACCAACAACATCACCAACACCGCCGATCCCGAACTGGACAAGATGATCGAAACCTATCGGAACTCTCTGGATGAAGACGAGCGGATCGAGCTGTCCCAAAAAATCCAGGCGAAGGTCCACGAAATCGGACCGTTCGTGCCCACTTTCATGGTCCCCTACGTCCGTCAGGCCTACTGGCGCTGGTGGCGGCTTCCAGATCCGCCGGGGACCCAACACACCGGCGATCTCTTCTCCCCCTTCGACAGCGCCACCGGCGGCCTTTTCTGGTTCGACAAGGAGATAAAAGAAGAAACGGAAGAGGCCATGAAGCGGAACCGGCCG
>JAABTM010000547.1 GCA_011389855.1 Desulfobacteraceae bacterium
CTGTCCGACGGTTCCACCCTTTCCTGCGACATGGCGGTCATCGGCAAGGGCGTGCTGCCGGCCCTGTCTTTCGTGCCCCGGGACCGGATCGCGGTCGATCTGGGCATCCTGGTGGACGCCCACCAGGAGACCGGCGTCGAGGGGATCTACGCTGCCGGCGATGTGGCCGAAGCCACGGATATCGCCCGGGAATCGCGGTGGGTCAACGCCATCTGGCCCGAAGCGGTGGACGGGGGGCGGATCGCCGGAATGAACATGGCCGGCCGGTCGGCGGCCCATCCGGGCAGCCTGAGCCGGAACGTCATCCGGATCTTCGACATGGACGTCATGACCGGCGGCGTCACGACGCCGGAAACCGATCCGGTCTACGAGACCGTCAGCCGCCTCGATCCGAACCGGAAGCGGTACCGGAAACTGGTCTTCCGGGACGACAGGCTGGTGGGTTTTGTTTTGGTCAACGACATCGAACAGGGCGGGGTGATGCTGTCCCTCATCCGCGGCCGGATCCCGATCACCGTTTCCAGGGAGCGGCTGCTGTCTTCTTCTTTCAACTGGTCCGCGCTGCTGCCCCGTCACGGATAGATGTAATACAAAAAGGAGGTGTCCATGAAAACTGTCGTGGTTCATCCGGAGCGGTGCGTGGGGTGCATGCAATGCATGGCCGCGTGCGCCACCGCCCACTCCCGGTCTAAATCTCTGTTTACGGCCATCCATGAACGGCCCCTGCCCAAGCCGCGGGTCCATGTGGGGGCCGGGCCCCACTACGAGGGATTCCCCAACCGGTGCCGCCACTGCGACCCGGCCCCCTGCCTGCTAGGCTGCCTGCCGGGGGCCATCTCCAGGGACGCCGAAACCGGTACGGTGCTTATCGATCCGGACCGGTGCATCAACTGCGCATCCTGCGCCATGGCGTGCCCCTTCGGCGTGATCCGGTACCACGCCGACCCCCTGGGTCCGCCGGAAAAGGTGGTGGCGGTGAAATGCGACAACTGCATCGAGCGCCGGTCCCAGGGGCGAATTCCCGCCTGCGTCGAAATCTGTAAATCCGGGGCCCTCACTTTCGAGGAGTCGGCGGCGGCCCTGAAGCGGAAAACCGATGCGGTGGCCCGCACCGTGCTGTCGGACCTCGGGGAAGCGCAACCGTCTCCGGGCTTTGCGCTGCTCAACGCCGTCAAAAAGATCGAGGCGGAACTCCGGACGCCGGGAAGTTGAACCCGCCGGACCCTAATATATAAGGAGGTCGTGATGAATACATCCTACGAAGAGCGGACCATCACCCAGGACGGCCGGCTTCTGTTGAAAAAGGCGAACCGGGACGGGTTGGAGACGGTCTGGGACCGGTTTGAAGCCCAGCAACCCCAGTGCGGCTACTGCGAGATGGGGCTGAGCTGCCGCATCTGCGTCATGGGTCCGTGCCGCATCGATCCCTTCGGCGAGGGCCCCCAGCGCGGCGTCTGCGGGGCGGACGCCGACATCATCGTGGCCCGGAACCTGGGCCGGATGATCGCCGCCGGGGCCGCCTCCCATTCCGACCACGGCCGGGACCTGGTGGAGGTGCTGGCCGCGGTGGCGGCCGGCAAGGCCGCCGGCTACGAGATCCGGGATGCGGACAAGCTCATGTCGGTGGCCCGGGAATACGGCGTGGAAACGGACGGCCGAGACCCCCTGGCGGTGGCCGGCGACCTGGCGGCCGCCATGCAGGAGGATTACGGGACCCGGCAATCCGAACTGACCCTGGTCCAACGGGCCCCCGAAAAGCGGCGGGCGATCTGGAAGGAACTGGGCATCACCCCCCGGGGCATCGACCGGGAGACCTCGGAGATGATGCACCGGACTCACATGGGCGTGGACAACGGCTGGCGGAGCCTGCTCCTTCACGCCATGCGAAACGCCCTGTCAGACGGATGGGGCGGGTCCCTCATCGCATCGGAGGTGTCGGACATCCTCTACGGCACGCCTCAGCCGGTCCCCACCACCGCCAACGTGGGGGTGCTCAAGGAAGATCACGTCAACCTCATTGTCCACGGCCACAACCCGGTGGTCTCGGAGATGGTGCTGCTGGCCTGCGAATCGGACGAGATCAAGGCCCTGGCCAGGGAAAAGGGCGCGGCCGGCGTCAACCTGACCGGGGTCTGCTGCACGGGCAACGAGCTGCTCATGCGCCACGGGGTTCCCATGGCCGGCAACCACCTGACCACGGAGCTGGTGCTGGCCACCGGCGCGGTGGAGAT
>JAABTM010000253.1 GCA_011389855.1 Desulfobacteraceae bacterium
CCTTCTACGAACCGTCGGTGACCGCCTTCACGGTATTTCCGCAAACAGTTCAGGCCGGGGAATCCGCCGAGCTGAGCTGGCGCACGGTCAATGCGGAAGTCTGTTCGATCGCGCCGGGCGTCGGGGAGGTTCCCGGGAACGGATCGATGGCGGTGACGCCGTCCGAGACGACCACGTATACGCTGACAGCGACCAACGCTTCCGGGACGGCTGCGGCGGAGACGACCATAGAGGTGATCCAGCCGCCCCCCACGGTGAGCTTGTCCGCTGCGCCCGAAAGTGTTCGGCCGGACGAACCGGTCACCCTGGCCTGGCATTCATCCCATGCTGAGTCCGCGACCATCGAGCCTGGTATCGGCCCGGTCGAAACCGAAGGATCTATTGTACTTTACCCTAAGGAAACAACGGTTTATACTATAACGGTCACAGGTCCCGGCGGCACAGCTTCCGCCGATGCGACGGCGACCGTCGTCTCCCCCATTTCCCTGCATGTCACTTCCCCGGCGGAGGACGAGACGGTCCAATGCCCGGGCATCATGGTCCGGGGCACGGTGACCAACGCCACCGGCAATGAGACGATGGTGATCGTAAACGATATTCCGGCCATTCTGATCGGAGACGAATTCGTCGCCAACCATGTGCCGGTGCCGGAGGGGGAAAGCGAGGTGGATATCCTGGCCGGGGACGCCGCGGGAAACAGCCTTGAAACCGCTTTTACCGTCTATCGGGAGCCTTCAGACCATTACTTCCTCCTGCTCCCGGATTCGGCGACGGGATTGTCTCCCTTTGAAACCGATCTTGCCATCCAGACGTCGCTGGACCTGGCGAGCGTGGACTTCCAGGACGCCGGCCCCGGATTGGTCGAAATAACGGAAAACGGCCCCCGTCAATACAGGCTGAGCATCCGGGAAGCCGGAACCTATTTCCTGACGGCAAACGCCTGGGACAGCGCCGGCAACCTCCATACGGACACCGTAGCGCTTCGCATCATGGACACGGCAACGCTCGACGCAATGCTGCGGGAAAAATGGGAAGGAATGAAGACCAGCCTGGCCGCCGGCGACGTTCAGGGCGCCATGGCCTATTTCACATATCCGTCCCAGGAAAAATACACGAAGATATTCACGGCCATCGGTGAAAATCTGCCGGAATTCGTTGCCAACATGGAGGAGATCGGCAACGTCTACATGCGCGACAGGGTGGCGAAGTATCGGATAAAGAAGAATCAGGAAGTTAACGGACAAATACATAAAATCACATACTATATTTACTTTGTCAGGGCCTTTAACGGCTTTTGGTATATTGAAAGCTTCTAATTTGATGAGGGAGGATTTACATGAAAACCGTAATACCGAGAGCTGCTATTATTATCCTGACCGCAATGGCGATAGCATCCTGCTCACATAGTTCGAAAAAAAACCAACTTGACCAAATAGATCCCGGCCCGACGGCCATCGTTGTTGATGAAGAAACCGGCGAGCCTATAGAGGGTGCGTCCGCTATCGCAATCTGGTGGAAAGGCAAACAGCTTTCATGGTTTGAGGGGGCCGGAGCTTTCGTGCCGGTGCCCAGACATGTAGAAGAGACAAATTCAGACAATGAGGGAAGGATTCTTATTCCTGGTTTTTGGGAAGACAGAAGCGCCCCGGTGCTTTCCGTTTATAAATGCGGTTATATCATTTGGAATCAGCACGTCATAAAAGGAAAAGGGGATCGGACCGACTTTGACGAAGATAACCGGCTTGTCCGCCTGGAAAGGCGTCCGCAAGATTTTTCTTTTATCATGCATGATCAGTTTAGGAAGTCTTTTGTGACGAGGCGTTTTTTCGGGGGCACGGATTTTGTCCAGGCGTTTAGAGAATGCGAAAAGCAGAGTTACTTAGATGAATACCGAAGAGAGCGGAGGAGTCAGAAATGATAAGGATATTCTCATATTTTCTGTTTGTCATTCCATGTGTTTTGACCATGTTCAACAATACTGTTTTTGCCTATGGTGACATAGAGACGCATCCCCAACTCACTGATGTAGCTGTTAATAAATCTAATTTAGATAGGTTTCTGTTTGATTTTTTGGCTTTCGAGGATGGAATTATGCATGAATTTAAAAACGACGACCTCGCTGAATTTGAAAACGAGGTTACGACAAAAACGGTTTTGGATTGGTTGGAATACGGCAGCGAATTCGAAGATATTTCCCTACGCGCGAAAAATCATTTCCATGATCCGCTAAGGAATACCGGTCTGTCTGATGGGCCATTTTCTGACGGGTTATTGTCAGGAGAATCAAATTTAATCTGGGCAATGGAAACTCAAAATGCATGTGCTGGCGATTTCAAAACGAATTTCAAAAGCAACGATTGTAATGCTTACTCTTACAATCATGCAAAAAACGCTTACTACATTGCTTTGACCTCCCAAACAGACGATCTAAGAGAGAAAAGTTTTGCCGTCTTGTTCGAGAGACTCGGAAGAGTATTGCACCTGATTGAAGACATGGGGGTGCCGGCCCACACAAGAAATGATATGTGGGGCCATTTGAGTGCATTTAAGGGCGGCATATGGTTGGGTGGGAAATGGGTAGATGAGGAGGATTACTACGATCAATATTATAGCGGTTTTGGAAAATTGAAGAGATGGTCGGGCTTAGGCAATCTCTATGAATACTGGGTGGAAAGTAAAATAACACAGGTTTTGAAGCAAGACGATAAGAAATATGTGAGCGAGTTATGTAGTGACAGGCCGCCTGGCATAGCGAAATTCTCTACCCCTGAACAATATTGGGACAGAGATGTTTACACCTTCGAAAACGCCGATCCTGACGTCACGATGGCGGTTAATGGTGAGGAAAGGGTTGGATTGGCCGAATATACCAATGCTAACTATTTAAGTCTGGCCGCCATGTTTACCGATTGGATGCCCTCGTGGATCTATGATAAAAGCTATCCTTTCCCAAGAAGAGACAGCACCGATGTCGTGCCCCCGGCGATAAAAGAGATAACAGCGGAAGACAGGAATTACGATCTGGTTTTGCATCTTAGGAAGCTGCAGGATGGTGAGATATTTGATGAGGACCCGTTTGTGGCATACAGTTACACTTGGGAAGAGGTTAACGCCAAAGGCGAACCTAATGATACAGGCGTCCTGTGCTATGTCTTAACCGATGCAGTCCACGAAGCCTACGCCAAAAGACTTCTCCCCAAAACCGTCGGCTATTCGGCGGGCCTTCTGGATTACTTCTTCCGCGGCAAAATCGAAGCGACCCTCGATGAAGTTCCAATCGAAATCGATCCTATCGAAATGAACATTGAACGAATCAAAATTTCAGCGCGGAATATAACCCCTGGCGAAACGATGCCCGACGGAAAGCTGACCCTTATCGTGAGGTATCGGGCGTATGCAGAAGGACCATTCAGATATATCAAAAAAGAATTTTGCAGCCTCGGATGCGCCATACCATCCGACTGGTCGGAAGATTTCTATTTCGACCTGGACGGCGACGAAATCCCCCTGACCGCCGAAGACATCACCCTCTTCCTCGTTTACAGGGGGCAACTCGGCGAAGAGGAAGACGGCATCGCGGTGGGGATGATCAAAGACCCGTTGATCCCCAAACTCGTTCAACAGCCTGAAGTCGTTCCCCCGGAATCCGGCGTTTACGCACTCCTGGATTCCGTTCCCGTCGACCCGGACATTGACGGTTTCGACCGGATCCAATTCATCCTGTCGGATCGCTCGGGCACGGCGACGCCGCCCGACGACGGCATCGTGACCGCGGTGTTGTGGTACCGCGTATCCGAAGGAAACCCCTTCCGGGCGCTGCCGCTGAACGAGTTTCCCCGGCCTCAGGAAGGTCTCTACCGCCAGACACAAGACTTTTACGGCATCTATGATTTCAACGACGTTGCCGTCGATTTCGACCTGACCGCCCAGAACCTGCCCTTGTGGGCTACGGATGTATTTCTTTACCTCATCTACACATCCCAGAACAAAGCTTTCTGCGTCATGAAGGACCTGTCCGAACCGACGCCTGTCGATTTTTACAACTATACCGATCGGGTCTGCCTGTTTGGGACGCTATACGATCTGGTCGATTATGACGGGAGCTTCGATCAAGACGCTTATGAAGCCGCCCTGACCGCCATCGATACGGATCCGACTATCGGAAACAACAACAATGTGGCAGACGAATGGTATATCTTCCCCGTTAATCTGAAATTGCTGATCCGCTTTTCTTCACTGGGCTCCCCCCAATACGCCGACTATCGTAACGTTGAAAACAATACATATATCGTTCCGTATGAGGTTGAGCCGGGCAGTAATTTCAGGTTATATGTCATTGGCGATAAAAAATTTTCGGTAAGCCACGCTTCCAAGGGCGTCTCGATTCACCCGGATGATTATCGCGCTCGTCATTATTGGAATGTCGGAATACGATCGATAACAGGAATTACCAATCAGTTAGAAAGGTTGGATGAACCATATTGTGTATACGACCCCTTGATTTTTGGGGAAAGATGCTGGAATTATGTTCGACATCTCCCTTCATTTTACCAATTCATGGGGTTGGATTCCTGGTGGTTACTCTATTTTGTAACCACGGGCTATCCTGATGATTCGGACTGTCCGACGCCTTGACCCGCTCAAGCAAAAAAAGAAAATTCTGTGCGACCGCCTGGTTCGCCAGGAATCTTCAATTCACATACGATTCATAAACAATGGAGGTAAACGGCATGAACAGACTGCTGACAGGGTCTCTCATTCTGGTAATGGTCGCGGCCACGGCCGCGTTTTCACAAGAGTTCAAGGTGGAACAGGTCTACGGCCCGGGAATGGCCGTGCTGATCGACACCGCCACGGGGGAAGACTACACCGTCGAAGAAGGCGACGAGATCGGCGGCTGGATCATAACGGAAATAACCCAGGAGGAGGTGACGATTCTATCGCCCCAGAATAACCGGCCCGCATTGATGACAACGATACCGGTTTCGAATACGGAACGAATGGAAAGCGCCCATTCGGTCGAATGAAGATAAAATGAGGACATAAAT
The DNA here is from genome assembly GCA_011389855.1 of Desulfobacteraceae bacterium. Taxonomy (GTDB): domain Bacteria; phylum Desulfobacterota; class Desulfobacteria; order Desulfobacterales; family JAABSP01; genus JAABTD01. The sequence goes on from JAABTM010000253.1 coordinate 5,049, forward strand.
CTCTTCGATCCATCCGGTGGGCTACGGACGCCGGGACGCCCTCGGCCTTCGACGTCCAGGCCATCCCGGCGGTGGTTTACACCGACCCCCAGATCGCTTGGTGTGGCCTCACCGAAACCGAAGCCAAGGCGGAAGGCCGAAACGTCAAGGTTGGTCGCCTCCCCTGGGCCGCCTCGGACCGCTCCGTCTACATGGGCCTTCGTGAGGACTTGACCAAGATGATCGTGGATGCCGAAAGCCGAAACCGAGCGCGTGTTGTACTGAACCGGGTTGACCTGAATCAAGCGCGTATCCACGCCCCGGATGACGGCGTGCTTCGCGGAGACGATCTCGTTAAATCTGGTCTCGTGGATGACCGATGGGTCGGCCAGTTCCGGGAAATCGTTGCTGAACGGAATCCAGCGGGGCTACAGATCCGGATGGACGTCGGGGTCCTCGTTGTCAACGTCGCCGTAATGGCTGATCATATCCGCTTCCGGAAAATGGAATTCCGTGGGCGTTTCATACGCCGCCAGGGAAGCGTCGGTGGAGTAGCCGTCGCGGGATCTTCTTAGCGGATCGCTTTACCGTCTCCACAGACGAAAAATAGGGGATTTCCCGTATTTCCGCGGCCGGGGGCTATTGATAGGATGAGATTGTACAATTTCATGGCTTGGAGATCGGAATTCAGGAGTAATTATGCGCAACACAGACTATGTTCGACCGTTCAGCGACTTGGGAAGCGACGACGTCGCCCAGGTGGGCGGCAAGAACGCCTCCCTGGGGGAAATGATCCAGACCTTGAAAGCCGCCGACATCCGCGTGCCGGGCGGGTTCGCCACCACTGCCGCGGCCTACTGGCGGTTTCTCGATCATAACGGGCTGAAGGATAAAATCGGTGATCGCATCGAGGCGATGAAAAAGGGCGACAAAGCGGTCGAGGCGACGGGCCGGTCCATCCGGGGGATGTTCGGCCGGGCCGAATTCCCGGCCGATATCGAGGAAGCCATCCGGGAGGCCTACGGCGAGATGAACCGCCGATACGCCAGCGAGGCGGTGGATGTGGCGGCGCGCAGCAGCGCCACGGCCGAAGACCTGCCCGACGCCTCGTTCGCGGGGCAGCAGGAGACCTTCCTCAATGTCACCGGCGGGGACGACCTGCTTGACGCCTGCAAGAAGTGCTATGCGTCCCTGTTTACCGATCGCGCCATCGCCTATCGCGAGGAGAAGCATTTCGACCATATGAAGGTGGCCCTGTCGGTGGGGGTCCAGAAGATGGTTCGGTCCGACAAGGGCAGCGCGGGCGTCATGTTCTCCATCGACACCGAGTCGGGGTTCCCCGACGTGGTCCTGATCAACGGCGCCTGGGGTCTGGGCGAAAACGTGGTGCAGGGGACGGTCACCCCCGACGAATACCGGGTTTTCAAGCCGTTGCTGGACAACGAAGACCTGGTCCCCATCGTGGAAAAGGTCCTGGGGGACAAGGAGAAGAAGATGGTCTATGCCGGCGGCGGCAGCAAGACCACCAAAAACATCCCCACCCTCAAAAAGGAACGGCGGGCCTTTGTGCTGGAGGACGAGGAAATTTTGACCATCGCCCGCTGGGCGAGGGACATCGAAGCCCATTACGGCCGGCCCATGGACATGGAATGGGCCAAGGACGGCGAGACCGGCGAACTGTTCATCGTCCAGGCCCGTCCCGAAACGGTTCAGTCCCGGAAGGAGAAGGGTCGGCTCAAGCAGTACCGGCTCAGGGAAAAGGGGACCCAAATCGCGGAGGGCCTCAGCATCGGCGACGCCATCGCCGCCGGCAAGGTCTCCCTTGTCAAGAGCGCCGACGATGCCGATCAATTCGAACCCGGGTCCATCCTGGTCACTGAAATGACCGACCCGGACTGGGTGACCATCATGAAACAGGCCGCCGGCATCGTCACCGACTACGGCGGCCGGACGTGCCACGCGGCCATCGTGAGCCGGGAGCTGGGCATCCCGGCGGTGGTGGGGACCGGCGACGCCACCGAGGTCCTTTCGTCGGGAGACGAGATCACCCTCTCCTGCGCCGAGGGGGAAAAGGGGATCATCTACAAGGGGATCCTCGACTACGAGACAAAGGAGATGGACCTGTCGGCGATCCCCGAGGTGAAGACCCGGATCATGATGAACATGGCCAGCCCGTCGGCGGCCTTCCGGTGGTGGCAATTGCCCGCCAACGGCATCGGTCTGGCCCGGATGGAGTTCATCATCAACAACATCATCCAGATTCACCCCATGGCCCTGATCCGGTACGACGATCTGGAGGACAAAGAGGCCAAAAAACAGATCCGGGACCTGACCCGGGGCTACGACCACAAGCCCGACTATTTCGTGGATCATCTGTCGCTGGGGATCGCCGCCATCGCCGCCTCCCAGTATCCCGACCCGGTCATCGTCCGGATGAGCGATTTCAAGACCAACGAATACGCCGACCTCATCGGCGGCGCCGGGTTCGAGCCGGACGAGAACAACCCCATGCTGGGCTGGCGGGGCGCGTCCCGCTACTACAGCGACCATTACCGGGAGGGCTTCGCCCTGGAGTGCCGGGCCATCCGGCGGGTCCGGGAAATGATCGGTCTCGCCAACGTGGTGGTCATGATCCCCTT
>JAABTM010000031.1 GCA_011389855.1 Desulfobacteraceae bacterium
TTTTCCGCGAGAGGAGTTCCTCCCGGTACTCCGCCATCCGCCGGCGGCCGCCGGCCCGCATCCCATCGATCTGTTCTTCATTGAGCCGTTCGAGACTGTCGATGGCCATGGCGCCGGTCCAGCGGACCTGGGTCGCCGCCAGGATGCTGATGAGCATGCTGACGATGATCAGCGAGAGGGAAATCATCCATAAGATTCGGGTATTGATGGCCATCGTGCCTCCTTGCCTGGCGGGGTTGTACGGATAGGGACGCCGGCGTCAATATTCAGTTATACTTAACTGTATAGGCCCGCGTCAATGGATCGGGTCAATGTCGGGCGGGGGTCAGGCGGGGACGACCTCCATGATTCCGTCGATTTTCACCACCCGCAGCATCTCGTAGATGGCCGGCGAGACCTTGACGATGCGGATGACGGCGTTCCCGTCGAACAGCTCCTTGTAGAAGAGGAGCAGTTTGCCGATGCAGGCGGAGCCGATGTAGGTTACGTCGCCGAAGTCGAGCACCAGTTCCTTGACGGCGGCGATGTCCAGTTCGTAGAAGCGTTTTTTCAGCTCCTCCGATCCGTATTCGTCGATCTTGCCCGAAAGGGTCATCCGGGCCCGATCCGTTTCTTGTTGGACGGCGATCTTCATGGGTGAAAACTCCTGACGGCTGGGGTTAAGGAAGCGGGTTCCACAGGTCGAGCGGGACGTCGTCGAATGCCGGGCCGTCCCGTGGACGGGCGGGCGGACGCCGGCTCATGGCGACCCGGATGATCCGTCCGTCGCCGGCCCAGGCGACGGCGTCGGCGAAATGGCGGATGAAAAAGATGCCCCGGCCGCGGTCCCGGGTCAGGTTCTCCCGGTTTCTGGGGTCGGGCACGGCGCAGTGGCGAAAGCCGTCTCCCTCGTCTTCCACCTCCAGGATAAACGCGTTGCCGTACCGCCACCGCACCCGGACCGACTTGGCCGGATCGGCCCCGTTTCCGTGTTTCCATGCGTTCCAGAGGGTCTCCTCCAGAACGCTGTAGAGCCGCATGTCGGCCCCTTCAAAGCCCTTTTCACGCCACTCCCCCCCGATGCGGTCGAAAAGGCCGGAGATGAGGGCGGCCATCTCCTCGAATCCTCGGGGTTGGAGCGTTTCTGCGGCCGTGAACCGTGCGTCCTCGATTTCCATCCCCACCAGGGTGACGTCGTCTCCCGAGGTGTTGCCGCCCCCCGGGTCGGCGGTAACGCCGCTGATCCGGGCGATGCGGTCCAGCAGCCGCTCCATGATGTCGGCCACGGGCATCCGGGGCGCGACCAGCCCGGCCGCCATCTCCCGGAGTTCCTCGAACCGGAGGGTCCGGTCCGTGCGATGATGGGGCATTTCGTTGAGCCCGTCGGTGAAGAAGAGGAGCCGGTCTCCGGTTCGGAGGTCGCATGCGGAGGCGGCCACGGCGGTCGGAGGCCCCCAGGCCAGGGGCATGTTGGCGCCCGGGTCGTCGATATCCCCCAGCAGCCGGACATCGTCGCCCCGTATCAGCAGGAAGGGCGGGTGGCCGTTGGAGACGTACCGGAGGCGGAGGGACCGGTGATCGATCTCCGCCGTGATCCCGGTGACGAAATCCTCCTTGCCGAAAAGGCGGGACCGGCCGATGAGGTCGTTGAGGGCGGCCACGGTCCGTTCCAAGGCGTCCGGCCCGCGCCGCTGGAGAAGGGACTGGTGGATGAGATCGGTGGCGATGGACCGGAGGACGCAGTTGACGGCGTGGCCCGACTGGTCCTTGAGGCTGACGACCGTTTTGTCCCCGCCGTTCTTCCCGTTCCCCGTCACGGTGCGGAGGAAAAAATGGTCCCCGCCCTGGGACTGGCAGGGAAGGGCGATCTCCCTGACGAACAGGGACCGGTCGCCGGGAAGGGGGAGATGGCGGGCCGGCGATCCGTTGATCAGGCTCAGAATCCGTTTGGCCAAATCGATGTTGAGATCCTGTTTTTCCAGGAGCCGTTTCTGTTCGGCTTCGATTTCCTTCCGCTCGGCGATCTCCTCCCGCAGGCGGGCGTTGACCCGGCTCAGTTGGGCGGTCCGCTCCCGGACCCGGAGTTCCAGCTCCTCATGGGCCTTTTTCAGGTTCTCCTCGGCTTTTTTCCGGTCCGTGATGTCCCGGCAGACGCTGAGCACCGCGGGGCGTTCGCGCCACAGGGTCCGCTTGTTGACCGCCTCCACCCAGACGCTGTCGCCGGTTTTTCTCAGGAACCGGAACCGGCAGATGGCCGGGGTGTGGCGGCTTTCCTGGAGCATGGTGAAATAGGTCCGGACGGCCTCCCGGTCTTCGGGGAAGACGAGGTCGTCGAAGGGGCGCCGCCGGATATCCGCCATGGCGCAGCCGGTGAGGCCCAGCATGTTGGTGTTGACGAAATGGAGACGGCCGTCTCCGTAGATCATGATGCCGTCTCCGGAATTTTCCACGATCTCCCGGTACTGGATCTGGGATTCCCGGAGCTGGCGGGTCCGCTCTTCGAACTCGGCCTCCAGCCGGTCCAGCCGCTGGGCGAGGTCGGTCTGGCCCCCGGCGATGTAGGCCCGCTTCATCAGGGCGTTCCGGACCGTGTTGAGGAGTTCTTCCCGGTAGCAGGGCTTGAGGATGTAGTCGAAGGCGCCGTTGTCGACGATGCTCGTCCGGAGGCTTTCGATGTCGGCGTTGCCGGTGATGATGATCACCTCGATGGTCGGGTCGATGGCCTTGATCCTTTTCAGGGCGCCGATGCCGTCGAGGCGGGGCATCTGGATGTCGAGGATCGCCATGTGGACCGGTTCCCGCCCGACGGCCTCGACGGCGGCCATTCCGTCGGCCGTCGTCAGCACGGTATAGCCCGCCTTTTCGAGATAGAGCCGGAGCAGATCCCGGATATAGGACTCGTCGTCGGCGATCAGGATTCGGGCGTCGTGGATCTCCAAGGGCTTTCCTCCGGCTACGGGGTCAACCGATATGCACCTGGCGGGCGGCGAGGATGTTGGGCAGGGCCCGGATCTCTTCCAGCGCCTGTTCGTCGGCCGGCGTATCGATGTTGACCATGCAGATGGCCCGGTCGCCCCGCCGGCCCAGCTGAAACCGCCCGATGTTGATGTCGTGCCGGCCCAGGGTGGTTCCCACATTGCCGATGACGCCGGGTTTGTCGATGTTCTGGATGACGATCATATAGCCTTCGGGGATGGCGTCCATGTAAATGTCGCCGATGCGCACCAGCCGGGGGTACTTCCCTTCATAGATGGTGCCCCACACCTCGTCGGGGCTCTCGTCCCTGTCCTCCAGCTTCACCTGGATGAGGCCGGTGAAGTCGGCCTTGGCGCCGCTGATGGTCTCCTTGACGTCTATCCCCTTGTCGGCGGCCAGGGCCGGGGCGTTGACGTAGTTGACCGCCGTGTCCGAAAAAGCCTCCAGGAAGCCCTTGAGCACGGCGTGGGTGAGGGGACGGGTGTCCAGGTCGGCCACGGTCCCGCAGTAGGTGATAGTTATGTCGTGGGTCCGGGTCAGGAGCTGGCCCATGAGGGAGCCCATCTTTTCGGCCAGCCCCAGGTGAGGCCGGATGGCGTCCATGACCTCGGGGGAGACCGAGGGGAAGTTGACCGCGTTGGTGATGACGCCGTCCAGGAGATAGGCGGCCATCTGTTCGGCGATCATCCTGGCCACGTTCACCTGGGCCTCCCCGGTGGCGGCGCCCAGGTGGGGGGTGAAGATGGCCCGGGGGTTCCGGAGAATCGGCAGGGACGGGTCCGGCGGCTCGCTGGGGAAGACGTCCAGGGCCGCGCCGGCCACATGGCCCGAATCCAGGGCGTCGCCCAGGGCCTCCAGATCGACCACCTCGCCCCGGGAGCAGTTGATGATCCGGACTCCGTCTTTCATCCGGGCGATGGTGTCGGCGTTGATCATGTTGACGGTCTCCTGCATCCGGGGGACGTGGAGGGTGACGAAATCGGCCCGCTGAAGCAGTTCGTCCAGCTCCACCAGCTCCACTTCCAGGGCCGCGGCCGCCGCCTTGGTGACGAAGGGGTCGGCGGCGATGACCTTCATGCGCAGGCCGATGGCCCGCTGGGCCGCGGCCCGGCCGATGTGGCCCAGACCGACGATGCCCAGGGTCTTGCCGCTGATCTCCACGCCGGTGAGCTGCTTTTTCTCCCACCGGCCCTCCCGGAGGGAGGCGGTGGCCTGGGGGATGTTCCGGGCCAGGGAGAGCATGAGCGAGACGGCGTGTTCGGCCGTGGTCACGGTGTTGCCGCCCGGCGCGTTCATGACCACCACCCCGTTGCGGGTGGCCTCGGACACCGCCACGTTGTCCACGCCGATGCCGGCCCTGCCGACAACCTTGAGGTCGCGGGCCTTTTCCAGCACCGCGCCGGTCACCTTGGTGCCGCTTCTCAGGCCGAGGCCGTGGAAGTCTCCGATGATTTCGGCGAGCCGGTCGGGGTCGTTGGCGGTCTTGTCGTTGTCCACGGTCACCTCGATCCGGCCGGTCGCTTCCAGTATCTCCCTGGCGATGGGGGACATGTTGTCCCTCAGCATGACTCTGTACATGGGATCCTCTTCTTCTCTTTTGTTGTCTTTCCTGTTGTCTTATCTGTTATTTTGTCCTGGGGGGCTCCTCGGGCCTTTGGCTTCGGACCGGGCTCGCCGCCGTTTCTCACCGTATGTCTTATCGGAAACCCTTTTTTTTTGCAAGAAGGGCCTCGGGCCCGGATAATCCGGTTGCAGATTTGTCCAAAATGCGTTACAAACGATCTTCACCGGTATTTATTAATGATATCTGAAATTTGAAATGAGATATCCCCGGAAGGGGCGAAAATACCGGGGGGATGGCGCCCGTTTATGGAGGCCGGAATGCTTGCGCTGCTGTTTCACATCGGAGAGACAAAATACATCATCAAATGCGACCGGATCCGCGAGATCGCGCCCATGGTGGCCCTGAAGGAAGTGCCCCATTCCCCGGCCTATTTCTCCGGGTATTTCAACTACCGCGGGACCATCGTGCCGGTCATCGACCTGTGCCGGCTCATTCAGAACATTCCCTGCCGGAAGCGGCTCTCCACCCGGATCATCCTGGTGGAGTATCGGCGGAAAGAGACGTCCCACATCCTGGGCCTCATTGCGGAACGGGTCGCCGAGGCGGTGAAAAAGCCGGACGATGCGTTCATTTCCGCCGGCATCCGATCCAGAAAAGCCCCCTACCTGGGGGGGATCGTCATGGAGGAGGATGAGATGATTCAATATCTTGAACTGGATCGATTGCCGGACTGCATCGATTTCCTGCCCGATTCGGAGACGACGGCCTGTGACGGAGATGACCCAGAAACAGATTGAAGCCCTGCTGGAGGGCCGAATCGGTCTTTCCCCCGATTCCCTGGGCGGAGACACGATCCACAAGGCCGTGAAGCGGCGGATGAAAAGCAGCGGCATCGCCGAGCCGGCCGCCTATCTGGCCTATCTCGACGCCTCCGATGAGGAATGGGAGGAACTGCTGGAGCTGTTGGTGGTGCCGGAGACCTGGTTTTTCCGCAACAAGGAATCCTTTGCCTATCTGACCCGGTGCGTCCGGTCCGAATGGCCCGCCGGGCCGGAACTCCGGGTTCTTAGCATCCCCTGCGCCTCGGGGGAGGAGCCCTATTCCGTGGCCATGGCCCTGGCCGATACCGGGCTGCCCCAAGACCGCTTTAAAATCGACGCCATGGACATCAGCCTGCAGACTCTCGAAAAAGCCCGGCGGGGCGTTTACGGTCCGGAATCCTTCCGGGGAAAGAACCTTTCCTTCCGGGACCGGTATTTCGAGGCGACCCCCGACGGCCACCGGATCGAACCGACGGTGAAGGCGTTGGTGCGGTTCCAGCGGGCCAACCTCATGGAGGAGGGGCGGTTCGCCGGGCAGAAGCCCTACGACGTCGTTTTCTGCAGGAACCTGCTCATCTACCTCAGCGACGAGGGCAAGGCCCGGGCCCTGGCGGTCATCGACCGATTGCTCAAACCCGGCGGACTGCTGTTCGTGGGGCATGTGGAGCGGTCCATGATCCGGAACCCCGGCTTCCAGTGGATCAAGCAGCCCGGCGTCTTCGCCTGCCAGCGGGTCGGGGGGGCTTCGACGCCCGACACGGCGCCCGCCCCCGGCGGGCCGCAACCTCTTCGCCGTTCCATCCGGCCCACCATTCAGCGCCCGCCCGTCGCCCCGCCGGCCGCCGACTCCGGAACCGGCGACCGGCATCCGCCCCGGCCGGTCCCAAGCCGGCCCGTGGAACCGCGCCGACGGCCGGCCGATCCTCGGCCCGCTCCGGCCCCGGCCGTGGAGGACCGCCTGGAGGAGGCCCAGCGGATGGCGGATCAGGGGAAGATGGAAGACGCCTTCCGACTGTGCGAAAAGACGGTAAGCGAAAACGCCTTTCACATCCAGGCCCATTTCCTCATGGGCCTCATCTGCCATGCCATGGACGACGAAGAGCGGGCCGAAGAGGCGTTCAACAAGGCGGTCTACCTGGACCCGAGCCACCATGAAGCCATGAGCCACCTGGCCTTTATCATGGAGCACCGGGGCGAGCGGGACAAGGCGGAACGGATGCGCCGGCGGGCCCGGCGGATCCGGGAGAAGGAGGAAACATGATCTCCCCAGGGGAAAAAACGTCCGAAAAAACGTCCGTAAAAACGTCCGTGGAAAAACCCATGGCCGAATGCTGGCAGAAGATCGGGGTGTGGAGCAAGGAGAAGAGCTGCCCGGTCCTCCAGGACGTCATCCACTGCCGGAACTGCGAGGTCTTTATCCAGTCCGGGCGCCGGCTGCTGGACCAGGATCTCCCCGACGCCTACCGGGAGGAATGGGCCGGGATCATGGCATCGGAAAAGGAAGAGGAGCTGTTTCAGACGATCTCCCTGGTCCTCTTCCGGGTGGAGACGGAATGGCTGGCCCTCCGGACCCAGGTGCTCTCGGAGGTCATCGATCCCGAGCCCCTCAAGCGCCATACGCTTCCCCACCGGAAGAACCGGATACTGACGGGCATCATCAACGTCCGGGGCGAGATCCAGCTCTGCGTCTCCCTCAAGGAGCTGCTGGGCATCGAGATCTCCGAAGGTTCCAAAACTTCGAAGGCCGGGTCGGGAAAATCGGTCGACAAGACCTGGTACCGGCGGATGATGGTCATCTTCAGCGACGACGGGAAATGGGTCTTTCCGGTGAGCGAGATCATCGGCATTTGCCGGATTCACCCCACCTCGTTCCAGAACGTCCCGGTGACCGTGGCCAAGGCCCAGTCCACCTTTACCAAGGGCATCTTCAAGTGGGAGGACCGTTACGTGGCCTTCCTGGACGATGAACTCTTGATCTACAGCCTCGCACGGAGCGTCCAATGATCAACGGCGGCGGCGGCGCGGACCTGAGCGATTTTTCCATGCTCGACCTGTTCCGGTCCGAGATGGAGATGCACGCCGCCACCCTCAACGAGGGACTCCTGGCCCTGGAAAACGATCCGGGCGCGACGGACCATATCGAGTCCCTGATGCGGGCGGCCCACTCCATCAAGGGCGGCGCGCGGATCGTGGAACTGGACGCCGCCGTCAAGCTGGCCCACACCATGGAGGACTGTTTCGTCGCGGCCCAGAAGGGCCACCTGTCCCTCTCCTCCGACGCCATCGACGTCATGCTCAAGGGCGTGGACATGCTCAACCGAATCTCCGACGCCGCCGGGGACAGCTACGAGGAGTGGCTGGCCGGCCATCAGAAGGAGATAGACGAGCTGGCCGCCGCCATCGCCCGGATCCATTCCCCGGGCAAGGCGGACCGCCCCCCGGCCGGGCGACGGGCGCCGGAACCGGCGAAATCGGACCCGCCGCCCCCCCCGACGGAAACCCCGCCCGAACCGATCCCCGACCAGGCGGCGGCGCCGCCGAAACCCCAAACGGCCCCCGAACCCCCGGCGCCGTCCGAACCCGCGTCCCCCCCGCCGCCGGCGCCGGAGCCGGAGAAAAAACCGGATCGCCGATCAGAGACGCGGCCCGAGAAGGCGTCGCCCCCGAAGTCGGAATCCCGGCGGGAACGGAAAGAGCCGGCCGAAACGGACCGGATGGTCCGGGTGACCGCCGGCAAGATCGAGCGCCTCATGTCCCTGGCCGGCGAGGTGGTGGTGTCCGTCCGGTGGCTGCCCCCCTTTTACGATTCCATGGTGGCCCTCAAGAAAAATCACGCGGAACTCTTCTCGACCCTGGAGCGGCTCCAGGAGATGGCGGAGACGGGGGACGCGGACCCCCAGATCCGCCACGCCATTCACCAGGCCCGGGAGAAAGCCCGGGATTGCAGTCAGAAGCTGGTGAGCCGAATCAACCGGCTGGAGGGGTTCACCAGTTCGTCGGAAAACCTCTCGGACCGCCTCTACCACGAAATCATCGGCGTCCGGATGCGCCCCTTCGCCGACGGCATCCAGTCCTTTCCGCGGATGGTGCGGGATCTGGCCAGGGAGCTGGGGAAAAAGGTCCGGTTCAATATCGTGGGCAAGATCACCGAGGTGGACCGGGACATCCTGGAGAAGCTGGAAGCCCCCTTGAGCCATCTGCTGCGCAACGCTTTGGATCACGGCATCGAGAGCCCCGAGGCCCGGGCCGCGGCGGGGAAGCCTGAAACCGGAACCCTCCGGCTGGAGGCGGCCCACCGGTCGGGGATGCTGATGATCACCATCTCCGACGACGGTCGGGGGGTCGACCTGGACGACCTCCGGGCCAAAATCCTCGGCAAGGGCCTCGCCAGCGCCGAGATGCTCGACAAGCTGACCGAGCCGGAACTCATGGAATTCCTGTTCCTGCCCAGCTTTTCCACCCGGGACGAGGTCACCGAACTCTCCGGCCGGGGCGTGGGGCTGGACGTGGTCCACAGCATGGTCCACGAGGTGGGGGGCATCGTCCGGGCCGTCTCCCGGCCCGGCAAAGGGCTCGGCTTCCACCTGGAGCTGCCCCTGACCCTGTCGGTGATCCGCACGTTTATCGTGGAGATCGCCGGGGAGACCTATGCCTTCCCCCTGGCCCGGATCGACCGGTGCCTGACCCTGAGCCGGGAGGAGATCGACACGGTGGAGGACCGGCAGTATTTTCGGCTGGCCGAAAAGAACATCTCCCTGGTCAACGTCCGGGAGGTGCTGGAGCTGGAAAAGACCGACGACACGGAAGATCCGCTTCACATCGTGGTCATCAGCGACCGGGTCCATTCCTACGGCCTCATGGTGGACGCCTTTGTGGGGGAATACGATCTGGTGGTCCGACCCCTGGACCCGCGCCTGGGGAAGGTGTCGGACATCAGCGCCATGGCCATCATGCTCGACGGCTCGCCGGTGCTGATCTTCGACATCGACGATCTGGTGCGGTCCATCGACGGCATGCTGACCGGGGTCCAGCGGCTCCGGAAGATCAGCCGGTCCCGCCGGGAGGACGAGGCGCCGGACCGGAAGCAGATCCTGGTGGTGGACGATTCCATCACGGTCCGGGAGATGGAGCGGAAGCTGCTGGAGAGCAAGGGGTATGCCGTGGATGTGGCGGTGGACGGCATGGACGCCTGGAACCTGTTGCGGACCACCTCCAAAACCTATGATATGGTGGTGTCGGACATCGACATGCCGCGGATGAACGGCATCGAGCTGATCACCCAGATGAAGGGGCACGATAAATTCAAGTCCCTGCCCGTCATGGTTGTGTCGTACAAAAACACCGAAGAGGACCGGCTCAGGGGAATGGAGGCCGGCGCCAATTATTATCTGACCAAAAGCAGTTTCCAGGACAATTCATTTATCGAAGCGGTGCTCGATTTGATCGGGGAATCATAAAGAGGAGAGGCGTCATGAAAGGGAAGGTAAAAAAGCTGATGAAGCGGATGACTATCGCCAAAATGCTGTGGGGACTCGTCCTCATGGGCATCCTCGTCATCGTCGGCCTCGCGGCGACCAGCCTGTTGTCCAACAGCCGGCTGGTGAAGAGCCAGACCCGGCTCACCGAGATCGTCATGCCCATGGAGCGGGCCAGCCAGAACCTCCGGGAAGCGGTCACGGCCTTTGTGGCCCGCAAATACTTCATCACCGAAGCCGACACCCTGGAGGAGCTGGAACCCCTGGCCGGGTCCGCGACCTATGAGACGGCCTTCACCCGCAACATCGCCATCCTCAAAGAACTGACCGGGAAAATGGCCGATCCGGCGCCCGGAGATTCCGACGGCAACGGGAACCTCTTCGCTTCTTTGGAGCGGCATTTGAAGGCCGCCGCCCAACGGAGCGAAGCCATCCACGAAGCCGCCCTGAGCCGGCTCAAGCTGAAAACCGCCATCCAGGAGAAGATCGCTCGCATCGACGAACTGGGGGGGCGGCTCCACCAGGATGCCGAGCGGTTCGCCCGCGGGATCGCCCAGGCCATCCAGGACCGGCTGAGGTCCGCCAGCCGGGCCGACGGCCCCGGCGGCCCCGGTGGACCTGCCGACCGCGCCGTGGAGTTCTACCTGGCGGAACTGGCCGAAACCCAGAAGATCGGAACCGATCTGCGGCTCAACATCGCGTTTTTGACCAATTACGGGCAGAAGGTTCTGCTCCTTACGGATAAAGAGCGCATCACGGCCGTTCGATCCGAAAAGATCGCGCCCACGGCGCAAAATGTCCAGGACGGACTGAAGCGGCTCAAAACCCAGGTGGCGGAGTCGGAACCGTTGACCGCCATTTTGACGCGGATCGAACCGGCCTTTGAAACGCTCCGGTCCATTCTCCTGGACAGCGAGACCGGCATCGTCCGGCTCCATCTGCTGTGGCTGAGCGAGGAGGCGGCCATCGCCGAGAAGAACCGGCTCCTCACCGGGACCACCGATGCGCTCATGGCGGGGCTGGACGACCTCCAGACCATTTCCGACCGGGTGCGGGGCCGGGCCGAATCCGAAGCCAAGCGGGTCCAGGGCGTCTGGAAGATCATTCTGGCGGTGAGCATCTTCGCCATTGCGGCCATGGCCCTCACCGGCCGGCGCATTCACAGCCGGATCATGGGCCCCATCAACCGGACCGTCCGGTTCGCCGAGGCCATTTCCGACGGGGATCTGACCGCCGAGATCGAACAGACCCATGAGGACGAGGTGGGCCTGCTCATCGTCAAGCTGACCGAGATGGCCCACAACCTCAACGCCCTCATCGGCCAGGTGCAGCGGTCGGGGATCCAGGTGACCTCGTCGGCCACGGAGCTGTCGGCCACCTCCAAGGAGCAGGAGGCGGTCATGAAGACCCAGATGGAATCCACCAACAACGTGGTTAAGTCGGTGGCCGAGATATCCAACATTTCGGAGGAACTGGTGGAGACCATGCGGAAGGTGGCGGCCATGTCGGAGCAGACGGCGGATTACGCCAACTCCGGCCAGGACAACCTTTCCCAGATGGAAGATGCCGTGCATCACATGGAGAGCGCTTCCAAATCCATCTCGGGCAAGCTGGAGGCCATCAACGAAAAGGCCGCCAACATCACCTCGGTGGTGACCACCATCACCAAGGTGGCCGATCAGACGAACCTGCTCTCTTTAAACGCCGCCATCGAAGCGGAAAAGGCCGGAGAATACGGCCGCGGGTTCACCGTGGTGGCCCGGGAGATCCGTCGGCTGGCCGACCAGACGGCCGTGGCCACTTTGGACATCGATCAAATGGTCCAGGAGATGCAGTCGGCCGTCTCCGCCGGCGTCATGGAGATGGACGCCTTCATCGCCGAGGTCCAGCGAAGCGCCGACAACGTGGGCAAGATCAGCACCCAGTTGACCCGGATCATCGAACAGGTCAAATCCCTCACTCCCAGATTCGAGGGGGTCAACGAGTCGATGCAGTACCAGTCGGAGAACGCCCAGCAGATCAACACCGCCATGGTCAGCCTGAGCGAAGAGATGCAGCAGACCGTGGAGTCGCTCCAGGAATCGTTCATGGCCATCGAGCAGCTCAACGACGCGGCCCGGGGGCTCCAGGACGAGGTCTCCCGCTTCAAGGTTGCTTGAGGAAAGACGCCGATCCCATGCGAATCGCCCTTGTCAACGATCTGGCCATGGCCGTGGAGAGCCTGCGGCGCATTCTGCTGAGCGTCCCCGGCCACGAAATCGCCTGGGTGGCCCGGGACGGACGGGAGGCCGTGGACCGGTGCGGCCGTGACCTGCCAGACCTGATCCTGATGGACCTGTTCATGCCGGGCATGGACGGGGTCGAGGCCACCCGCCGGATCATGGCCGCCACTCCCTGTCCCATTCTGATCGTCACGGCCACCGTGGGCAATCATGCGGCCAAGGTCTTCGAAGCCATGGGCCACGGCGCTCTGGACGCCGTCAACATTCCCATGATGGGCGCCGGGGCCGAGGCCCAACGAAGCCGTTACACCCTGTTGCGCAAGGTCCATGTCATTTCCCGGCTTCGGGGTCTGCCCTCCACCAGTCCGGCCAAACGGGCCTACATGGATCCTCCGCCCCCGATAGTGGCCATCGGCGCCTCCACCGGCGGCCCTAAAGCGTTGGCCGATTTGTTGTCGACTCTTCCCTGTCCACTGGGCGCCGCGGTGGTGATTGTGCAGCACGTGGATGAAAAATTCTCCGCCGGACTGGCCGAATGGCTCGACGGCCAGACGCCTCTGCCCGTGCAGCTGGCGGCGGAGGGCGGACGTCCCCGGGCGGACGTCGTCTACCTGGCGGGCACCAACGATCATCTGGTGATGAGTTCCGGCCTGAGCTTTTCTTATACGCCGGAGCCGGGCCGCACCCCTTACCGGCCCTCGGTGGACATCTTCTTTCGCAGCCTGGCGATCCATTGGCCGGTGGACCCGAATCCCGACGGTTCGTCCGGTTGCGCGGCCGCCATCGCCGTGCTGTTGACCGGCATGGGGCGTGACGGCGCTGAAGGGTTGGCGATTCTCCGGAAGGAGGGGTGGCGCACCATCGCCCAGGACAGGGCCACCAGCGTCGTTTACGGCATGCCCAAGGCCGCCAAGGAGCTGAACGCGGCAGTGGAGATCCTTCCCATCCTGGAAATCGGTCCCGCCATTGTCCGGGCCCTGCGGCGGACCACCCTCTGCAAACCGTACAAATTCAACGGCGAACCGACGGCAAGGCTTCCATGAGCCGCGATGAGAGACAGACCCCCGCCGACAGCGGCAACGGCAACGACGTCGGCGGGCTGACCCAGCACCGGATCAGCGTCCTGCTGGTGGACGACCAGGCCATCATCGGCGAGGCGGTCCGGCGTATGCTGGCTGAAGAAGAGGACATCGACTTCCACTACTGCCAGGACGCCACCCTGGCCATCAAGACCGCCGAGCGGATCTTCCCCACGGTGATCCTCCAGGATCTGGTGATGCCGGAGATCGACGGGTTGATGCTGGTCCGGTATTTCCGGGCCAACCCGGCCACCCGGGAGGTTCCCCTCATCGTGTTGTCGGGCAAGGAAGAGCCCCTGACCAAGGCGGATGCCTTTGCCGTCGGCGCCAACGATTATCTGGTGAAACTGCCGGACCGGCTTGAGGTAGTGGCCCGGATCCGCCACCACTCCCAGGGCTACATCAACCTGCTACAGCGGAACGAAGCCTTCAAGGCCCTCAAAGAGAGCGAAAAACAACTTGAGATCCGCAACCGGTTCATCCGGGAGACCTTCGGCCGGTACCTGTCCGACGACATCGTGGACAACATCCTGGAATCTCCCGAAGGGATGAAGCTGGGGGGCGAGAAGCGAATGGCCACCATCATGATGACCGACCTGCGGGGGTTCACCGCCATCAGCGAACGGCTGGCGGCCGAAGAGGTGGTGCGGATCATCAACAATTACCTGGAGGTGATGACGGACATCATCTTCAAGTACCAGGGGACCATCGACGAGTTCATCGGCGACGCCATTCTGGTCCTGTTCGGCGCGCCCGTTCAGCGGGAGGACGACGCCGAACGGGCCATGGCCTGCGCCATCGAGATGCAGATAGCCATGGATATCGTCAACGAGCGTAACCGGGCCTCCGGGGTTCCCGAAGTGGCCCAGGGCATCGGCATCAACACCGGCGAAGTGGTGGTGGGCAACATCGGATCCGAAAAACGGTCCAAATACGGCGTGGTGGGCCGGAACGTCAACCTGACCGCCCGCATCGAATCCTACACCGTGGGCGGGCAGACCCTGATTTCCGAGAGCACGCTTTCGGCCTGCGGCCCCATCCTCCGCATCGACGATCAGACCGAGGTGATGCCCAAGGGCGTCAAGGAGCCCATCACCATCTACGAGATCGGGGGCATCGGGGGGAAGCACAACCTCTACCTGCCGGAGAAAATTCCGCCCGAGATGATCGAACTGAGCCACCCCCTGGAGATCCAGTTCACGGAGCTGAACGAAAAGGACACCCAGGAGGAGGCCCACAAGGGGGTCATCCGGCGGCTGGCGGCCGAGGCGGCCGAGGTAACCGCCGAGGTCGACGTGGGGCGGCTGACCAACATCAAGGTCTCCCTGTTCGATGAGGAAGGTTATGAGATCACGACGGATCTGTACGCCAAGGTGACCGAGAACCTGTCGGATTCGCCTCCTGCATTCGTCATCATTTTCACCTCGGTGCCGCCGGAGGCCAAATCCTTTTTCAGATACCGGTACAATTTTTAAAACCTCAGCCATGAGATGCGCCGCGCCCAGCCGGAAGATCGCCGGGGGCTGAATTCCCCGGCAAAGGATATGTCATGAAAATCACATTCATCGGCGTCGGCTCCGCTTTTACGACGCCGGATTACTACCAGTCGAACCTGCTCCTCACCGCCCCCAGCGGCCGGAAAATGCTGGTGGATTGCGGCACCGACATCCGGTTTTCCCTCCGGGAGGCGATCCCGGAGAGCGCCATGCCCTACGAAATGATCGATGCGGTCTACATCTCCCATCTCCATTCCGACCACATAGGCGGCATGGAGTGGGTGGCCTTCCAGACCTATTTCAACCCGGAACAGCCCCGGCCCCGCCTCTATATGGAGGAGGTTACCATGCGGGAGATGTGGCACACTTCCCTCAAAGGAGGATTGGGCTCAATCGAGGGCAAGCGAATGCACCTCACCGATTATTTCGACTGCCGGCCCGCGGCTTCCGGCGGGTCCTTTATCTGGGAATCCACGCGCTTCACCCTGGTCCGGATGGAACACGTCGTAACGGGGTATCGGGATTTTTACAGCTACGGGCTCCTCATGGAAGCCGCCGACGGTCGGCAACCGCCGATTTTTTTTACCACCGACACCCAATACCGGCCCCATCTGATCCGGGACATCGCCCAGGACGCGACCCTCATCCTCCACGACTGCGAGACCAGCCCGGTCAAAAGCGTCGTCCACGCCCATTACCAGGACCTGCGGGAACTGCCCGCCGAGGTGCGGGCCAGGATGTGGCTCTACCATTATCAGCCCAACCCGGAGATCGACCCGGAAAAGGACGGTTTCAGGGGGTTTGTGTCGAAAGGGCAGGAATTCCATCTGGGCGGGGAAACGTCATAAAAGAAATGGCCGAAATGATGATCAAGGCCGGGGTAAGGACCGACTTTGGTGGGCATGGTTCACATCTCCTGGATCGATCATATCCCGTAAAAATCTTAGGCGAATTACGGAAATGAATATCCCAACAAGGCGAATTCAACGGCGCCGCTCGCCATTCGCCGCGCGGGAGTGAACTCCCACGCTACTATGTGTCGTCCCTACAGGACTGAAATTGCAAAAAATGTCCTGTATGGACATCATAAAATAGCGTGGGAGTTCACTCCCGCGCGGTCGGGCTTCGCCGTCGCCCGTCAACACGCCGGCCCCTGGCATTGAAACTTCCCGGCCCCTGTGTTATATTTACGATTGCTCAAATGACCGGAAACCGAATGTCGAGGCTAGACGCGAATGCGCCTTGAGGAACGAAACGATGTCACCCAACTGACCAGCACGCTCTATCGGATCGAAGGTCCCAACGGATCGAAATTTCCTTTCTGCGCCGGCTACCTTTTCCTGGATCAGGCCACCGTCCTTATCGACGCCGGCCTCGGCGAAGCGAAACTCAAGGAGATCGACGCCGCCCATCCCATCGACACCCTGATCATCAGCCACTCCCATTCGGACCACATTTTGTCGTGGCATCTGCTTTCGGACCGGCGGATTCTGATCCCCAAAGAGACGCCGGAGATGGGCGACCTGGAGGCCATGGGGCGGCGGTTCACCGGCAGCGAGGACAAGGGGGCCTACTGGGCCAAGGTCGTGGGACGCCCACTAGGGCTCCGGCCCTTGCGGGAACCCGACGGGCGGTTCGGCAACCGGAGCGTGCTGAAGATGGGAGCGACCCATTTGGAGGCGATCCATTCTCCGGGCCATCTGGTCGACCACTACTGCTTTTTCGACCGGAACAGCGGGATCATGCTGTCCACCGACATCGACTTCACTTCCTTCGGTCCCTGGTACGGCAACGCGGAATGCGACATCGGGCAGTTCAAAAACAGCGTCCGCCGGATTATGAAATTTCCCACTGTCAAATTCTGCCCCTCCCACATGCCCCCAGTCAGCGAGAACACCGAAGCCGCCCTGGCCGGGTTTCTGGAGGGATTCGACCGTCACCGCCGGACGATCCTGGAACTCTGCTCGCCGCCCCGGTCTCTTCAAAAGATGGCGTCTCTATCCCCGTTCTACCGGAACCGGATGCCCGACAAAGTCCTCCAGCGGATTTTCGAGGAACCGATGATCATGAAAAACCTCGAACTCCTCCTTCGGGAAGGGGTCATCGAGGAGAAATTCGGACACTATCGACGGGTCGACTGACCCGAAGGACCCATGCCATGAACCGATGGTTGAAGATACTTCTGATTTGTTTCACCGTCGCCTGCCTGCCGCCTTTCTCTCCGACGGCGCGGGGGGCGTTTTACCGGTACACCACCGAGAACGGCAAAACCGTCTTCGTGGACGATCTCCAGAAGATCCCCGAACGCTACCTGGACCAAATCCAGACCTACCGCGAGCGGTACGACAACCTGCCCCCCGAAGAGCGGGAAGCGCTGCTGGAAAAGGAACGGGAAGCGGCCCTGCGGGCGGAAGCGGCCCGTGAGAAGGAGGCCCGGATCGAAGCCTACCGGCGGTACCTGGACAGTCTCCGGACCCCGGTGACCATTTACGGCAACCAGGTGCTGGTGCCGGTGATCCTGGGATACGGGCCGCGGGAGGTCCGGGCCATGCTGCTGCTGGATACGGGGGCCTCCATCATCGCCCTCCACCGGGACGTGGCCGAGATGCTCTACATGCCCAGCAAACGAAAATCCAGGGCCAAAATGGCCGACGGCAAGGTGGTGGAGACGGATGTGGTCCAGCTCGACTATGTGGCCGTGGGGCCCTATAAGCGGGAAGGGGTCCTGGCCGGGGTCCTGGACATCCAGGGGGGCGCCATCCACGACGGCCTTCTGGGAATGAATTTTCTGAGAGGACTCGACTACCGGATCGATTTCGACGCCTCCCTCATCCGGTGGCGGCCCGGGGTGGTCCATGGGCCGCCGCCGGGCGTCGTGCCGGAGGACCTGGAAAGATGAGCCGCCCATCCAAGGAGGAGACTTGTTAGCCAAAGTGCTGAGCAGCGCCGTGATCGGCATCGACGCCTATTTGGTGGAAGTCGAGGTGGACATTTCCCATGGATTGCCGACCTTCACCACGGTCGGCCTTCCGGAAACGGCGGTCAAAGAGAGCAAGGAACGGGTCAAGACCGCCATCAACAATTCAGGATACGCGTTTCCCGACGACCGGATCACCGTCAATCTCGCGCCCGCCAGCGTCAAAAAGGAAGGGACGGGTTTCGACCTGCCCATGGCCCTGGGGATTCTCGCGGCCACGGGCCTCATTCCCCAGGAATCGCTGCTCCGGTACATGGTGATGGGCGAACTCTCCCTGGACGGCCGCATCAAGCCCGTCAAAGGCGCGCTGCCCATGGCCATCGCGGCCCGGAACGCGGGCTACGAGGGGATCATCATCCCCGAGGAGAACGGGCGGGAAGGCTCGGTGGTGGACGGCATCTCGGTGCTTACGGCGGCGCGGCTGCCCCAGCTCATCGATTTTTTCCGGGGGCTTGTCGAGATCACGCCCCTGAAAACCGATGTGCCGACCCTTTTCCAGCGGGCCGAGACGGGCGGCCCGGATTTTTCCGAGGTCATGGGCCAGGAGCACGTCAAGCGGGCCCTGGAGGTGGCGGCGGCGGGCGGCCACAATCTCGTGATGATCGGCCCCCCGGGGTCGGGAAAGACCATGCTGGCCAAGCGGATTCCGTCCATCCTGCCCGGCATGGGGTTCGACGAGGCCATCGAGACCACCAAGATCTTCAGCGTGGTGGGGATGCTTTCAAAGGAGCAGG
The DNA here is from genome assembly GCA_011389855.1 of Desulfobacteraceae bacterium. Lineage (GTDB taxonomy): Bacteria > Desulfobacterota > Desulfobacteria > Desulfobacterales > JAABSP01 > JAABTD01. Next base: position 18,324 of record JAABTM010000031.1, read on the forward strand.
CCCTCATCACCACCCGGCCCTTCCGGTCCCCTCACCACACCATTTCCGACGCCGGCCTCATCGGCGGCGGCCACATCCCCCGCCCCGGCGAGGTGAGCCTGGCCCATAACGGCGTCCTGTTCCTGGACGAACTCCCCGAATTCAAAAAGCCGGTGCTGGAGGTGTTGCGCCAGCCGCTGGAAGACCTCCGGGTGACCATATCCCGGGCGGTCACCACCGTGACCTATCCGGCCAGTTTCATGCTCATCGCCGCCATGAATCCCTGTCCCTGCGGCTACCACGGCGACGCCCGGCACGAGTGCGCCTGCTCGCCCCAGAGGATCAACCGGTACCGCTCCCGGATCTCCGGCCCCCTCATGGACCGGATCGACATCCATGTGGAGGTTCCGGCGGTCCCGTACAAAGATCTGGTGGGGAAGGTGGCCGCGGAACCGTCGTCGGTCATCCGGGACCGGGTTTCCAGGGCCCGAAAGGTGCAGGCGGACCGGTTGTCCCGGACCCGTATCCACTGCAACGCCCAGATGGCCAGTCGCCATATCCGAAAATGGTGCGAAGTGGATTCCGCTTCGGCACGGCTCCTGGAAACGGCCGTGGACAAACTCGGGCTGTCGGCCCGGGCGTACAACCGGGTCCTCAAGATCGCAAGGACCATCGCCGACCTGGAAGACGCGGCGGATATGGCGCCCCATCACATTTCGGAAGCGATTCAATATCGGAGTTTGGATCGGAGCAAGCAGTTTATGTGACAAAGGATACTGATTATAACGGATGTTGGGGTTGGCCCTGAAAGGGCGTCACATACCAGACCAGGGCAACGCCCTGGGGGCGGCTGTCGAAGCTTATCGATACAGCCGGATCGACGGCCGCTCGCCGCCCGGTCCGACAACGCCGCCGAGGCGGCCGTCTTTGAAGATCAGGAGCAGATCGACGTCGTCATAGACCCATACGTCGTGTTTGACGCCGGCGCAGTCGCCCAGGCTGGCGCCGTTGTTGGGAAAGCCGATGCTCTTGACCACGGCGAGGCTGCTCATGCCGATCTTGATGGCGGGTTCCGGCGGTTTCCGGGATGCCTCCCGGGAAGGGGTCGGGCGCAACCGCTCCATTTGGGCGCACCCCACGAGGAGGGTCAGCATCACGATGCAGGGGAGCAGTCTTTTCAATGGGGATTCCTTTCGGTTGAACCTAGTCGCATGGCCCCGGCGCGGTTCCGGGGGCGTCCTCGATGACGACATAACCGTATCAGGTCCAGCCGGTTTGTCAATATGGATTTCGGTCTCATATTTGTATTTTACAAACATTAGATTTTTCTGTATTATGTGGGTTTGCGCGGCGCGTTTGCCTTTTCATGTAACCCATATGGAGGTCATCCCATGTCCATAGATCCCAAAGATGTGAAAATCCTGTTGGTCGAAGATGCCATGACCATGCGAAAGATCGAGGTGAAAACCCTCCGGTCTTTGGGCTTTGAAAATATCGTTGAGGCCCAGGATGGTGAAGAGGCGGTCCGGAAGCTCCAGGAAGAAGACGGCATCGATTTCATCATCAGCGACTGGAACATGCCCAATAAGGACGGGTATGAACTGCTGGTCTGGGTGCGCACCAGCGACCAGTTCAAGCACATCCCCTTTGTCATGGCCACGGCCCAGGGGGAGACCAAACAGGAGAGCAAGGCCAGGGAGGCCGGGGTCAGCGCCTTTGTGGCCAAACCCTTCAATGAGGACGAGCTGAAAAGCAAGATCCACGAAGCCTTTGGGGTCAAGGAGAGCGACGAAGCGCTGCTGGGGGCCGAGGATCGTCAGCGGGAAACCCGGTCCGGCAAACCGAAGCTCAAGATCGCCCATATCCAGATCACCGACCACCTGGTGGTGGGGGTGCTGGCGGAGCTGATCCGACGGGGGGTAATGACGCCCCGGTATTTCGAGCTGGAGCTGCAGTGCATGCAGGGCTGGAACCTGGTCAAGGAGGCTCTGGGCAAGGGACGGGTGGACGCGGCCTGCATCCTGGCCCCCATCGCCATGGATCTTTTCGGCTCGGGCGCGCCCGTCAAGCTGATCATGCTGGCCCACAAAAACGGGTCCATCTTCGTCCGGAACCGCCAGGGCGTCTATGGGGAGCCGTACCAGAATTTTTTCAAGAGCAAGTCCTTTTTCATTCCCCACACGATGTCGGTCCACCACATGCTGTGCCATCTTTTCTTCAGCAAAATCGGCTTGAAGGCGGGCGTGGCCGGCGAAAAGGGGATCGACGTCAATTTCGAGGTCATCGACCCCATTCTTATGCCGGAATTCCTCCGGGCCAACCCCGGATCGGGCGGGTTCATGGTGGCCGAACCCCTGGGCACCAAGGCCATCGCGTCGGGCATCGCCGAACTCCAGTTCCTGTCCGGGGAACTCTGGGAGCAGCATCCCTGCTGCGTGGTGGCCATGCGGGAGGAGGTCATCGACCGTTACAGCGACGCGGTCTACGAGTTTTCCGAAATGCTGGTCCAGGCCGGGAAGTTCATCGAAAAAAAGCCCGAAACCGCGGCGGAGATCGGCGTCTCCTTTCTCGATCCCACCAAAAAACTGGGGCTCAAGGTACCCCTGCTCAAAAACGTCCTGACGGAAAAGATGGGCATCAAATCCGGGGACCTCTATCCGCCCATCGAGGATCTGGACAAGATCCAGCGCTACATGCACCGGAACATGGGGATCGGTTCGATCATAGATCTGGAAAAATTCGTGGATCTCCAGTTCGCCGACCATGCCTGCCAGGGACGGACGCCTGGCAAACGCTCCTCGGTGCTCCACGACTCCATCGATCTGGCGGTGGACATCCTTCAGCGGGGAACCGAGGCCGACGAGGAGGTGGTCCTTTCCTCCAAGGCCATGCTCAACAAGGAGGGCAAATACCTCACCTTCACCCTGGGGGAGCAGGAATTCGGCATCGACATTCTCAAGATCCGGGAGATCATCGGCATGATCCCCATCCGGTCCATTCCCCGGACGCCCCCGGCCATCAAAGGGGTGATCAACCTGCGGGGCAAGGTGATCCCGGTCATGGACCTGCGTCTCCGGTTCGGCATGGAGGAACGGGACTACTCCGACCGCACCTGCATCATCGTGCTGGAGCACGAAGTGGACGGCAAGATCGTCCAGATGGGGATCGTGGTGGACACCGTTTCGGAGGTGCTGACCATGAAGGCGTCGGAGATCGAAGACACCCCTAGTTTCGGCGCCAGCATCGACACCAGGCACATCCTGGCCATCGCCAAGATGGACAGCGGGGTCAAGATTCTGCTGGACATCGACTACGTCCTCACCGGCAAAGAGCAGACGGCTGTCCAGAATCTCTTCGAATGACGGTTTCTCCCGGTCCATGACCCTACAGCCATGACCATACAGATGGAAAAGGTCTGCAAGCGGTTCCCCCAGCCGGCGGGAAAGGAGCTGTCCGTGCTCGAGGAGGTCGATCTATCCATCGGGGAGGGGGAGTTCGTCATCATCCTGGGGGAATCGGGCTGCGGCAAATCGACGCTGCTCAATCTGATGGCGGGGCTGCTGCCCCTCTCCGAAGGGGAGATCCGGGTCAACGGCCGGCGGATCAACCAGCCCCATCCCTCCCGGGCCATGATCTTTCAGCAGCCGAGTTTGTTGCCGTGGCTCAATGTGGAGGAGAACATCGTTTTCGGGTGCAAGCTCCGGGGAGAGCATGACGATCTCACGGTCCGGACGGCGCAGCTCATCGAGATCATGGGGCTGTCGGGATTCGAAAAGGTCAAGCCCCACGAGCTGTCCCTGGGCATGGCCCAGCGGGTCTGTCTGGCCCGGGCCATGATCGGTCATCCCCAGATTTTGCTTCTGGACGAGCCCTTTGCCTCGCTGGACACCATCACCCGGTCCCACCTTCAGGAGGAGTTGATCGAGTTCTGGATGGTGGAGAAATTCACCGCGGTGTTCGTGACCCACGACATCGACGAGGCGATCCTCATGGGGACCAGGGTGGTGCTTCTGGGGGGGCGGCCCCGCGGCATTCTGAAGACTTACGAAGTCAACCTCAATTTTCCCCGTGACATCGCCAGCCGGGGATTTTTTCTCCTTCGGTCCGCCATTCTCAAAAAGCTGCGGGAATCCTTCGATGGATACCAGAGGAGATAGGGCGGGAAAGGCGCGAGATGACGCTGACCAGAAGAGATTTTCTTAAAACGGCCGCAGCCGCCGGCGCGGGGATGGCGGCCTCGGGGTTCCCGGTTCGCCGGACCCGGGCCGACGGCCACGAAACCCTGCGCATCGGCTACCTGCCAATCACCGACGCAGCGCCGCTGCTTATCGCCCATGCCAAGGGCTATTTCCGGGAGGAGGGGCTGAAGGTCGCGCCGCCCCTCCGGGTCCGCAGCTGGTCCACCCTCTCCGAATCCTTTCTGACGGGCAAGTTCAACGTGACCCATCTCCTCCTGCCCATCCCGGTCTGGATGCGCTACAACAACGGGGCGCCGGTCAAGGTGCTGGCCTGGGACCACACCAACGGCAGCGCCCTCACCGTCCGGGGCGACGAGGAAATCCGGGGCTTCGCCGATCTGGGCGGGAAACAGATCGCCGTTCCCTACTGGTATTCCATGCACAACATCATCCTTCAGATGGGGTTGAAACAGGCCGGGCTGACCCCGGTGATCCAATCCCAGCGGGCGGCCCTGAAACCCGACGAGGTCAACCTCTTCGTGCTGTCGCCGCCGGAGATGCCCGTGGCCCTGTCCGGCCGGAAGATCGACGGCTTCATCGTGGCCGAGCCCTTCAACGCCCTGAGCGAACTCAAGATCGGCGCCAGGATCATGCGGTTTACGGGGGACATGTGGAAAAACCATCCCTGCTGCGTCATCGTCATGAAGGAGAAGTTTTCCCGGGAATACGCCGTCTTCACCCAGAAAGTGATCAACAGCATCGTCCGGGCCCAGTTGTGGGTCATTGAAAATCCCGATGGGGCGGCCCGGATCCTGAGCCGGGAGGGGGAGGGGTATCTGCCCACGGGTGAAGCGGTGCTGAAGCGGGTTTTCACCGGGTACGAGACCGAAACCTACGGCCCAGGCGCCGTCCCCCAGGCGATCCGCCATCCCGAGTGGGGAATCCGGCGCATCGGGTTTCAGCCCTATCCTTACCCGTCGGCCACGCGGTTCATCGTCAGGGAGATGCGCGAAACGGTCATGGAGGGGGACATGGCGTTCCTGAAAAAACTGAATATCGACGACGCGGCCCGTGACCTGGTGGACGATCGGTTCGTCAAACGGGCCATCGAGGCCGTGGGCGGTCCGGACCGGTTCGACCTCATCGACCTCGAACATCCCTGGCAACGGGAGGAAGTGATCGCGCTTTAGCCGCCGGATATGCAAACCACGCCCCAACTATTTCAGAAACGGTTGAAGAAGCTCGGCCCCACCTGGCGGTATCTGGCCTTCCGGCTCGGCTACTCCCTGCTGGGCATCGGGCTGTTCATCCTGCTGTGGGTGGCGGTGGGCTATGCGCTGTTCGCCCGACCCGGCTACGAGCAGTTTTCGGGATTTTTGCCGGTCCCCACCCTGGAGGCCTTCTGGGGACTTCTTTTCGAATCCCGGTTCTGGATGTCGGTCTGGGCCAGCATCCGGCGGGTGATGATCGGCATCACGATAGCCTTTATCATCGGGCTGCCGTTCGGCCTGCTCATCGGGTTCTACCAGAAGCTCCAACTGTTGACCTACACCCCCGTCCAGTTTCTGCGGATGATCAGCCCCCTGTCCTGGATGCCCGTGGCCCTGCTGGTGTTCCACAGCTTCGAGTCGGCCATCTATTTTCTCATCACCATGGCCACGGTCTGGCCCATCATCCTCAATACGGCCCACGGGGTCTCCCAGGTCAATCCTCACTGGGTCAACATGGCCCGGAACCAGGGCGCCCAGGATTACCAGTTGCTGACCCGGATCGTGGTGCCGGCGTCCATCCCCTACATCCTGACCAGCCTGCGCCTGGCCCTGGGCGTGGCTTGGATCGTCCTGGTGCCGGCCGAATTCCTGGGGATCTCCAGCGGCCTGGGCTACATCATCAACGACGCCCGGGACACCATGGAATACGACCGCCTCGGCGCCATCATCATCGCCATCGGGTTCGTGGGATTTGTACTGGATGGGAGCATCGAGCTGATTCAGCGGATGTTCAGTTGGAACGTGGCGTGAGAAGGACGCCGGGGGAGAGGAGTTAACCGAGAGAAATGGCCAAAATCACATCGCGGTTTCGACATTACATCGCCAAACTGGTGGTCACCCGCCCGGCCATGGTGGACCGGTACGTCTGGCTGCGGATGACCCCCCGGGCCGCTGAACTGCTTAACGCCAAATTCGACGTCAAGGCCCCGCGAAATCTGCGGATGGCCAAGGACGACTACGAGTGGAAGCGCTGGGATTTTTTCGCCGCCGCCAAATATTTCTTCAATTTCAAGCCTGAAACCATCGCCGCCGTCTACACCTGCTGGTTCAACAGCCCGGGGTTCGATCCCAAGTTCAAACCGTCGGTGCTGCTGAACCTCTGGTTGACCGTGCCCACGTTTGTCTTTGCCCCGGACGGATTGTCGGAGGAGCATAAAAAAGAAGCGATAGAGGAGATGGAGGCGAAAATAGACGAGCTAATCGGCGTCATCGGGGAGTCGAACCCCGATTTGACGGCGGATTTGCTTCAGAACATGTCGGTCGCCGGGGCCGTCCAGTTTCTGGAAAAGACCAATGCGCCGCCGCTTCTCATGGTGTTGCGGAAAATTTTGCCCTTTGACGTCAGCGTCAAGCTCTTAAACGCCCTTCGATTGAAAAATCCTGATCGTTTTATGTTCTGGCTTCAGAAATTGCCTATCGAGGATGTGGCCAAGATCAAAATGAAGCTGTTGGAGGTGGATAGAATGGCGATTGAAGAATATCGTCTCAAAAACGAAATTATGAAATACAAACATGGTGAATTGAACCACAAAAAAGAAGAATACGGGATGGAGACCGAGCCCATCAAGCAGGAGGCCGAGCGGGTGCGGTTTGAAAATGAAAAGATGAAGTTCGAGGCGATGCTCGATAAACGGATAAAACGGCAAGAAGGAGAGGGCTCCATCGAAGAGCAGCAACGAGAACGGCAGGCCAACCTGGAAAAGAGCGTCGCCGAACTGGCCAAGACCCTCACCGATGTAATCAAACAGTACCGCCAGGAGGAAGAAGAACCCGCCAAACCCATCCAGTCAGCGGAGGGCAAGGGGGGATGACGGGGCCCGCCCGCTACATGAAGTCCGACAGCCGGACGGGGCCCGATTCATGGCCCTTCTGGCCGAATGTACGCGCCCCCCACACCAGCCCCAATAACGCCCCGATCAGCGACATAATCTGGGTTATCACCAGCAGCTGACCCGCCGCCCATCCCACAAACGCGAAAGCGCACATGCCGACCCCGCCCATGAAGAGAATGGGGAGGGCCACCCGCGTCAGAAAGACCAGGAACGGCAGACCAACGTGATAGTAAAGCTTGATCAGCCCGGCAAGGACCGCTGCCACGAATAAAATCCCGCCGATGATCACCAGTATGTGAAAGGTGATCTCCGTATCGCCGACCGTCAGTTCCGCGCCGTAATCGACGGCCAGGGCCGGCCCCGTAGAGAAAAACAGAAGAAGGAGCGTCGTCAGATTTATTTTAGGGCTGAGTCGCGGCATTCGTCGTTCTTATTCTTGGGTGAATTGCTAAAGTCCATATACCAAACTTGATCCCGCCCGACCGCGCGGGAGTGAACTCCCACGCTACTATGTGTCGTCCCTACAGGACTGAAATTGTAAAAAATGTCCTGTAGGGACATCATAAAATAGCGTGGGAGTTTACTCCCGCGCGGCAAATGGCGAGCGGCGCCGTTGAATTCGCCTTGTTGGGATTCATTTCCGTAATCCACCTAATTCCTACCCTTCAGGAACTTGAATTTTCCGGGGAAAGTCTTCGACCAACCGCGATTTTTGAACGGAAGATTCTGTAAATCCGGATGTTCGCAGACCTCTTTCCAGTCCATGGGCCCATCCTTTACTGTTGATGAGGACTATTTACGGATCCTGTGCCGTAATCGGAAAATTGGAT
>JAABTM010000032.1 GCA_011389855.1 Desulfobacteraceae bacterium
TTTTGCCCGGCCGCACACCGTAGAGACGCAATGCATTGCGTCTCTACGTCCCGTCGCCAGAACGATTGCCGTATTTTCGCCCGGCCGTCCACCGTAGAGACGCAATGCATTGCGTCTCTACGAAGCCGAAGGTGCGCTTGTCCGGCGTGGCGGTCAAACCCACCAGAAAGGCGTCAAAATACTCCAGCACCTGCTTCCACAGGTTGTAGATGGAACGGTGGCACTCGTCAATCACGATAACGTCAAACTGCTCCACGGGGTATCTGGGCGTGAACGCCACGGGGATGGGCTCTTTTTTCCGCCATTGCCAGTCGGATTCGTTGGGGTTTTCCAGCTCCGCCGACTCTTCCAGGTCTTCGCCCTTTAAAATGGCGTAGAGGCGCTGAATGGTGGAGATGCAGACCTGGCTGTCCGAGGCGATATAGCCTGAATTCAGGCGCTGCACATTATAAAGCTCGGTGAATTTGCGGTTGTCGTCGGGGGGTTGATATTTTAAAAACTCCTGCTCGGCCTGTTCGCCCAGGTTGCGGGTGTCCACCAGAAACAGGATGCGCCGGGCATTGGCGTGTTTCAACAACCGATAGACAAAAGTGCAGGCGGTAAAGGTTTTGCCCGCGCCGGTGGCCATTTGAATCAGGGCTTTTGGCCAACGTTTCTGGTTTGTGAAAATGAAACACCGGCCGCGACCTGGGTTTCGGATCCCGGTAATCGGTAAACCGGGTCAATCCGCCGGTGCTTTCATACACAAACGGCAGCGGTTCTTCATTGAGATTGTACTTCAGGGTCGCTTTGGCATAAAACGCGGCCTGGTCTTCGTGAACCGTTAGCCGTTCACCCTCTTCCTCCCGCTTGGCTTCAATGACGCCGACGGGTTTTCCGTCCGCGAACAACACATAGTCGGCCGGGCCGACATCCGTCAGGTATTCCCTGACGGCCACGCCTGTCCCGGCGGACAGATCCACCTTGTTTTTTGACTGCACCACCCATCCGGCCGTAACCAGCTTCCTGTCGATCTCGTCCCGCGCCTTTTGTTCCGGCGTTTGATTTGTCATGGATTGTTCCACTCTTCCGCCTTTTATCTTCAAATATCTCTTATTGTCAAGAAAAATCTTGAACAGCATCCGGGGGCGGCGCCGGGCCAGGACTTCTACTTTCTGTTCTGTTCCCGCAGATTCGGCAAGTCCCGCCTCGTTTCAACATTTGCCTGCCTTTTCGAGGGGAAATCGGAATGTTGATCCTTTCCCTTCACAAAGAGACCGGCCGGCCGGTGGTGGTGCTCGTGGATGAGTATGACAAGCCGATCATCGACCATATCGGGCGGGGGGGAGGAAGGGGTGAAGATATCGCAAAGTTTCATTTACTGATTCAGATCCAGAGAATCATAAAAGCACGATGTTGCTCCAGGGCAAATTCTCATAAAAAGATCGAACATAGCTGTATGCCGTATCAAATTCGGGCAGTTCTCCGATTATCTCTGACTGCAAACGATCATATTCCTTCCCGGATTTTCTCCTGATTTCCGGATCTCTCATGGAATACAGTTCGACTGTAATGCCGCGTGCCGCGGCCTTTTTAACAAGGCTGTCAAAAATTTTGCTTTTCTCCTCGTCTGTAAATGGCTGGCGATGATGAAACAGATAATAGAGATCATAAACATCCTGGCGCCGCGTCCGGTTTCGTTGGCGTTGCTGCAAAATAGCCCGAAATTTTTCAGCGATCAAATCCGTAGCACTATAGGTCAACAGCGTTCCGCCGTTTTCCAAGAAGATTTTTTCCATCGAATATGTCGCCTCATTGAAACTGTAATCGATTTCTACCACCTGTGAGCAGTTTCCTGCTAAAAGCCTCTTGTGACTGTTTCTCTCGTGCTTGTAGGCATAGCCGACCTTAATCTTCAAAGTTGGAAATGTCGCATCCGGCGATGACGGTTTAAATTTGCTTGACTGAATCCGGCAGTCTATTCCGTAATCAAGAATTTCTGTAGCAAGGATGAGATTGTCAGCTAAATCAGACAAAAATCTATCCTTATCGAATTCTCTGACCATCTTGCTGGTTGAAAAATCGATGTCCTTTGTGTTTCGAATACAATTATGACGAATTGCCAGTAGAATTGCGCCCTTCATGATCATCTGGGGATACAAATCTCTGGAATGAGAAATGGCAAACAATATAGTGTGGACTGCTTGCCGGAATGCTTGAGGAAGAGGATTGTTTTTTTCTTTCACCCAGGATGAAATTATGGAATCTGTCATTTCAGTCCATCTCGACGTTTATGGAAAGACACCATTTTTCGGAAAAAGAAGGGCTATATTCCTCACTGGGGTCAAGCTTCCTGGATCCCCCTCTACTTGCGAATGGTTGCCATTTATCGATTTCAATATGAGATATGCCGCAAACCTCTTCCAAAATGTATCCGGCCCGAACCTTGTCTATAGGCCTACCGTGCCGATCCAGCTCGTCAATAATCAGCCTCAGATAAGGGGCGGCATGCTCTTTGTAGACATCAAGCACATGATATATACCACCGCACAGATCCGGTTTTTTTAGCATATCTAAAAACGTACGGCCTATGCTCGAAACCCGGAGGTTCTTGTCTTTGATGGATTTATAGGCCCCCAAATGAATGCTAGAATACTTTTGCACCGCTTTTTTTTGAATTTTATTTAAACGAATTCTTTTTAATAAAGGCAAGTTGCGTTCCTTGTAAAGATTTAAATCGGCTTTAAGGTCTTTTTGCATTTTTTCACCAGCGAATTTTTGCCATTCTTTTTGTGGCGGAGATGAAAGACAAATAATTTTCGGCATTCGATCAGTCAGCCCATGGTATGCCATGGCGCTCAAGTGGGAAATAAATGCAAATGGATCGACGCTACAGGCGACCTCTTCTTCCAGATATACATTTTTTCCAATAACACTAAAGATATTCTCAAACTCCTGAAACTGATTTAGAACACCTGTTTCTAACAATTTTTTCAAAGTTTTATCGAACAATTCAAAATCAATGCTATCTTGGGGTAAATCTATATATTGTCCTTTATATTTTTTATCAAAACACAGATAAAAAAACAGAACACCCAATTGATAACTGATAATAACGGGTTGTTTTAGTTCGCCAAGGGAAAGAGTTAGCGCTTTGGATAGGGAGAGTTGTTTTTTCAAGATTTTATATGCCCATCAGACCTTTTTAAACAAGTCCAATTAAAAAAATAAAACATAATGTATATGTCCTTAGGACATATACATTATGTTTTATAAAATTGTCAACAACATTTTTTCACCCCGCATTTGCTTTTAAGCAGGAAGATTCTTTATCGTATTGAATCAAAACATTTTTGAGCTTAATCTGGCCGCCTTCCGTTCATTCACGGCCTCCCCGCCAAATGATCATGAATATTCTCCGCAATCCGCATAAAATGCGGTTCCGCTCGGCAGAAATGTTTGGTTTTTTCCCAGTCGCCGTCTTCGCCCTGGCGTTCCTGGGCGTGGCCGATCACCGTGACGGCGGCCTTCTTGGGCGCCTCCGGGTCGTTTTTGTAGAACACCTGGAAATAGAGGCGTTCTTCATGATCCGGTACCGGCCAGATCCGCTCCCGGCCGTCGTAGTAGTAATGGTTGGAGGTGTACCCCAGGTCGTCGTCCAGGGAAAAGCGGAGGCCGAACCGGGGGGCGCGGTAGTCGGCGATTCGGTTTTCGAACTGGGTTCGGGTCAGCTCGATCCGCTTTCGGTAGGCGCCTGAAGCGTCTGTAAAATTGGGTGATCCACAATAGGGAGGGGCTTCGCTGCAGGCCAGGGCCGCGACGAAGAGGCTGAATACGGCTATCCATTTCAGCGATCGCATGGGGAGCATCGACAAACCGGATTGTTGGAATTTAGGTTGTAACGTCTGCTGAAGCCGTCCATCGCGGCGCTGCTGTGCGCCGCCGGCGATCACTATAAGAGGATTACACCCTCAAATGATCGCCATCAGATCATCCTGATCGAACACATCATACCCCAGCCGCCGGGCTTCGTCAACATCCCCGGATCCCAGGTATCCCCATCGGGCCAGCACCGGACGGATCACTTTCTCTTCCCCGTTGAAACGGCGGTCCATTTCAACGAGATTGCCCAGCGCATCGTCGATAAAGGTGTAGGGCCGGTTTCGGAAGCGCTCGTCCAGGCGCGTCATCCGCTCGGTTTTGGGGCGGTTTTCGTCGCCGCCGTAGATATTGTCCGGAGACGCCGTCAGTCCGAAATGGCTGCAGATTTCCAGCACCGCGGCCTGGTTTTTGTTGGTGAGGATCACCGGGCCGTCCCCGTCCCGGTCCTCCCGCAATCGGTCCCGCAGCCGGTCCCACAGGGGCTGAAAAGGAGCGTTGAGGGAGAGCCAGGCGTCCCGATCCGCGTCCATGAACCGGCCCCTGGCCTCGAAAAAACGGGAGGCCTGTTCGTCCGACGGCAACGCCTCGGCATCCAGCAGGTTCTCGAACGCCTCCCGGGTCATCCGGGCCTCCGGCTGCGTCTCGTAATGGTCCACGCACCACCGCATGAGCGTAAACAGCTCCGGCGCGGACCGGATCACGGGCCGGTTCCGCCGGAAAAGATCGTACAGACCCGGCGGGAGGTCGTCCAGCCGGGCGACCGTCTTTCCGGTCACGGCGTTGTAGCCGGTCGCCGCCGCCTCCCGGACCGAATCCACCAGCACGCCGTCGAAATCAAAAACCAGCATAGGGCCGCCGCCGGATCAACCGGTCTTTTCCAGCAGCGTGATCTCCTCGGAACGGAGCACCTTGTCGATGTCCAGGAGGATCTTGACCCCGCCCTCCATCTTGGCCATGCCCAGAATGTAGTCGGTGTCGAGATTGGCGCCGAAGGCCGGGGTCTCCTCGATGTCGTTGGTCTTGATGTTGAGAACCTCCGACACGGTGTCCACCACCAGCCCCACCATAATGCTGCCCGATTCGCCGGCGATCTCCACCACGATGATGCAGGTCCGGTCGGTGTACTCCATGGCCTTGAGCCCGAACCGGATGCGCAGATCGATGACCGGAATCACCTTTCCCCGGAGGTTCACGACCCCCTTCACGAAGGTCGGGGTCCGCGGCACCGGCGTGATGGGCATCATGCCGATGATCTCCTTGATCTTCAGGATGCCGATGCCGTATTCCTCGTCGGCCAGGGTGAATGTGAGGTATTTGCCCTCTTTTTGGCCCATGGCCTTGACCGCCTGATCGACTGTTTCCGTTAACCGTGTCATCCGTGGTTCCTCCTCGTCCTGCTATTGTATCGTCAACCCGGCGACTTTTCCCTTTGGGGACGAGAACCGGCGGGCTGGGATTTATTGTAGTTACAGTTTTTTCTTGATCAGCCCCAGGAGGCGGATCTCCTCCAGAAGCTTCCTCTTGTCGAGGGGCTTCACGATGTAGGAGGTCGCGCCGCCCCGATAGTAGGCGTTTATCACGTTTTTGGCGTCGTCCAGGGCCGTGATCATGACCACCTTCACCTCGTCGCTTCCCTTGATCCCCCGCGCCTTTTCGACGGCCCGGATCCGCTGAAGGGCCTCGAGACCGTCGATGCGGGGCATGAGGATGTCCATGCAGATCAGATCGTAGGGCGCGTCTTTATCCAGGGCGATCTCGAAGGCGCCGACGGCGTCTTCGCCGTCGGCCACCATGTCGCAGGGCCCGTATTCGTTCAGAAAATCCTTCACCAGAAATCGTGCGACGAGGTCGTCCTCGACGATGAGTGTTTTCATGGTGTCGCTCCCGTTATCCCGAAGATGGGACCGCCTGGGGTCCGCGTCAGCCCAGCACCTTTTTGACCACGGCCAGCAATTGGTCGGGCTTGAAGGGTTTGACGATCCATCCGGTGGCGCCCGCGGACTTCCCTTCTTTTTTCTTCCCTTCCTGGGATTCCGTGGTCAGCATGATGATGGGAATGAACCGGCACTGGGGATCTTTTCTCACCTCCCGGATCAACTCGATGCCGTCGAGCCCGGGCATGTTCAGGTCGGTGATCAGCATATCCACCGGCGATGCGGCGATCGCGTCCAGGGCCTCCCGGCCGTCCGCCGCCTCCACCACGGAGTATCCCGCCTGTTTCAGCGTAAAACCGACCATTTGCCGGACACTGGCTGAATCATCGGCTGTCATGATGCGTTTGGCCATCTAAGCAACTCCTCTAGAAAAGTTCGACATTGTCTCCCAGTTCATCGGTTTCCGGCGATTTTTTTCGTTCCTCGGGCGGACGCTCGGGGTCCGGGGGAGACGGGCCTGCATCCTCCAGGAGCTGACGGTGGACGCCCCGCTCCAGCCGCATGGTGTAGCGCTCCGTGAGCCGATTGACCTCGTCCACCGAGGACCGCAGGTCCTCCCGGATCCGGGGCCGCAGCATGGCGGCGATCTCCTCCATCCGCTCCAGGAGTTTCGACAGCTCATGGCAAAGGGACGGCAGGAACCCAAGGTCCGACAGTGTCCGGGCGATCTCCGACTCCAGCTCCCCGGCCCGGCCCAAGATCCGGGCGGACGCGTCCCGGAACCGGTCGTAGGCGGCGGCCACCTCGGCGATGCCCGATGCCAGATCCGCCGCGCCGCCCGCAGCCCTCTCCTCCTCTTTGCCCGTACCGTTGACGTCCAGCTCCCGGACCTGCTTCACCACGCCGTCCAGCACGCCCTTGACCCGGTCCACGAACCGGTTGGTCTCGTCGGAGAGGATGTTGACCTCCTGGGCCACCACCTCCAGGGCGCTGCCCGTCTCCCCCAGGTGGGCCGCCTTGATGATGGCGTTTAACGCGATCATCCGGATTTCAAACCCGATGCCGTCCACCTCGGTCATGTGGCCTTCCAGCCGCTCGGTGGTGGCCACGGCGGCGTCGGCGGTCTCCTGGATCCGGTCCACCAGGTCCGACGCCTCGGTCATCAGGTCCCGGAGCCCCAGCAGATCGGTCCTAAGGGATTCAAAGGGATCCCGGGCCGCTTCTTCGCCGGACAGATCCCCGGCGGTGTCGGTCTTCAGGTCCAGGAGGCTGGCGGCAAGGCCCTGGATCTCCTCCCGGATGAGGTCGAACGCGGTCTGGGTGGCGTCGTGGCCCGTTTCGATGTCCGAGATGATCCGGCGCAGCTGGGCGATCTGGAGTTCGATGATGGAATGGGCGGCGGTGAACCGGCGTTCGTCCACCTCGCCGTGGCGGATCAGCTCGCCGCCGGCGTCGGGCGCGCAGAGGGCGGCGGCGTCCTCCAGGGCCTTGTTGATGTGGCTGATGCGCTGGCTCATGCTGTCGTGGATCTGGATCCCCGCCACCACTTCGCCGATTTGGCGGGAGATGGCGATGAGATGGGTTTCGGCCCCTTCGATGGCCGAGAGAGCCCCGGACATGAGGGTCTGGATGTCCCGCACCGACCCGCTCACGGCCGCCGAGGCCCCCGAGGCCAGGCCGTCCAGCCGCTTCAGGCCGAGGGATATCCCCTCGCCGGCCGCCAGCTGACGGTCGGCGGCGTCCCGGACGTCCTCGCGTATCTGTCCCGCGTTCCGGCCCACGTTGTCCGACAACCGGTTGATCCGTTCCGACACCACCCCGAACATGTCCTGGGAATCGGTGGACCGGGCGCTCTCCACCCGGATGTTGAACCCCACCACCCGCAGGTTCATGGCCAGCCGCTCCATGGCGGAGCAGAGCCGGTCGAGGCCTTTCAACCGCTTGCCGACGGCGTCGATGCGCTCCAGCCGGCCGGACACCTGGCCCCGGCGGCGGTTGAGATCCTCCAAGGACCGGCGCACCAGGCCGTCGATCTTGACCAGCACGCTCTCTTCGGCCCCGGCGTCGTTTCCGGCGGTGCGGCGGATGGTGGTCAGGGTCTCGGCCACCAGATCGTTCACATCGGCGTAGATTGCTTCCAGTTCCCGGCCTAACCGGAGAAAATCGTCCTCCGACCCCCGGCCGGCCTCGACCAGGGCCGCCTGGTAATCGGCCAGGGCCGCCGCCACCGCTTCCGGCGGCGCGGCCTGGGTCTTGCGGGCCGCGGACCGGACCCGGTTCAAGAGGTCTTTGATCCGCCGGACCCCGTTTTTGAATCCGTTTACGAAGCGGGTCTTTGCGTTGGATTGCGTCATGGTAGTCAGACGCCGTCTAAGTCGGTGATGAAGTCGGAGAGGGGATAGGTCTCCCGCTCGCTCCATCGGAAGTTCTTGAAGTGAAGGGAGCGGTTCGGGTTGAACTCCCGGAGCACCCCCGCGATCTCGTCTTTCAACGCCAGGAAGGCGTCCACCGCGTCGGGATCGAAGTGGCTTCCCCGATTCCGACGAATCATCTCCAGCGCCACCTCCAGGGGATAGGCGTCTTTGTAGGGCCGGTCCGAGGTGAGGGCGTCGAAGACGTCGGCGATCCCCACGATGCGGCCCGTAACGGGGATCGATTCGCCGGCCAGCCCCCTTGGATAGCCCGAGCCGTCCCACCGCTCGTGGTGGGAAAGGGCGATCTGCTCGGCGTACTGGAGGATGTCGGCCCGGGAATTGGTCAGGATGTCGGCCCCGATGGTGGTGTGCTGCTTCATGATCTCGAATTCATCGGCCATGAGTTTTCCGGGCTTCAGCAGTATCCGGTCCGGGATGCCGATCTTGCCCACGTCGTGCATGGGAGAGGCGTACCGGAGGTTGTCGATCGCGGCCTTGTCCATCCCCAGCCGTTCGCCGGTCATGGCGCTGTATCGGCTCATGCGGATGATGTGGTCGCCGGTCTCTTCGTCCCGGTATTCCGCGGCGATGGCCAGCCGGTTGATGGTATCCAGGTAGGCGTCCTGAACCTCCCGGTTGGCCTGGCGGAGCTGTTCGTTGGAGATGCCGAGGTTTTCGCTGTAGGTCACCAGCTTCTGATGGGTGCGCCGCTGTTCGGCCAGGAGGGACCGTTCCCGAAGAACCCGCTTGAGCCGGACGATCAGCTCTTTGTTGCGGAAGGGTTTGCCGATGAAATCGCTGGCGCCCAGGTCGATGATCCGTTCGTAGGTGAAATCCTCGATAAAGCCGGTCATCACGATGACGTCGGCGTCGTATCCCTCCTTGACCCGCTGGAGGAGTTCGATGCCGTCCATCCCCGGCATCTTGATGTCCGTGATGACGACGTCCACGGACGTGCGGGCGACCGCCTCCAGGGCCTCGCGGCCGTCGCCGGCGGCGGCGCACTTATAGCCGGCGTAGGCGACCGTCTCCCGGAGCATTTCCCGGATGATGTCCTCATCGTCCACCACCAGGATCTGGATGTCCTTCGCCTCTTTTGGGGGTGTGGTCATGGGTTAAGTTCCGCCGTTGTCCGTATAAAACGCCCTCGTCATCCCATATCCTGTAACACATGGATTCTTTTCTGTCCAAAGGAAACCGAAGACGGCCCGCTCCGGCGCCCCCCGTCGCGGGGGAACCGCCGACGCCCGTGCCCGGCCGTCGGCGTGGACGGGGGGTCAGGCAATGAGGCCGAAGGAGCGGATCTCCTCGATGAGTTTTTTCTTCTGGATCGGCTTGACGATATAGGAAGTGGCCCCGCCCCGGTAGAATGCGTCCACCACGGTTTTGGGGTCGTCCAGGGCGGAGATCATGATCACCCGCGTCTCGTCGGCGCCTTTGACCCCCATCTCCCGCTCGACCTCCCGGATCCGCTGGAGGGATTCCTGCCCGTCCACATGGGGCATCATGATGTCCATGCAGATGAGACGATAGGGGGCCCGCTCGTCCCAGGCGAGCTGGAACGCCTGGATCGCCTCTTCGCCGTCCACCACCACGTCGCATTCCCCGTAGGGAGACAAAATCTCCTTGAGGGTGCGCCGCGCAACGAAATCATCTTCCACAATCAATATTTTCATAGGACAATCTCCGTTATAGGTGAGGGGTTATAGCCTCATATGGCGGATCAGCCCTTCGGCCAGCGTCCGGCTTTTGTCCAAGTCGCCGGCGCGGGCGGAGAGCACCAGTCGGAAGGCGTCGTCCAGGGCCGCCGGGGCCAGTGCCCCGTCGGCGGCCCGGCGTATCTCCCGGGCCGTTTCTTCCAGCATCCCGGCATCCCCGGCGTCCAGGGCCGACCGGAAGGCTGTCGTGAACGCCTCGACCCGCTCCGGCGTCAGTTTCCGGGCCGGGTTCCCGGCTGGCCGGTCCGGGACCGGAGGGTTCCCGCGCCGGTCGGCGGATCGCATCCGGGGCAGATAGGCTTCGACGGCCTTGAAAAAATCGTCCCGGTCCACGGGCTTGGAGATGTAACCGTTCATCCCGGCCGCCAGGCACCGCCGACGGTCCTCCTGGTAGGCGTGGGCCGTGAGGGCGATGATGGGGGTTTTGTCGTCCCGCTCCCGGATGCGCCGGGTCGCCTCCAGGCCGTCCATGACCGGCATGCGCAAATCCATGAGGATGAGGTCGAAGCCGCCGTCGCCGTGGGCCGCCACCGCCGCCAGCCCGTCCTCCACGATGGTGGCCGCATAGCCGCGGCTTTTCAGAAACCGGGAAAAGACCTTCTGATTGATCGAATCGTCCTCCGCCAGAAGGATGCGCGCCCGCCCCTCTTCCGCCGGGGGCAGGGCGCCGGGCGGGTCCGGCAGGGCCTTCGCCCCCGGGATGGGGTCGTCGCCCGCGGGGACGGCCATGGGAAGGGCGACGTAAAAGGCGCTCCCCCGCCCCACCCGGCTCTCGCCCCAGATCCGGCCGCCCATGAGGCCCGCCAGCTTTTTGCTGATGTTGAGCCCCAGCCCGGCGCCGCCGTAGGACCGGGTGATGGAGCCGTCGGCCTGGACAAAGGCGTCGAAGAGGGTCTCCAGCCGTTCCTCGGGGATGCCGATGCCGGTGTCCCGCACGCAGAGCTGGAGGCCGACGGGGGGCGGGCCGCCTGTCCCGGGTTCGGCGGGGACGGCGCCGGCCGGATCGTCTGTGCGGTCGATGGAGATGGCGATCTCTCCGGTTTCGGTGAACTTGATGGCGTTTCGCACCAGGTTGACGATGATCTGGCGCAGCCGGTAGGGGTCGCCCACCAGCCGCTCCGGCAGGTCGGGATCGACCCGGGTGGTCACCGTCAGCCCTTTTTCCCGGGCCTGGAATTCCAGGGGCGTCAGGGCCGCGCGCATCACCGTGGAGAGGCGGAAGGCGGTCTCCTCGATCTTCAGTTTTCCCGCCTCGATCTTGGAAAAATCGAGGATGTCGTTGAGGAGGTAGAGCAGGGCCTCGGCCGAGGACTTGGCCAGCTGGAGGTATTCCAGCTGGGGGCCGGTCAATTCCGTCTCCAGGGCCAGGTCGAGCATGCCGATGACCCCGTTCATGGGGGTCCGGATCTCGTGGCTCATGTTGGCCAGGAATTCGCTCTTGGCCCGGTTGGCCGACTGGGCCTCTTCCGCCAGATTGTTCACATCATGGATGGCCGTTTTGAGCCGCGCCAGAGCCCGTCCCTTCTCTCCCGATGCGTCGGCGTTTTCCCCGGGCAGGCACAGCCGGGCCGCGTCGGCGAAGGCGGCCATCAATTCGTCGGTCACGCGCATGCCCGCATCACCATGGGCGCCAACCCCTCCAGGGGGAGCACCCGGTCCACCCCGCCCAGCTTGACCGCCTCGTGGGGCATGCCGTAGACAACGGAGGTGGCCTCGTCCTGGGCCATATTGAAAGCGCCGGCCTCCTTCATCTCCCGCATCCCCCGGGCCCCGTCGTCGCCCATGCCGGTCATGATCACCCCCACGGCGTTTCGCCCGGCGTACCGGGAGGCGGACCGGAAGAGAACGTCAACCGAGGGCCGGTGGCGGCAAACCAGGGGACCGTCCCGGACCTCGACGTAATAACGGGCGCCGCTCCGCTTGAGCAGCGTGTGGCGGTTTCCGGGGGCGATGAGGGCCCGGCCCCGGAGCACCGTGTCGTTGTTCGCCGCCTCCTTCACCGATACCCGGCAGAGGGTGTCGAGGCGCCGGGCGAAGGCGGCGGTGAACTGCTCGGGCATGTGCTGGACGATAACGATCCCCGGCGCGTCCAGGGGCAGGGCCTCCAGAAAGATCCGGAGGGCCTCGGTGCCGCCGGTGGAGGCTCCCACCACCACTACCTTTTCGGTGGTCTGGACCATGGCCCTGGACGCCGGGGCCGGGATGACGGCGTCGGCGGTCAGCTTGGGCTCCACCGCCCGGATTCTGGACACCGGCTTCCGCCGGGCCAGGGCCGCGGCCTTGACCACGTCGCAGATCCGGACCCGGGACTCCTCCAGAAACCGCTTGGTCCCCAGCCGGGGCTTTTCCACGATTTCCACGGCCCCGTATTCCAGGGCCTTCATGGCCGTGTCCGACCCCCTGGGCGTCAGGCTGGAACAGATGACCACCGGGATGGGGTGCTGGGCCATAATCTTCTGGAGAAAGGTGATCCCGTCCATCCGGGGCATCTCAACGTCCAGGGAGATGACATCCGGCACCTCCCGCCGGATCTTCTGGGCCGCGATAAATGGGTCGGACGCCACCGCCATGACCTCGATGCCGGGGTCGGAATTGAGGATCTCCTTGAGAGTCTGGCGGACGACGGCGGAGTCGTCCACCACCAGTACCTTGATCTTTTTTTTCATCCGCTCCTTGCCGGCTGGGAGTTGATCAGGATCCGGTCCGATTGGACGGCGGGCCGCTGGCCGGAACCGAGCCGCTTCATCCAGACCTCGCCGGTATGGGGAAAAAAATGGATCTTCCGGCCGTGGCTGTTCCCCACGTCGCTGAGCCGGATCCTCAGATCGAAGCGTTCCACGGCCTGGAGGGCGGCCTGGATGTTCTGACGGCCCACCGACAGGTAGCCGTCGCGCCGGACCGGCCCGAACATGTCGGCGCCGCCGAAGAGCTTGACCTCGATTTCCCGCGCCGCGGCCCCATACCGCTGCAATCCCCGGACCATCTCCGGAACGACGCAGTTGACGTATTTGTAGGGGGTTCCGCACCGTTCCCGGCAGCGGTCCAGCTCCTTGCAGACCGGCAGCAGCGCGTGGCAGATGGCCCCGGCCCGGAGGCGGGGCGCGAACATGGTCAGGGCGATGCAGGAGCCCAGGACGGTGGTGATCCGCGCCGGTTCGGTCCGGACGACCATCTCGCCGGGCTTGAGATACAGGGTTTCCAACACCTCGCCGGTCTCCATCAGGCGACCTTCCGGTAGACAGTGGAGACCACCGATTCGAGCGGCACGTTCAAACCGTTGAGGGTTTCGGAATGCCCCAGAAACAGGGATCCCTCGGGTTTCAAATGACGGCAGACGCTGTGGAGAACCCGCTCCTGGGTGGGCCGGTCGAAGTAGATGATGACGTTCCGGAAAAAAATGACGTCGAAGGACTCCCGGAGGCGGAAATCGGATTCCATGAGATTGAGCCGCTGAAACGTCACTTTGGACCGGATCTCCGGGATGACCCGGACCACGTTATGGGTCCGGTCCTTGCTGCGCAGGAGGTATTTTTTCCGCATGGGCATGGGGACCGGCGAGATCTTTTGGTGATCGTAAATGCCCGCCACCGCTTTTTTTAGCACCTCGCCCGATATGTCCGTGCCCAGGATGGAGAAGTCGAACCCAGGCCGCCGGGCCGCGAAATCGGACAGGAGCATGGCCAGGGTGTAGGGTTCCTCCCCGGTGGAGCACCCGGCGCTCCAGAAGGCGGCCCGCCGGCGGACCCCCGTGCCGTGGGTCCGGATCAGCTCCGGCAGCAGCGTCTGGGTCAAATAGTCGAAATGCTTGGGCTCCCGGAAAAAATCGGTCTTGTTGGTGGTGATCGCGTCGATCATGTGGAGCAGTTCGGACCGCCGGCCCTGGTCGCTGAACACGAAATCGTAGTAATCGTCGAAGGACGAGAGCCCGAGCAGCCGCATCCGCTTCTGGAGCCGGGCCTGGAGCATGGTCCGCTTGGCGTCGGTGATGTTGATCCCCAGTTCGTCCCGGATAAAGGCGCTGAACCGGGTGAAGGTCCGCCCCGTCATGGGCCGGGACTGTCCGGCGAACTGGTATTCGGGCATGGCGATCATCCCCCGGCCATCTCGGCCGTCTCGGCCGTCTCATGGAGGGGCGGGCTCTCGATGGGGGCATCCAGGTCGATCTCCGCGCCGGTGGCTTCCGCATCCGCCACCAGGGCCAGCTCGTCCGTGGAAAAGACCCGATCTATGTCGAGGATGATGATGAACTTGTCGTCCCGTTTGCCGATCCCCTTGATGAACTCGGTCCGCCACCGCATGCCGATCCGGGGCGGGTTTTCGATGTGAGCCGGCGCCAGCTCGATGACCTCGTCCACCGAATCCGCCAGGGCCCCCAGCACGGCGCTTTCACCGTCCAGGCTGATCTCCATCACCACGATGCGGGTGTCCACGGTGTTCTCGGTCTGGGTCAGCCCGAACTTCAGCCGCAGGTCCACCACCGGGACCACGCTGCCCCGGACGTTGATCACGCCCCGCATGAAATCGGGGGCCCGGGGCACCCGGGTGATGCGGCTCATGTCGAGCACCTCCCGCACCTGGGACACTTCCAGGGCAAACACTTCATCGCCGATCTTGAAAGTCAGATACTGTCCCGTATCCGCCAGGGCTGTCTCTTTTAGTGGCATGACTCCTCCTTGTCTATTTTGTTCATTGGAACAGGCGTCCGGATTTCATGAGCATTCACGATTTCTTCTATCCCCCATGTCGGGGAAAATCAATATTTTTCAAAGCCGCTGTCGTCGGATTCCCCCTTTTCCCCGTCGTCGATCTGAAGGGCGTAGCCCGCCCCGTCGTCGGAAGCCCCCTTGGATTGGGGGCGCCTCGCGTCGGACGATTCTCCCTTGCCCGGCCGGCGGGTCCGGCCGGCGGCCAGGGTGAAAAACCCCGCCGTCTCCCGGAGCATCTCCCCCTGGGTGGCCAGTTGTTCGGCGGTGGCGGTGATCTGCTCGGCCACCGAGGCGTTCTGCTGGATCACCTGGTCCAGCCCCTGGAGGGCCGAGTTGATCTGATCCGCCCCGGCGTTTTGCTCGGAACTGGCCGCCGCGATCTCCTGGACCAGCTCGGCGGTCTTCTGGATGTGGGGAACCAGTTGGGCCAGCATCCGGCCGGCGTTGTCGGCCACCTCGACGCTGGATTCCGAAAGGCGGCCGATCTCCGACGCGGCCCGCTGGCTTCGTTCGGCCAGCTTCCGCACCTCCGAGGCCACCACGGCGAACCCCCGGCCCGAATCGCCGGCCCGGGCCGCCTCTATGGCCGCGTTGAGGGCCAGCAGATCGGTCTGACGGGCGATCTCCTCGATGACGGCGATCTTGGAGGAAATCTGGCGCATGGCGGCCACGGTGTCCGCGACGGTTTGCCCGCTCTCCCGGGCGTCACCGGCCGATTTCATGGCGATCCGCTCGGTTTCGCCGGCGTTGTCGGAATTCTGGCTGATGTTGGCCGCCATCTCCTCCATGGACGCCGACGCTTCTTCCGCCGAAGAGGCCTGTTCCGACGCCCCCTGGGACATCTCCTGGGCGCTCCCGCTCAACTCCTGGCTGGCCGAGGCCACCCGCTCGGCGGCCTCATGGAGATCGGCCGCGAACCGGCCCAGGTTGTCGATCATGGTGTTGACGTTAGACCGGATCTCCTCGAAATCGCCTCGATAGGCCCCCCGGATCCGTTCCGGTATATCGCCCCGGGCGATCCGCGCCATGGCGTCGGAGGCCATCCGGATGGGCCCTATGAAGGCGTCGATGAGGCCGTTGACCCCGTCGATCATCTCCCGCCACTGGCCCGTGAAGCGGTCGGTCCGTCCCCGTTCGGTCAGTCGCCCCTCCCGGACGTTTTCCACGGCCCGGTTCACCTCTTCCAGGAACCGCCGGACCGTCTCCTGGACCTCCCGGAAGGCGTCGGCCACCTGGCCCATCTCGTCCTTCCGGCGCAGTTTGATCTCCCGGTCCAGCTCGCCCCGGGCCGCGGCCCCGGCCACATCCAGGATCTCCCGCACCGGCCGCGTCACCGCCAGGCCGATGATGATCGCAAAGACGATCCCCAAGAGGACGGCCGCGATCGCCACTGCGGCGGCCAGGCGGCCGTAGGCCCCGGCGCTCTCCACCGTCGCCCGCCGGTTCTCCTCGGCTTCAGCCCTGGCCCCCTCGTGGAGGCCGGCCACCGCCGGCTCGATCTTGTGGACCGCGGTCCGCATGGCGGCGACGAGGTCGGCGATCCGCTGATCTTCGGCCACCAGGGCGTCGAAGGCTTCTTTGTAAGCGTCCAGGGCCGCATCGACCCGGGCCTGGTGCTCGGAGGCGACCCCGGCCGACCGGAAAGCCTCCCGCAAATCCCGGATGGCGGCGTGGGTCGCATCCTGGTATTTGAGGTCGCCCCGGAGGAGGTAATCCTTCTCCCGCCGCCGGATCTGGAGGGTCAGGGCCATGCCGTTGGGCACATAGACCGAGGCCAGGGCCGCATCCATGTCGGCGGCGGCGTCGGCCATGGCCGAGACGGCTTTGTCGTCCCCCATGGCCGGGCCGCCGGCGGCGAGCCGGTTGAGGGCGGCCCGGTACCGGGCCAGGGCCGCCTTCTGGGCGTCCACGGCGGCGAAATCCCCGCCGGCCGCCGCCAGCAGGGCCGCGTAATCCGCGGCCGCCGCCGCGAGCCGCCGGCGGATCTCCGGGTCCCGGCCGCGCCGGTATTCAATGCTCAGCCGCCGCATCCGCAGGAAGGCGATATAGATTTCCCCCACCTGATGCCGGTCCATATCGGCCATGAGGCCGTGGACGATGTCCCGGAATTTCCCCTGGAGCCCGGAGTTGTGATCCAGGCCCCGCCGTTCCCAGGCCGCCGTCACGTCATGGAAAGCCGCGGCATAGGCATCCGCGTATTGAAGAATGCCGGCCGCCTTGGCCTCGGCGTCGCCGTCTCCGGCGGACCGGGCCAGGTCGACGATGGCGGACGCCTCCCGCTTCAGGGACTGGAGCTGGGCGTCGAAGGTTCCGACGTAGGTTTTGTCCTTCCTGAGCAGAAAATCCTTCTCCGCCCGACGGCACTGGAGCATCGCCGTCTCGATCTCCGAGGCGTGCCGGGCCAGGGCCATCTCGTAATCGATGAGGCGCTGAAAACCGTCGGTGGTCCGGCGGACGGCGTATCCGTAGATGAGCGCGGTGGCGGCCAGGAGCAGGAGCACGATGCCGAACCCCCAGGCGAGTTTCCATCCGGTTTTGATGTTGCCCAACATAGTCCTGCCTCCTCCCTTCTAATACCGCTCGAACTCCTCGCCGATGTCCGCATCCCCCGCCGCGCCGGATTCCAGGCTCAGGGGATAGCCGCCGGGGGGCTCGCCCCCTTCGGTTTTTGCGGGCTTCGCGTCGGCGACCGGAGGCGGGTCATGGGTTTCCGGTTTCGCCGTTTTCGCCTTTTCCGCCGCCCTGGCCGGGGTCTCACGCTCCACCTTGAAAAAGGCCATGTGCATCTGGAGCTGTTCGGCCTGGCTGGAGAGTTCCTCCGCCGTGGAAGCCATCTCCTCGGAGGCCGAGGCATTCTGCTGGATCACCTCGTCAAGCTGCTGGATGGCCTTGTTGATCTGGTCGGCGCCCGAGTTCTGCTCGTTGCAGGAGACGCTGATCTCCTGGATGAGTTCGCTGGTCTTCCGGATGTCGGGCATCAGGGCCGTCAGCATCTTGCCCGCCCGTTCCGCCACATCGACGCTGTACCGGGACAGCTCGCTGATCTCCCGGGCCGCGCCCTGGCTCCGCTCCGCCAGCTTCCGGACCTCGGAGGCCACCACCGCGAACCCCTTGCCGTTGTCCCCGGCCCGGGCCGCCTCCACGGCGGCATTGAGGGCCAGGAGGTCGGTCTGCCGCGCGATCTCCTCGATGATGGAGATCTTTTCGGCGATCCGCCGCATGGCCGTCACCGTCTTGTCCACGGCCTCGCCGCTTTCCTGGGCGTCCTGGGCCGATTTCCGGGCGATCTTCTCGGTCTCGTCGGCGTTGTCGGCGTTCTGCCGGATGTTGGCCGTCATCTCCTCCATGGAGGCCGACGCCTCCTCGGCCGAGGCGGCCTGCTGGGAGGCGCCCTGGGACATCTCCTGGGCGCTGGAACTCAGCTCCTGGCTGCCGGCGGCCACGTTGGCCCCGGCCGTCTGGACATGGGAGACGATCTCCCGGAGCCGGACGGCCATGCCGGTAAGGGCCCCGGCCAGCAGGCCGATCTCGTCCTTCTGGTCGAGATCGATGCGAGCGGTAAGGTCGCCCCCGGCCACGGTCTCGGCGAAATCGACGCTCCGGACCAGGGGGTCGGCGATGCCCCGGCCCACGAAATAGGCGATGGTCGTCACCGCCCCGGCGATAAGGAGCAGGACGACGCCGATGATGCCCAGCAGCCGATAGATGGGAGCCCGCACTTCGGCCTGGTCGATCTCGGCCAGCAGGGCCCACCGGACCTCCCCCACGTCCAGGGGCGTGTAGGCGGAAAGCACCGTGTTGCCGTTGTAGTCGATGATCACCTCTTCGCCGGTCTTTCCGGACAGGGCCGCGTCCGCGGCCTCGGTCTTGACGCCGCCGCGCCCGGGGTTGGCGAAGGAAGCCGCCACCGAATGGTGGACCGGATCGAGGTAGGAGTCCGACCGCATGAGGTGATCGGGGCCCACGAGGTAGGTCTCGCCGGTCTTGCCCATCCCCTCCCGGGCCTGCATGATGGCGTTGATGGCGCCCAGGGAGAGCTGGAGGGCCACCACCAGTTCGGTTTCCCCTTCCATTAGCAGGGGCTGGGCGATGAAGGCGGCCGGTTCGTCGTTGCTGGGGGCGTAGGGGGCGAAATCGATGATCCCGAAGCGCCGGGTTTCCAGCACCCGCCGAAAGAGATCGCCCAGGTTGCTGTCGGCAAAGGGACCCCCCATGAGGTTGGTCCCGTAATCGGCCTCATGGATGACCGTGTAGAAGATCTTCCCCCTGGGGTGGATCAGAAAGAGGTCGTAATAATGATACCGACGGATGTATTCCGAGAAAAAATCGACGTTGCCCTCGGCCTGTTTGGGGACGATGGCCTCCTCCAGATTTATTTTGGTGATGCAGGCCCACTGGAGCCCCTCTATCTCAAGGGGGCTGTAGGCCACCATCACCAGGGCCCCCGCGCTGTCGGTGAAGATCTCCTCGCCGGCCGCGCCGTCCAGGGCTTTCCGGATGTAGTCGGTGGCGATCCGCCGGCCCACCACGTAGGCGCCCTCCCCCATGGTCAGCATGTCGCTCCGGAAGCTGATGCGGTCGTTGTGTCGGCCCACGAGGTAGGTCTCGCCGCTTTTCCCCATCCCCTCCCGGTTCTGAACGATGTCGTTTAGCGGGGCGGGGGTCAACCGGACGGCCACGGTTCCCAGCTTTTCTTCGCCCTGTAGGATGGGGGCCGCCATGAAGGCCGCCTGTCGGCCCTCCGCCGGTTCGTAGGATTCGAAATCCTGGACGGCCACGCTGAATTCGGCCTTCCGGACGCATCGGGCCAGGGGGCTCTCCTTGAGGGCGCCGAAGGTCAGGCTGGCGCCCAATTCGGACCCGCCGTTGACGGTGTAGACCACCCGGCCGTCCGGGTTCACCAGGTAGAGATCCCCGTATCCGTACTCGTTCCGGTATTGCGCCAACCAGCCGCCGTATTCCTCGGCGACGTCTTTCCATGCGTCGCCGCCGGCGCCCTTTTCGTAATCGACGGCGGCGGCGAATCCCGACAGGGCCGACCGGACCGCGGCGTTGGTGGAGAGCACCTCCACGTCGCCCCGCCGTTCCTGGAAATAGGCCGCCACCCGGCTTTTCTTGAGTTCCTGGGCCGCGGCCAGCTTCTGGAATCCGCTCTCCTTGAGCGACCGCACGGTCTCGATGAGCACCCCCATGTCGGCCCGCCGCTCCGAGAAGAACTGCTGGATCTGGCCCCGCTTGATCTCCCGGACGCTTTCCAGCTGGTCGAATGCCTGGGTCGTCATGGCGTCCGACGTGAGCCAGGCGCCGATCCCCCCCAGCAGGATCAGGGGCAGGATGCCCACCGCCAGAAACAAGCCGATGAGTTTCGGTTTGATTTTGACATCCTTCAGACGCTTCATTGGGAGTTCCCTTCCATGGCTTGAAAAATCCGGTGTACGTCCATGATCAGCGACACGGAGCCGTCCCCAAGGATGGTGGCCCCGGAGACGCCCTCGATATCCCGATAGATCCGTCCCAGGGGTTTGATCACCGTCTGGTGATGGCCGATGACCTGGTCCAGGCCGAACCCGATCTTCTCCCCGCCGATGTCCGAGACCACCACCCGCTCGATGGCCGGCGGGTCTCCGTCGATGTTGAAAAAGGTCCGGAGGCTCTGGTAGATGACCATACGCTCCCGGTAGCGCATCATGCCCCGGTCCCGGCAGCGGTCGGCTTCCTCCCGCGTCATTTCCAGGCACTCTTCCACCGCCGACAGGGGGATGACGAAATGGGTGGCCCCGATGCGGACCAGAAGACCGTCGATGATGGCCAGGGTCAACGGAAGGGAGAGTGTGATGGTGGTTCCGGCGCCCCGGCGGCTTGCGATCTCCACGTTGCCGTGGAGGGCTTCGATGCGGCGATTGACCACGTCCATGCCCACCCCTCGTCCGGAAACGTCGGTGACCCGCGCGGCCGTGCTGAAGCCGGCGGAAAAGATGAGTTGGTGGAGTTCGTCCTCGTCCAGCTCCATGTCGGCCGGGATCAGGTTCCGTTCCACGGCTTTGGCGCGGATGGCGTCGGTGTCGAGGCCGGCCCCGTCCCCGGAGATGCGGATCAGCACCTTGGCCCCGGAGTGCTCCGCCGACATGTGGATCGTCCCCTGGCGGGGTTTGCCCAGGGCCTCCCGGACATGGGGCGCTTCGATGCCGTGGTCGATCTCGTTTCGGATAATGTGGACCAGGGGATCGTTCAACTGATCGATCACCGTCTTGTCCAGCTCCGTATCGGCCCCGGCCGTGGTCATGACCGCCTCCTTGCCCAGTTCCTCCCCCAGATCCCGGACCAGCCGCCGGAACTTCTGGAAGGTGGAGCCGATGGGCAGCATCCGGAGGCTCATGGTGTTCTCCCGGAGGGAGGTGATGAGGCGTTCCACCTCCTCGGAGATGGCCAGGAGTTCGGGGTCGTCCGACATGCGGCCCTTGCGGGTGAGGTTGGCCTGGACCGTCACCAGTTCCCCCACCAGGTTGACCAGGGTGTCCAGCTTGTCGGCCGGCACCCGGATGGACGCCGCGGCGCCAATGTCGGAGATCCGCTTTTCCGCCCCCCGGTCCTGGAACCGCTCCCGGGCCTGCGCCGAGAGGGCCTCGTCCAGGGCGTCGGGGGTGATGTCGCCCCGCTCCAGGAGGATGTCGCCGATGCGGCGGAAATCGGCCGGCTCGCCTTCCGGGCCGGCGCCGGCGTCCATGGCCTGGATGTCCAGGTCGCAGCTGTCGGCCACGAAGATAAAGGCGTCCTCGATGGCGTTTTCCCCCCGGTCGGTCCGGAGCACCAGGTCCCATCGAAGATAGCACGCCTCAGGGTCGAGCCGGTCCAGGGGCGGGACGTCCGCGATATGGGCCACCACTTCGCAATCGCCCATTGCCCTGACCTCGCTGACGATCAGGGCCGGATTGGCCCCGGTGGCGAACAGCTCGGCATGGGGATGGAACCGGATCCGATAGGTGGCCAGTTGGAAGGCCCGTAAAGCGGCGGCAGCCTCGGGTTTGTCCCCTGCCGGCCGGTCGGGGAGCATCTCCCGGAACCGTCCCATCATCTCCGCGGCATGGGTGGTGTCGAGCTTCTCCTCGGCCACCATTTTCCGGGTCAGGTCGCAGGCCGACAGGGACAGGTTCACCAGCTCCTTGGTGACCGGGAGTTTTCCGTCCCGGACCCGCTCGAAGACCGCCTCGATCTCGTGGGCGAAGGCCGCCACGTCATCGTAGCCGAACATGGCCCCCGACCCTTTGATGGTGTGGAGGGACCGGAACACCCGTCCGATCAGCTCCTCGTCCTCCGGGGATTCTTCCAGCTCCAGGAGGGCGGTCTCCAGATCCACCAGCAGCTCGAAGGCCTCCTCCCGGTAAACCATTTTATGCTTGTCCATTCAGCGACTCCTCGGGCGTCACAGGGGATGTCCCGGCGTTGGCTCTAAGGGTTCAGTATGTCGAAGGGGTCCATTCCCACGCTGTCCATGGCTTGGGTGACGGCGTCGGAGACGGCCCGGATGTTCAGCGGTTTCCCCGTTTCCCGGGAGGTGATCCGGGCCGAACAAATAAGCTGGGCCCCGGCGGTGTCGCACTCGGTCACCTCCGCCAGATCCAGGGTCGCTTCCTCCGACGCCCCGAAGGCCGCCAACAGGTCTTCCCGAAGCGCGGCCACCTCATAAATGGTCAACGGCCCGGTCGCCTTCACCAGTCCCGCCTGCAGGTCGGTTTCTGTGGTCATGGGGATCTCCATGGGATGTCGTTTTGACGGACAGCAGGGTTAAATCGCTCGAAATTGTTGAAAAACACCATATCACCCCTGGATGAAGGTGTCAAAAGAAAGGTCCCCCGCCGGGGTTCCGTTTGACAACGTGCGTGGATCGCCCTAATCTGGCGTTCTCCATCTTCCGGACACGAAAGGAGCGCCAGTGAGATCCGTCCGATTCGCAATGGTTTACCTGTCGATCATCGTCGCAGTCATGATCCTGTTTTCACCCGTCGGCGCCCAGGAAGGGACACCGCCGCCGGATAAGGAGACGTCCCCGGCCGCCCCTGCCGGGCCTGACCTCTCCACCCTGGAGACCCTCCGGACCATCCTCGACACCGTCCGGCAATTCGAAACGGAATTGAAAGGGCTGGAACAGGACTACAAGGCGGCCCAGACTCCGGAACAGCAGGCCCGGATCGGCGAAGAGATCCAGCGGCTCAGCGAGCGGATCGAAAGCATGGAACGGGATTTCGAGACCATCGCCACCGGCGTCGACATGGCGGCCTTCGAGGAAACGCCGTCCGAGGATTTCGACTGGCAGAGAGAACTCCAGGTGCTCCTGGGGCCGGTGATCCAGGAACTCAAGGGCATGACCGAGCGGCCCCGGCAGGTGGAAAAACTCCGGCGGGAGATGGCGGCCCAGGAAAGCCGGCTGGCCGTCATCGAGAAGGCCCTGGCCAACATCGAGGCCCTGAAAGACCGGGCCGAAAAAAAGCCCCTACAGACGCAAATAACGGCCCTTGCCAAGGCGTGGGAGAACAAGAAGCAGCACGTTCTAAACCAGCTCACCATCGCCCGGTACCGGCTGGAGGAGCAGGAGAAGGAGAAAAAATCCCTGTTCGAGTCGTCCCAGCAACTGCTGCGGGCTTTTTTCAGGAGCCGGGGCCGGAACCTGGCCGTCTCCTTCCTCTCCTTCCTGCTGGTCTTCCTGCTCCTCCGGTGGGTCCACCGGCTCATCTACCGGCTGTCGCCCATCCACGGCGTGACGGACCGGCCCTTTTACGTCCGCCTCTTCGACGTGCTTTACCACATCCTCACCTTCGTAGGGGCGGCGAGCGCGGCGTTGCTGGTGCTCTATGTCTCCGGAGACTGGGTGCTTTTGACCATCGCCGCCATCTTCCTCCTGGGCATCGCCTGGACCGCCCGGCAGGGGCTGCCCCGGTACTGGGATCAGATCAAGATGCTCCTCAACCTGGGGGCGGTGCGGGAAAACGAACGGATCGTCTACAACGGCGTCTCCTGGCGGGTCAAAACCCTCAACGTCTACACCATCCTGGAAAACCCGCGCCTGAAATCGGGGCAGATCCGGCTGCCCATCCGGAATCTGATGGAGATGACTTCCCGGCCCTTTCACCGGGAAGAACCCTGGTTTCCGTGCCGGGAGGACGACTGGGTGATTCTGGGGGACGGGACCTTCGGCAAGGTGGTCGTCCAGACGCCGGAGATGGTCCGGCTGGTGAAGCGGGGCGGGGCCCAGCGGACCTATGGGATTGCCGACTTCCTGGGGTTAAGTCCTCTCAATCTGTCGGTCAATTTCCGGCTGAAGGTGACCTTCGGCATCGATTACGAACACCAGGCCGTCTGCGTGGACGACGTGCCGGAAAAGATGGGCGCCATGGTGGGGGAACGGCTGGCGGAAATGGGGTATGCAAAAGAGATCCTGAACGTCCGGGCCGAATTCGAATCGGCCGCCGCCTCGTCCCTGGACATCGTCGTCCTGGCCGATTTCAGCGGCAAGGCGGCCCCGTTCTACAACCGCCTCACCCGTGCCATCCAGCGAATCTGCGTGGAGGCGTGCAATATTTATGGATGGGGGATTCCGTTTACGCAGGTGACGGTTCACACAGCGGATGAGGCCCCGGATTCGATTTCTTGAATTTGGTTTTCCGTCTCTTCGGTTTCTTTCTTAGAGCCGATATGTTGAAAAACAGACTTGGCTTCTTTTAAATATTTTAAGCTCTGCTCAGGTTGATCTAAATCTTTATAAACCAAACCGATGTTCGCGAGAGACTTGGCTTTGCCTTCAAGATAACCAATCTTTGAATGAAGTTTAAGGGAATCGTTCAGGTGAGCCAGTGCTTTCTGGAATTCTCCCTTCTCATGGTATATTACACCGATATTGCCCAGTTGATTGGCCTCGCCATGAACATAACCGATCTTTCTATGGATATCTAAAGACGCCGAGTGGCATTCCAATGCTTTTTCTAAGCGACCGAGTTCTTTATAAACTCCGCCTAAATTGCCAAGCGCGCCACCCTGCCCCTTAAGATACCCGGATTTTTTGTAAATATCAAAGGACTCCCGGTGGCGCCTCAAAGCCTTTTCGTGGCAGCCCATCATCTGAAATACCAATCCCATACTACCCAATTCGCCGCCTTCACCGGAAAGATTTCCTGTTTTCCTATGAATTTCCAAGGACATTCGGTGGTATTTCAATGCGCTTTTGCAATCATTCGCATTCTGATACAAAAGACCGATACTTCCAAAACTTATGGCTACGCCTTCACTGATCCCAATCTTCTGAAATATCGTAAGCGCTTTCTTATTATATTCCAAGGCTCTCTCGGGTTCGCCCATTTTTCTATACAACTGGCCAATATTGCCAAGATCCGCCGCTTGCCCCTTTTGATCGCCCATTCTTTTATGCAACCCGAGCGCCGCTTTATGGTACTTCAAAGATCTCTCTGGATCACCTAAATCATTATATATGGACCCGATATTGCCCAACTGGATTCCCTGCCCACGAAAATCGCTCGTTTTCCTGGTAATATCCAATGCCTTTTCCATATATTCCAGAGCCTTTTGAGGATCGCCCAAATTGTGAATTATTCTACCTAAATTTCCTAAGTTCAACGACTGTCCTTCAAGATCACCAAGACTTTCGAATATTTTTAGCGATTCTTGAATGTATTTGATGGCTTCATCCAATCTTGACCTTTGTGTGTGAACCAGTCCGATATTTCCCAAATGGTGAGCTTGGCCCTTCAAATACCCAATCTTTTGATCTACCTCCAAGGCTTGCATATGGAGCGCCAACGCCTTTTCCACATCGCCCAATTCTCTGTAAATGATTCCAAGGTTGCCGGTTACCCTCGAAAATTGTCTGTCGTCCCTTAACTTTTCATACCCAGACCTTGCCGTGGTCCACATCGCCAGCGCTTGGTCGAAAGACGATATCTCATAGTAAAGCCGGCCCAATTCGGAACATATCGATGCCCGATCTTCTTCTTTTTCAGCATTTTCAAGGCTTCGCTTCAGGGATTCGATGCGTTCCCTTCGACCTTCATCGCCACTTCCCAAATCCGAAATGGACCGATGAAATCGGCTGTCATCCGTAAATTCCGCCGAATACGCTTTGAAATGATAGAAATCGGACGCCTGCAAGGCGAGTCTGTCTTCGATCGCCGTGGGAAGTATCAGAACGCATTTAAGATTTTTTTCGGGTATGGCGTCTCTGCCCAAGTTCAAAGAACCGATAAGCCGCTCAATGTCGTCGGCCAATGACGCTGGGTCTGTTTCATAGGTTTCGAAGGGAAAGTCGGTGAACAGGTAAAGGGTTTCGTTGTGATCCCCGCCCAAAGATGCGACATGCCCTAACGGATCCCATTCCCGGATGTGGAACGGCACCCGCTCGATATGGAACTCGCTCGAAAGCTCCGTTTGAATTCTGTCGATCAGGTGATTTTGTAAATCAGTCGTGTCGCAGCCGAGGAAGATGAGCGCGCCCTGGGCTTTTCGAAGCCGGATATGGGCGAAAAGGGAGGGAAATTGGAGTTCGTCTTTCTTACGGAGCATCTTCTTTCTTTGATTTGTACTTCTCTCCGTACTCGACAACGCTGTCCTTCAATAGCGGGTTAACGTCGTACCACACCCCGCCGTTGATGTATTCCAAAGCAAAGAGGCCGTGGAGAAGCTCCAACCGGGCATCGTCCATTTCCGCCAGAAACTCCTTGTTCTCATGGATCTCCAGGAGAATCTCCCAGTGTTTTCGATTCAACGGCCGTTTCCGTTTGATGCGGGCCTCGTCCACCGC